>JBIKKO010000052.1:0-18645 GCA_044360315.1 Oligoflexales bacterium
TCAAAAAGGCGGCGCTGGTAATTCAACGAGCGCCGCCTTTTTCGGTTTGAAAGGGGCAAGGGTAAAGAAGGGGTGAATATCCATTTGCGATCTCTTTAATAAAAATTTGTTACTTATAAATTTAATATATTTAACTTTTTTAAACTATAATTTTTTGCTAGTTTCCGCAATCTAGTCGAAGCCGTTTAGAATAAATCACAGTATGGGGTATGTATGAAAATTAAGGGAAAAGCTGGGTTTCTCGTGAAAAATTTCGTGATGACTGCCTGTCTCGTATTGGCTTCTTCGCCCGCGTTTGCCGAAACTCCAGTAGAGTTTCAGCCTTACACCGGAATATTTAATGTTTCAGCAGGCAAGTGTCAAAACAGCGAGATCCGACCCGATCGGATTGTTATTTTCTACGAGTCTCGCACAGTTAGCCAATCTGACGATGAGTGGCACGGCGCTAATGCGTTGCTCGTCACAGCCACAAAGGCAGGATCAAAGGTGTTCTCTTGGGAACAGTCCCAATGGTCGATTTACGGTGAGGGGTATTTTAGCGGTGAAGACTTTCGTTTCGATCAAGGCGGATTGTCCTCAATATGGTCTTCCAACGCAGGCTGGAAGTCAGTGTCATGGAGTAAGGTCAGTGATGATGGGGTCGTACTTTCAAGTGACTGCGGTGGTCGATCGATTTCTTGCATCCGCTGCGAGTTGACTCTGAGGCGTATCAATTAATAACTGCCGGTATCGCCAAGGCCATCGCCGTGGCGTCGGCCTTGTGGCCGGGCTGTCAGCGTCAAGATGAAGTCAACGGTCAAATCTTTTGGCAAATTCAAGGGTCTTGATCAAATTTGTTTAAGTGCACTGTTTAAATTAATGGCCAGCATCAGCAAACACTATATTTTGAAAATGTCGCGTTATTGGCTGATACTATTGTCACTTGAGTTTGTAGTTTTCAACCGTCAAGACACGATCTCTCTTACCGCTCCATGATTTCAGCTTAACACGGCCACTGGAATACTTATTCGTAAGCGCCTCCAGGATAGAATCTTCGTTTCGCATATCTATGATCTGAGGATTTCCAATAAGATCAGCTACTTTTGGGTTCTCGCTGAGCTCGTATAGGAGGCAGAACGTGTCTGCCTGAATGAGTGATACGAAATCCAACAATTCAACATATTCTTCGATCGGCTCGTGCGTAGGAAGGAACAACTCCCAACCATGCGAGTGCCATTCGCCGAAAAACAAAGTTATATCATCGTCGTCATTTTCAAAGCTCAGGATGATTTCACATCGAGGATCGTTTTTAGGCGAAGGAATCTTTACAAGCAAAATGGACTTGTTGTCTCTGTCTTCGATTTCACAGTATCCAAGCAATTCGGGTCGATTGTCGCGTAGTTTCTCGTACAGCTTTTTTGAAGACTCTGTAAGGTGCTGGAGGTTTTCGGGGCTAAGTGTAGACATTCAAATCCTAATGAATAAGTTCTGGTTCTTTTACATATCCTGTCACAAATCAATAAATGTTTGTATTCTTCAAGTGCCATTACACTATAAAACTCCGGTGCGTCGTGCAGATCTCCGACGACTCACTTCGTTCGTCTGGGGATGACTTCGCCAGGCGTCGCGCTGGCAATGACATGAGATTGCCCAACAGGATTGACTTTTATATCTGAAAGGGGCATATTTTATATAAAGGAGGGTTTGTGAAAACCTCTGTAGAATTAGATATGTCCAAAGTTGAAACTGCAAAAAAGCTATCTAAATCTCGCACATTGCGTGAACTTTTAGATAACGCCTTAGACGCCTTAATTGCTCAGTCGCGACGACAAGCGATGGATGATCTTCTTGGAACGGACTTTTTTGAAGGTGATCTTGATAAAATGAGAGGTCGAAATGAGCGTGCTGGTTGACAGCTCCGTATGGATCGACTCGTCCAAGCCCAACGGTAAATCCAGGGAAAAGCTATCTTCGATCATCAACGGCCAGGATATAGTTTGCTACACGAACCCCATTCAGACTGAGGTGTGTCAGGGAGCGCGGACGCAGCGGGAGTTTGATCGGCTTTGGGATGCTTTCCATGGCTTTCAAATTTTGCCAGTACGTGAACGTCATTGGGAACTGACGGCTTGGAACTATTTTAGGTGCAGAAAAGAAGGATTGACCATTTCGACTGTGGATTGTTTGATTGCAACTATTGCACAAAGTTACCGTGTACCATTGTGGACCTTAGACAGTTTGTTTGTAAAAATTCAAAGGATAGTTGGATTTGATTTTTACTCTTAATTTTTGCGAGTCTGGCCATTTTCGAGCATCCGACTTATGCCTTACAGAGCCCCGACACGCCTAAAGGCGCTGGGGATGACCACAAGTCTGACCCACAAAGCCCGCAGGTTGCTCAACAAGACTGCGCCTAACCAGCGCAACCTCCACACACTAAACAAACAAGAGAACAGTAAACATGTTATAATACCTCTAGGGATCGGTGAGTTAAGATTTGGCAGGGGCATATCCACGGGGAGCATGAACTTTAGATCACCAACCAAACTTTGAAGGTGATTTCAGCCAACGGCCTGGTCTCAGGATTCTCAGCAACAAATCACGTAACTATGGAATATTTACAAGCATGAGTCGCATCCTTGAATTTCAGCCCACCGATGAACATACGGTCGTTGCCCGTGTCCTGGTTGAATTGCATCAAGCCATCGACATACATTTTCCCGGAGCCAACCCATCAGCTCGGCAATTCACTAAAACCGTCTTGACCAACCAAGCAGGCGAAGCCACAAGAGTCGACAACGCACCGGCTGTAAATACCTCAGCAGACTTACCCAAAGAAGCGCAAAGAGATCGGCAAAACGGTGCTGCACCCCGCCACCGTGACCCACGTCAGGAGGATCCAAAAGGATCTCACCTGTCGCTAACACCGAGAACAAAAAAGGGGAACAAAAAACAATCTGAAGACCCGTTGGCAACAGACGAATTACGCCACCTCATGGGCGAAACCTCATGGTCGAGGCGACTACGCCAGGGACTTACCGTGTCGCTTTTGGTGGGCATCCTTGTCTTTTTGTGGATCTATTTTGATGGGTCTCGCCTACTCGCCCTTCTAAACTAAACGTTTAGACGAGCGTACATTAGACTTGCAGCTTTGGCTTTAAACCTCTGCAATCATCCCGTCTGCCGCCTGAGTCTGTGCAACAAATACCGGACCTAAAGCCTCCTCAGCAAGATCCATGATGGCCATGACCTGGTCTTTTGTGAAAGAACCTTTCTCAGCAGTTCCTTGAATCTCCAAAAACTTACCGCTATGGGTGATCACGACGTTCATATCAAGTTCCGCCGTGCTATCTTCCACATAATTCAAATCACAGAGCAGCTGCCCATTGGAAATTCCAATCGATACCGCCGCAACACCGTCGGTCATCGGGTTTCGTCTCAGTTTTCCCTGGCGCAGCAGTTTATCGCACGCCATCTTCAAGGCCACATAGGCCCCCGTAATAGACGCTGTTCGAGTACCACCATCAGCTTGCAACACGTCACAGTCAATCGTAAACGTAACCTCAGGACAAGCCGTAAGTTCGATCACACCGCGCAAGGCGCGGCCGATCAGACGCTGAATCTCTTGTGTTCGACCGCCAATACTTTGACGCTCTCTTTTTGATCGCGATAGGGTCGCTCCTGGTAGCATTGAATATTCAGCCGTCAACCACCCTTGTGGTGGGCTTGCTTGCCGAAGAAAACTTGGAACCCCATCTTCGGCAAACACGGTGCACAAAACCTTTGTGTCACCAAACTCAACAAGGACACTTGACGTCGCGTTTTTTGTGAAGTCAGGAGTAATTCGTACCGGCCGCATCTGCCGGGAGGTTCGTCCATCTTTGCGCATGATTTGCCCTCTATTGTGCTAGTTTATTTTTTTGCAAACAACCCTGGCCCCGCCCCATCTGTTGGTTGTCGCTCAATAACAGGTACGCCCGTATCCTCCGGGTAATGACCTGTAAAGCATGCCATACAATACGACTTTCCTTCGCTTTCCTCCAGCGCTTTACGCAGACCGCCTGGAGAAATAAAGCCAAGACTATCGGCCTCAAGAACCTTCCTGATTTCCGTCGCAGTGTTTTGGGCTGCCATGAGGTTTTTTCGATCCGGAGTATCTACCCCGTAGTAGCAACTATGCGTAATTGGCGGGGCTCCGACACGAAAATGAATCTCGCGCGCCCCTGCATCCTTCAATAGTCTAAGGATACGAGCCGCCGTGGTGCCTCGAACAAGAGAGTCATCAACAACAATGATCCGCTTACCGTCTAATACACTGCGCACAGGGTTTAGCTTCAAGCGAACACCAAAGTCTCGGTCCGACTGGCTTGGCTTAATAAAGGTTCGACCAATATAGTGGTTTCGCACAAGCCCCATCGCCATGGGAATTCCAGATCGAATGGCAAAACCTTCCGCCATCCCGACACCACTATCAGGTATCGGGATCACAACATCACCTTCTGCGGGACACTCTTCCGCTAAAACCTCACCGATACGACGACGACGCAGATAGATAGACTGACCGTACAACAAACTATCGGGACGGGCGAAATAGATGGGCTCAAAGCTGCAAAACGCCAAGGCTTGACGCTGCTGAGGGTACCAGGATGTTATTCCGTCAGCCGTAATTTCAATGACTTCCCCTGGATCTACATCCCGTAGATACTCGGCCCCCATGAGATCAAGCGCACACGTCTCACTGACAACAACGTAGCCCCCACCTCGCCGACCCAAAACAAGCGGGCGAAGTCCGCGCGGATCGCGAATGGCGTACATTGCATTGGGAGTGATAATCGCCAACGAGTAGGCACCCGTCACCTGGCGTAACGCGTCTCCGATCCGCTCACGCATCGAGTCAGAAGCGCTACGCGCAATAAGATGGACAAAAACCTCTGTATCGGACGTGCTTTGAAACACCGAGCCGGTTGTTTCAAGACGTTTTCGGATGTCACGAGCATTGGTCAAGTTACCATTATGGACAATCGCCACTGGTCCAAGAATTGTTTTAAACTGAAATGGCTGTATATTTTCTAGTAAGGCGCCACCTTGAGTGGAATAACGAACGTGACCAACTCCGTAATTTCCTCGTAGCCGCTCTAAAACTGGCTCGGTGATGCCATCAGCAACAAGACCAAACGCCTTATGGACATGCAGATTTATTTTTGCCATCTCCAACGGCGAGCGATCAAACGTTACAATCCCTGCAGCCTCCTGGCCCCGATGCTGCAGCGCAAACAACGCCAAATAAATTAGCCGGCTAGCATCTTCTAAGCCAAACACGCCAGCGACACCACACTCTTCGCGAAGTTTGCTTTCAGCATCTAAAAACATGCTCAACCCCCAATCGGTTGGGCGGCACGAAAGGCCGAGGCTATTTTCACCAAAGAGATCTCGCCAAAGAAACCACGAAGAACTCGCCTGTCATCCTTGTGGATGTCTAAAAAAGGCTTAAACGTTAGATTGAAAGAAGCCGCGATCTGTGATGCGTCTGCCTCAGAGCCACTCTTCACCTGAACCAAATAACGAGCACCTCCCTCGCCGAGAGCCTCCTGCGATGTCGTCGCCCGTAAGTCCAAGCTGACGGCTTCAAGCATCACCCCAGCAAGCATTTTTGTTGCAGACACCAAAGCACCCCCCTCACCAATATCACGTACCGCAGCAAGCACGCCCTTGTCTCTCATCTTCTGTAGACATTGGGCTAAACTTCTTTCCGACTGCCAATTGATGTCTTCAATCCAACCATCATCAGCTGCGATCCCATGAATTTTTGCCGCCAGACTAGCAACAAACGACACACTCACCTGGGCTGGAGCAAGCATATAGAGCACAGACGATGCATCACTGACGCAAATGGAAGGCGTCACAGATCGCACATCATTGACCCGGCCCACCATGCCAATCATGGGTGTCGGGTGAATGTTCTTCACCCCTGTGGCATTGTAAAGACTAACGTTCCCACTCACCACAGGAACCTCAAGCTCGGTACAGGCTTTTGTAATTCCATCTACACTGTCGCTAAACTCACGCATCACATCTGGATGCTCGGGGTTTCCGAAATTAAGACAGTCTGTAATTGCCAAAGGCTCGCCTCCGGCGGCCCATAACTGGCGAGCACACTTCAACACGGCCTCTGCTGCGCCTATGAGTGGTCTGTTCTTTACGCGTCTTTCGTTACAGCCAGCTGCCATGGCAGCACCAAGCCACGGCACGTCTTTTGTTTCATCAGACCGAATCCACATGACGGCTGCACCACCATGTTCTGGTCCCAGGACTGATTTTGTGCCAATATGCCTGTCATACTGCTCAAAAATAGGCTGCTTGGATCCAGTATCTTTCAAAGCATCTAAAAATGTTTCCGTAAAAAAACCGCCATCTGCCGCAAGTTTTGTAACGACTGCCAGTAAATCCTTTGATGGCTGCTTCGAGGAAGGCTGATCAGCTAGAGGACGCTGATAAACCGGCGCGCGATCTGTCAGTGGAGCAACGGGAAGATCAACCTCAAGATGTCCCCTATAACTTATCTGCATGCGCCCTGTATCCGTGACAACACCAACGACAGCATGAGCTAATTGCCATTTCTGTAAAACCTGGCACAGCTGCGCCCAATGTTGTGGTTCAACAACCATAAGCATTCGTTCTTGGCTTTCTGAAAGTAAAATTTCATAAGCCGACATCTCCTTAGCCCGTACCGGAATCTTGTCAAGGTTGATATAAACACCGTTACCAGCTCGGCCTGCCATCTCAAAAGAAGACGACGTAAGACCAGCAGCACCCATATCCTGAATACCAACCACCAAATTTCGATCAAGAACTTCCAACGTCGCCTCTAAAAGAAGCTTTTCTGCAAAAGGATCACCAACCTGAACTGTCGTTTCCTGTTTAGATGACTTAGCAGCAAATGAGTCCGAGGCCATTGTGGCCCCGTGAATACCATCACGCCCAGTAGCGCTACCCACATAAACCACAAAATTGCCAACACCGGAGGCAAAGCCTTTGAAAATCTTGTCATCTCGTATCACGCCCACCGTCATGGCGTTGACAAGACAATTGCCGTCATAGCTTTTATCGTAGGACAGACTTCCCCCAACAGTGGGAATACCTACACAATTTCCATAATCACCAATCCCCTTTACGACGCGCGGCACAAGATAGCTCGTGCGCTCATGAGACCGATCACCAAATCGCAAGCAGTTTAGATTTGCGATCGGACGAGCTCCCATACAAAAAACGTCTCGAAGAATTCCTCCAACTCCAGTTGCCGCACCTTGGTATGGCTCGATATAGCTTGGATGATTATGACTCTCCATCTTAAACGCCAAACACAAATGACCGTGAAGACGCACAACCCCAGCATTCTCGCCTGGCCCTACCACTACGGAAGGTCCTGTTGTCGGAAACCTTTTAAGATGAAAGCGCGAACTCTTGTAACTACAGTGTTCAGACCACATCGCAGAAAAAACACCCAACTCAGACATGGTGGGGGGTTGATTCGTGATGGCCATAACCGTTTTAAATTCTTCATCACTGATTTTGTGGCGTTTCAACAACCCAAGAAGTTCGCCTTCGTCGGTCACATTAATGCGGTTAGCTTTCGGAAGAGTTGTTGCCTTCACCGCTTCCGATAATGATATTCCTGTTGCTTGAGACCTGTGATGATCATATTGTTCAGACGTCATACCGAAAACCCTTCTATCAGTCTTTAAATTTGTTCCAAAAACTCTCGAAGCACCAAAACACCATCAGTGGAACCACCCATGACCGTATCGGTAGCTCGTTCCGGATGAGGCATCAAGCCAAGAACTTTTTTATTCGGAGAGAACACCCCTGCAATATTTGCCACGGAGCCATTTGGATTTGCGTCCTGAGTACTTTCGCCATCCTCATCAACATACCGATAGGCCACACAACCCGTATCCTCAAGACGAGACAGACCCTGCTCGTTAATCCAAAATCGACCCTCACCATGAGCTATCGGCATCCGCAGGCGCCGTTGTTTTGAGTCAATCAAATTCACTTGCTTACAAACGAACCTGCGCGAGAGATTTCTAAGTAAAACACCTGGTAACAACTGACTCTCAACCAATATCTGAAAACCATTGCATATGCCAAGGATGGCGCCACCACGAGCCGCAAACTCCTTGACCCTAGACATGATCGGCGCATGAGACGCTAGAGCCCCTGATCGCAGGTAATCGCCAAAGCTAAATCCACCTGGAATCAAAATCGCGTCCACTTTAGGAAGATCATGAGCCTGGTGCCAAACCGGCACAACCTTTACGGATAGGTGGCGACTCAGAGCATCGATACAATCAGCGTCGCAATTTGATCCAGGAAACTGCATCACACCAACAGACGTTGACCCAAGCGGCGACATACGATCTTTCATGCATCAAGCCTCTTGATCGAAAAAGTTTCAGACACTGGATTTGCTAAATAGCGACGAGCCACGTCTTCGATGATGGCCAAAGGATTGGCCGCTGAGGCATCAAGACGAACAACGTAGCGTTTTGCCACTGATACGCCTGCGATATCCTTAATCCCTTGAGCCCGAAGGGTTTCGTGAATAGCACGACCCTCAGGGTCAAGAACCTCGGCTTTCAACTGAACAAGCACTTCATAGTCCATAAATTAGTCCCCCTAACGTCTTTGGGATAGCTGCAGTATTTGACAGGTTATCGTCTATTGCAGAGGATATTGTCAATTATATCCGTTACAACAAAAAAGGCGGGAAGATCCCGCCTTGTTTAGCCAAACTATTCCCCGCCAACCCCTTGCTTTGGGGCCTCCTCTTTCAAGGCCGCACGGAAATACTCGCGATTCATCCGCGCAATGTGCTCCACCGAAATCTCCTTTGGACAAGCGGCTTCACACTCATACTGATTTGTGCAGTTTCCAAATCCTTCTTTCTTCATTTGCTCAACCATTGCCAGAACACGGCGCTCGCGTTCTGGCTTACCTTGGGGCAATAAACTAAGCTGACTGACCTTTGCGGCTACGAATAACATGGGTGACGCATTTTTACACGATGCTACACAAGCTCCACAACCAATACAAACCGCCGCATCAAATGCTTTATCTGCATCTTCCTTTGGAATAGGAATGCAGTTTGCATCCTGCGGTGATCCGGTGTTAACACTTATAAAGCCACCAGCTTGTTGAATACGATCAAAGGCACTGCGATCAACGATCAAATCTTTTAATACCGGAAAAGCCTTGGCGCGCCAGGGTTCAATAAAAACATTTTGCCCGGTCTTAAAGCTACGCATGTGCAGCTGGCAAGCGGTTGTTCCATATTCCGGCCCATGCGGCTCTCCATTGATCACAAGCGAACAACTGCCACAGATTCCCTCGCGGCAATCGTGATCAAAGGCAATCGGCTCTTTGCCGTTTTTCTGAAGATCTTCATTGACCGTATCAAGCATCTCCAGAAAAGACGCATGTTCACTGATTCCTTTGGCCTGAATCGTCTCCATTCGACCTGAGTCTTTAGGGTTTTTTTGGCGCCAAACGTGAAGTGTTAAGTCCATTATTTGTAGCTCCTTGTAGCAAGCTTTACATTTTCAAAGACAAGCGGCTCTTTGTGAATAGCTGGCTTTTGATTTTGACCTTGATATTCCCAAACGCCAGCGTAGCAAAACTCATCGTCGTTACGTTTAGCTTCACCATCCTCGGTTTGGTATTCGGTTCTAAAATGACCGCCACAACTTTCCTCACGGTGAAGAGCATCACGACACATCAGCTCTCCAAATTCAAGGAAGTCTGCAACCCTACCCGCCTTTTCAAGAGCCTGATTTAGACCGTCACCTTCACCGAGCACCTTCACGTTTTGCCAAAATTCTTCGCGAAGCTTTGGAATCTTCGTGAGCGCCTCTTCAAGACCAGTCTTATCACGAGCCATTCCGCATTTGTCCCACATGATTCTGCCAAGCTCTTTGTGAAAGCTGTCTACCGTTCGCGAGCCATTGATGGCGAGTAGAGACTTTGTGCGCGTCCTAACATCGTTTTCTGCTGCCTTGAAGGCAGAGTCATCGGCCGTGACCTTGTCTAGCTTTTCTCCCGCAAGATAATTCGGAAGAGTGTAGGGAATGACAAAATAACCGTCAGCCAAGCCCTGCATCAAAGCCGATGCTCCGAGTCGATTTGCTCCATGATCAGAGAAATTTGCCTCACCTAAAACAAACAGACCCGGGACATTACTCATAAGATTGTAGTCAACCCAAAGACCACCCATGGTGTAGTGAACCGCTGGATAAATGCGCATCGGAGTTTTGTAAGGATTTTCGGCGGTGATCTTTTGATACATATGAAATAGGTTGCCATATTTTTTTCTTATTCCATCTTCACCAACACGCTTAATCGCATCAGCAAAATCGAGATATACACCAAGGCCCCCTGGCCCAACGCCTAGGCCAGCATCACAGGCTTCTTTTGCGGAACGAGACGCAATATCACGAGGAGCAAGGTTACCAAAACTAGGATATTTACGTTCCAAATAGTAATCTCGATCGGCCTCTGGTATCTCCTGAGGTGGTCTCGTGTCACCTTTTTTCTTGGGAACCCACACTCGTCCGTCATTGCGCAAAGACTCCGACATCAACGTTAATTTTGACTGGTAGTCACCGCTGACAGGAATACAGGTGGGGTGAATCTGTGTGTAGCAAGGATTAGCAAATCCAGCGCCCTTTTTGTATGCCCGCCAGGTCGCGGTGACGTTGCAGCCTTTAGCATTTGTTGAGAGGTAAAAAACATTGCCGTAGCCACCCGTTGCGAGAATAACGGCGTGAGCTGAGTGTGAGGAGATTTCACCAGTCACCAAATTTCTTACGATAATACCGCGCGCTTTGCCATCAACGATCACGACATCGAGCATTTCCGTGCGTGCAAACATTTTCACTGAGCCGCGATTGATTTCGCGGTTTAAAGCCGAATAGGCACCAAGAAGAAGTTGTTGGCCGGTTTGACCCCGCGCATAAAAAGTTCGACTGACCTGCGCACCGCCGAATGAACGATTGTCGAGCAGTCCGCCGTAGTCTCGGGCAAAGGGCACGCCTTGTGCTACGCATTGGTCAATAATGTTTCGGCTGACCTCTGCGAGCCGGTGCACATTGGCTTCCCGAGCACGAAAGTCACCGCCTTTAATGGTGTCATAAAAAAGTCTTCGTACAGAGTCGCCATCACCCTGATAGTTTTTTGCAGCGTTGATGCCCCCTTGCGCCGCAATTGAGTGGGCCCGCCGCGGGCTATCTTGAAAGCAAAAACATTTGACGTTGTAGCCAAGCCCACCTAAGGTCGCAGCCGCGGATGCACCGGCGAGACCGCTACCGACAACAATGACATCGTATTTTCTACGGTTGGCTGGATTTATCAGCTTCATGTCAAATTTATGTTTTTCCCACTTATCTTCAAGCGGTCCTGATGGGATTTTAGAATCAAGCTTCATATAGGCTGCCCCCTTTTACTTCACGATACCGAACAAAACCGCTAGTGGAATGCTTGAAAAGCCAACGAAAACAACGGTCGCGACAATCGGTCCAAGTTTCTTTGTGATCGAATTAATGTTGCCGTGATAAAGACCAAGCGTCTGAAAAACACTGCTCACACCATGGCACAAATGAAGGGCCAGCACCAACATCGAGAAGATGTAGAAACCACTGACGATGGGTGATGAGAATCCTGCGATGACCATCCCGTAGACATCATCTGGAGCAAGATTATCAAAGCTTGGATCGGTCAGTCGCCACGTGTAATGAGCTAGATGATACACAACAAAAATAGCAAGCAAGATGCCAGTGTGAATCATGTGACGCGATGCAAAAGACGCCTGAATGGTTGCCTCGTGAGCGTACTTCACGGGTCGCGCAGCTTTGTTTTGTGCTGTTAACTTAATAGCTAGGTAAACGTGTAAACCAAAGGCGGCAAGCAAACCAAGACGGGCAACCCACAGCAGAGGCCCAAGGGCCTTAAGGCCTGCCGCATACGCGTTAAATTGTTCGGGGCCCGCGTAAATTAGAAAGTTGCCCGAGAGGTGCGCCAACACGAAGCCCGTTAGCATCAGACCCGTGACCGCCATGAGCATTTTCGCGCCCAACGGTGAATTAAAAAGCCTGTCACAAAGTTTCACAACCATCTCCTGAGAAAAATAAATAATCAGAAGGTGAGTGTAGCATAGCTTTGCCGGCCGCTAAACCATTATCCTACAAGGACTTTATGCATGCTTGATGGATCAAAATATTTTGCAGCAGCCTGCCTAATAGTTGACGGGTCAACCACGCTTACCGCTGACGGATACTTTACAAAATCATCCCAGCCCACCCCGTAAAGCTCCATCAGAGCCATGGTCATGGTCTGAGAACTTGTCCGTTGGAGTCCGATCTCGTGACTGCCTAATATATAGGCCTTAGCTCGCACCACTTCATCCGCGGTGGGCCCTTGAACTGCAATTTTACCCAACTCACGGTCTAAGCCCTCAAAAGCCTGGGCTGTTTTATCTTGACTTGTCGCTATGTACGCCCCGATAAGTCCACCAAGAACACCTTGAGAATGCAGCGGCGAAACCGAGTAGGCCAAACTTTCCTTTTCCCTCAAGGAGGCAAACAGACGCCCCCCGTGGCCACCCAGGATATTGATCAAGATATCAATGGCTGCCCGGTCCAAGTCACCCCACTTTGGCCCACGGCCAGCAATGGCTAAATGAGCCTGCTCCTGGGTTCGGCGTGGCTTTAAGGGAACCCCTAGAGCTGCCATGTCTTCTGTTAAAACGGCTGGCAAACCCCGCCGCTCGGGCTTAGGATTAAATCCTTTGAGAGACTTCGTTAAACATCGCTGCACGTGATCCACGGGAACCCCCCCGGCCACAGCAATCACCCAGCGACCTTGATCGCGCCACGATTGAAATGCGGTTTGCAGTTTTTCAGCCGTAAATTCCCGAACACTGCGCTCGATGCCAGTTACCGGTAGTGCGTAAGGATGTTTGCCGAATACGGCTTGATGAAGTCTTCGCATACAGATCCAAGACGGGCTGTCCTGTTGTAGCTTTAAGGACTCCAAAGTTTCGCGGCGATACACCTCCCACTGCTCCTCTGGAAAGACCGGCTCGAGCAGAGACTCCCCAAGACAGGCGATCATCTCCTCCACCTGCTCTTCAGTACAGTGCATCTCAAAGCCAATGCTATCTTTGCCGCTAAATCCGCCAAGCACTGCGCCAAGGTCTTCTAAACGTCCAGAAAAAACATCAAAGGGGCGCGTCTTGGTCGCCAAGCCCATAAGGGTGGCCATCGCATGAAACATTCCCGTCGTGGCGACTGTCTCTCCCCGCAGACCACCCTCAGTAGCAGCCGCTACACTAAACATTTTAGCACCTTCAATGTGCCTATAAATCACGGGCACACCGTGCCCGACATCAAAGCGATGAATCGAGATCCCCGGTGCTGAATGACTTAAACCGATCTTTTCACTGGACGATATTGACCCAGCAGTGATTCCAGATTTAAACTGCCGAATAAGCTCTTCTTCAGTGGGCGCATGTGCTTTATCGCAAAGAGCGACGATCAAGGCGCTGTCAAAATCCCAATCGCGATGCATGGCATGGGGAAGCTCATCAATCTGAAAGTCATGAAGAAGACGATCATAAATGTCTTCAAATTTATCCTTCATCGGTGTCGATAGTCCCGACACAATGGCGCGTGCTACGCCGTCGACGGTTTCCTCTCTGTGAATCTTACCGATTCGCGAGGCAGCCCTTGCACGATCAACCTCCTGCTGTGTGGGAGGTTCACGACCAACAAGCAACGCAAGCTCACGAGCAATCGAGAAGGTGGCAGCGGCGTAGTTTGAAGGTTCAAGAGCGGCGCTGACTTCAAAAATTCCTTCAAAAATCGGCGTGTAAGCTGACGCACCAATGGCATTGACAACCCCCTCTTTTTCTTTGAGTCGTCGCTGCAGCCTTGAAACTTCACTTCCTCCGAGGACATAGGACGCAACATCGATGAGAGGACAGTCCGGTGAATCTGTGGAAGGCGCACCAACAGCTATATCGAGTCTTGTTTGTTCAAAGTCCCCTGTAATCACAACGGCCTTTACGCCCTTTAAAGCCGAGCGTTTAATGCTACGATGGCGACCAGCGCCCCAGGCCTCTGCGGTTGAACCTCTCGGGCTTTTTTTACCGAAAAAAGCTTCCATATGATCTAGCGCCACCGTTTCCGCGATATTGCCGACAACGACGACATTTATGTTCTCAGGCTGATACCAACGCGTCCAAAAATTAACCAATGTCTCACGAGAAAAATTTCCAACCTGTTCACTAAATCCTATGACTGGCCGTCCCGCTTCAGTCCCCTCGTAAAGTGTGGCAAATATTTTACGCCCCATCTGAGCCCCTGGGTCGTCGTTACCACGCTTAATTTCCTCGAGGATGACCTCACGTTCTCGAAAAAACTCCTCTTCGTCAAACGAACTATGAAACAAAGCATCCGATAACACGTCAAATCCAAGCTTGGCCTCGGCCGTCGGCAACGTGAGATAAAACACAGTTTTGTCAAAGGTTGTATAAGCATTGATATCGCCACCGGCACCCTCGACCAGTGATGCAATTTGTCCAACACCTCTGCGCTCAGTCCCCTTAAATAGCATGTGTTCAAGAAAATGTGCGACACCTCGCTCTTCGGGACGCTCGTCTAAAGATCCTGCCCATACAACGCATTGTATGGAGACAACGTTAGCACCTGCGCGCGGGCAAATTACGTACTCAATGCCATTGGAAAGGCGGTCTCGCATGGATTAGGCTTTCTATAAAAAATTTTACTGTGGTCGATCAGTGCTTACATCGCCATCATCAGACCAAGGGCCAAGGCGTGATGCACCGATTCATGTTTCATGTCTGGTCTCATCACTTGATAACTCAAATTAAACTGCTGGTTCACTAAAGAAAGGCCTCCTGCCACGCGGGTAGACGACTCACCGGCTTGATATTGTTGCCCGACCGCTGCAATCACTCGTAGCAGATCGTAAACACGAACGACCGCACTACCTAGAATTAAGTTTTCAGCTTGATTACTCTTCTTGGAATCAGACTCAGCCAATGCCAACGAAGGAACTTGCCCCTCGTAAACCGAAACAGCCTCTCTGCGGCGATAGTCAAGATTCAACATACCGATATCTCCGAACAGATAAGTTAAACCGGCTCTATAAAACGTTGGAGCAGCATACTGAATTTTTTTATTTGCAAGATTTTCAGCTGAAATCCCAAGCCGAACTGACTTAGACAGCTGACTTGCCAAGCCAAATCCTAACGTAAAACTTTTATTAGGCTTTGAATCATTTTCACTCAAACTCTCTGCCGGCGGCCTGGCCTCAATATATCCAACGGAGAGCCCAAGAAACGCCCCTCCAACCGGGGAGGCTATGGCGAGATTACCACGCCGTACAATGGGTGAATCAACCGAAAGAACGCTACGCCCTGAACTAGATGCGCTCGATCGTGATGCCGACACCCCCTGATAGTCATCCATGGCACTTGTATAGGTTACACCCGCAGCAACCGAACTTGTTTTGCCATCAATGATCCCAAGCTGATAAAAATCTCGACCTGCTGTTGGCCAATGATAGGTGCCATTGATTGAATACTCTCGCTCCAGCCCGATCAAAGCTGGATTTGCGCGCACCGCTGACACTCCACCAAGACCAGAAGCCACCGAGCCACCAAAGGCTAACGCATGCCCTCCCGTTGACTCGTATTCCTCAGGAACGCGCACATCTGCATAAAGGGGACCTGTCGCAAAGCCAACCCCAAGCAGGCAAACTAGGTGAAAAAAAGGACGCAATACGGTCATCGTCTGCATGAGTATCTCCTCCAAGTCGCAAGCAACCGATCGTTTACGCATCTATCCGTGAAGACGGCTGTCGTCAAACGAACCCACAGCAAATGATTACAACTTTACGCCAAACCGACTTACCGACCCTAACTCACGATGGTTCACCGCTGCTTTACACTATGCTACCAGGACTACGCTGTCTTACAAAACTCTGGATTAAAAATTCCTGACATTCAGCAGAAATGAGCCCTCTTGTTGCGGAGCTAGGATTAAGACAACGGAAGTCTTCTAAGCCCTCGGCAGCCCCCAAGTTACTTGACGGCAACAGCCGATCTCTTCGGGCTTTGGGACTCAATAGCACTCTTTAGAACTTTGATCACTGTGTCGGTATCGATCTCAACACTTACAAACCCATCAGCAACAGACTTAACGCGACCAATGATGCCTCCAGCCGTGATCACTTCATCTCCTGCCTTCAAGCCTGACAAAAAGGCTTGGTGTTCTTTAGCCCGGCGCTGCTGTGGACGAATCATAAAAAAGTACATGATTACCAAAAATCCTAGTGGCATCACTAGCATCTCTAATGTTGAGGGACCGGACTGTGTCTGGGCCTGGGCAAACGCTGTCATTGAAAAAAAGAACATGGAACAAATCATTATTTTGAAAGACATGGCTAAACTAAACTCCTTGGGGGTTATTATAGATATCTCAAAGCGCTGACAAAACTACTGTTGAGCGGATGCAAGATCAATCTTAATGTGGCATAAAGAGAGAGCTCCACTGCATTTATCTTTGCCGGACGATTTGCCTAAAGATCAAAGTATTTGATTTTTAATAATATAATTAGCGATTTAAAGAAAACCAAGGCCTAAACCATGCTTGACCTATCCACCCTAAATCCTGAGCAGCGGACCGCAGTTGAGACCCTGGAGGGCCCGGTCCTCGTCTTGGCCGGGGCGGGAACCGGTAAGACCAAGGCCATCACCATGCGCATGGCTTTTATGGTGTCCATGGGCATAGCCCCCGAATCAATCGCGGCCATGACCTTTACCAACAAGGCTGCCCGCGAAATGCTAGAGCGGCTCGAACATTTAATTGGGCAAAAAACGGCTGCGAAAGTTTGTCTCGGGACGTTTCACAGCTTTTGCCTTGGGCTTCTTCGCGAGTTTGGGGACCGCCTTGGGCTTGCAAAGAGATTCTCATTGGCAAGTACAAGTGATCAGATTGACCTGCTGCGCCGGGCCGTGCAGGAAGAAGCGGCCTTGTCGTCAATTAATATCGAAGCTTTGCACGCGGAGATCAGCCGCGCAAAGAATGCCTTGTTAAAACCCGATGATTTTGCCCGACGAGCCGTTCACATTGCCATCGGCGTCGATGTCGATGTCATGGTGAAAGCCTATGAACTTTACGAACGACAACTTCGGCTAAATCGGATGATCGACTTCGACGACTGTATTTTCAAAGCAGTCCAGCTTTTAGAAAATTTCCCAGAGGTCAGAAACCAGCTAGAAAATCGATATCGCTATTTTATGGTCGATGAATTCCAAGATACAAACGCAGCCCAACTTCGCATCATCGAACTGCTAGCTTCACGTCACCGAAACGTGTGTGTAGTCGGAGACGATGATCAGTCGATTTACAGCTGGCGCGGCGCCCTGTTTGAGACGTTGGAGCGTTTTGAAACGATGTTTCCTGGAACAAAGCTCATCAAACTAGAGCAAAACTACCGCTGTACAAATATCATTCTTGATGCGGCTAATAAGGTCATCAAAAACAATACCAAACGCAAAGATAAAACCCTTTGGAGCGCGGCGGAAGGGACTTGGCCCATTGAGGTCCAAACGTTGGCTAGTGATGAAGAAGAAGCCCGCTTTATTGCTGATAAGTGCATGTCATTTATCGGTGAAGGCTACAAGCCCTCAGACGTAGCCGTGTTGTACCGAGCCAACAACCAAGCCCGCAGCATCGAGTTGGCGCTGCGCGAGGTGAATATTCCCTATGAAACCTTTGGCGGCGGAAGCTTCTTTGAACGTAAAGAGGTCAAAGATTTTCTATCCTATATTCGGTTATTGGCGCGCCCCCATGATCGTCTAGCCTTTTACCGCGTCATCAATACGCCCCATCGTGGCATTGGAATCAAGTCTCTCGAAAAAATCGAAGAACAATCAACCAAAGTGCAAAAATCTCCTTGGGTTGTAGCTCAAACAGCCAGCGACAGCCTTGGTCTAAGCAGTAAAGCGTTAGCGAGTCTTCGTGAATTTGTGCGCGATATCGAAGAGTTCTCAAAGAGGCCACTCAACACGCCCGAAGATCTAGAATCCCTCGGCCACGATATCATCAAAGCATTTTCTTTAACCCAAGATATTCGTGCAAACGTCAAAGATCCTGCCAGCCAAGAGCGTAAGATCGAAGCCCTTAAAAGCCTACCAAAGTGGCTTTTCAGTGCGGCCAAGGATGTCTTAAAGACCTATGGCCACTTAGACATCCATGATCTTTTAGACAGACTCACCCTCAATGACCGCGACTTTAGCGACCGCGACGAAAGTGGACGCCCAAACAAAGTATCTTTGATGACCATTCACGCCTCGAAGGGCTTGGAGTTTCCTGCGGTTATCGTCTGTGGACTCGAAGAAGATCTCTTCCCGCACAAAAACTCTGCGTCCAATTCACACGGCGTCATGGAGGAGAGGCGCCTGTTTTACGTTGCTTTAACAAGAGCTAAAAAACGACTTACCATCACCCACGCTAACGAGCGAGGCACAGGAGCAATGAAGTCGTCGCGCATGCCAAGCCGCTTTCTTAGCTCTTGTTAAAGCAA
>JBIKKO010000006.1:0-54738 GCA_044360315.1 Oligoflexales bacterium
ACGCCAGCTCTCAATCCCAAGCAGAGCACCAAAAATTGCCAAAAAAACAATCTCATTCAATGGATACTTTTTACTGCGATCTAACCGTGGATCTTCGATTTCATCAAAGCACACGGCCAGGTCTTCCTTGACCAGGCTTCCCATCATTGCAAATGACTCCTCAAAAATGTAAATGCCAAAAAAACATTTTATGGCCTTAAATAAAAGAAATCATTAACTATTTAGATGAGACACCCGTGGCGCACTGCGCCTCGCATTTGACGCTCTCCAAGGAAGGCCCTATAAAGAGGGTCTTTGCGAAAAGAGTATGCATTTGACGAGGAGTCGAACAAATGTGGAAGTTATTGTTAATGTCATCTCTCTGTGTGTTGATGTTTGGCTGTCGCGCCACCCAATCTAGCCAGTATAGAGCCGCAGGCGACGTAGAGTTCACCGCGAAGCGCTCGGGCCCCATGAGCATTCTTTTAAGGAATAACGTCGATCCGACCTCTATGCTTTGGGTTTTGGAGAAGCAAACCAAGGATATCGCATTTTATAGAGCCCCAGTTGGGAACGGCGAGACTGAATTTTTTCTTCTATGGTTTTCCGACGGCAAATACGCTGGCGAGCAAGTCGGCCAGTCGATCTCGTCATCAATGGTGAAGGACGGTCATCGAGATGTGTCGGAGGCAGTGAGGCAATACGTGAATGAGTTTCGTGGAAGCAACTGCATTCTTCATATCGAACGCCGCATACCTAAGCAGCCGTTCGACATTCGTCTTGCGCGCGGCTCCGTTTTGGAGGTGAGTAAGGCGCTCTTTCGACCCTCATGGACGACACCCGAAGGTTCTCCCCAGGCTGCAAGGCTTTCGGCACACGGCATCCAAACCTTTTACACCCATGTTTATCGCGACTCAAAGATTGAGCCTGCGGAGTCAACGGGCGATTCCGCGATTTCTGTATCCATGGCTCCAATCAATTTGATCGGTCTTTTTGCGGACAATAAGTACATCTTCACGAAATTCGATGTGAAAGCTGATAGTCCCTATAACCTGTATCCTTATGTTGGTCTCACTTGCCAGCTGGGTAATATCGATCTTCCCGAGCACGTCAGCGAGGAACTTAAAAAGATCTTTGGGTCTCATTTTTCGATGCGCTAATGAGAAGCCGAGATGCACTGGGGCTGGCTGGGCTGGGATTCGTTCCCGGCCTTAAAACTACTGGCAACAGTTCAAGGGCTCGCGACGCATGAGCAGCTCGACCATGCGCCTGTTGACGTCAACCGGGCCGGCGCCAATCCGGGACCCCAAACCTGTATCAATAAAACAGCTATTGGCCAACCTATATTCCAAGCTGAAACATTTTTAGATGGCAAACTTTAGCAATAGCGGCGAAGTCTTCATCAAAAGTAAGTAAGCGATAATTTCTATTTATTGCGGATGACGCAATCAAACAGTCAATGCCGTGAGCAGAAACTCCCTTAGATAAACATTGAGACCGGATGCGAGAAGCGAGTAGATGATCTTCATCATCTGCCAAAACTATGGGAAACCCTTCCACGGCCTGTCTAGCAATCCGAAGCATTTTGTCAGACTTAAAACCTGTCAAAAACTCCTGGAAAACGATTCCAGGAATCGCGATGGGCCAATCATCAATGATCATTTGCTTAAAGAAAGCGATCTTTTCCGAAAACATTGGCTGCTTCGATGATTTACGGAAAGCCTCTGATAGCACGCAAGTGTCCACTAGAATCACGATCTTTTCCGATCTTTCTTATAATCATAGTTGGGATCGAGTTCTAATTTTCCAAACATATCTAAAGCCTTCAGTCGCTTGCGACGAGCGATATACTCCTCCAGAGCTTTTGTCACAGTGGACTTTTTCGTGGGCTGCTTACCAATTTTTTGGGCCTCTAGCAAGAGATCATCATCTATCGCCAAATTTGTAGCCATGTGTTAACTCCTACACATTATTACCCTTAATTTTACACAGATATCTACACATAGTCAAGCTGGAATGGCCATAATCTGCAATTCCCGGTCAAGATTTTTTTGACGAATTGACGCGGGTTTCAAGGGGTCCGAGGAAACTTCCTGTCTGGAAAAACACCTTAAAAAAGCCGGTACAATTACCTATCACCACCAAATGCTCGGGGCCGTAGTTATTCACCCTGATCAAAAGGTCGTCATACCTCTTTGTCCCGAACCCATCATTAAGCAAAACGGCGATACTAAAAATGACTGCGATAGAAATGCCTGTGGACGAATTTTGGAGCATTTTAAAAAAAGTATCATCCCCGTCTTAAATTGATCGTGACGGAAGATGGGTTGTCATCAAACGCTCCTCACATCCGCGACCTAAAAAAACATGGGACGTCGTTCATCCGCGGCGCTAAGCCTGGTGATTACAAATTTTTATTTGAGGAATATTCCTTGGCTGGCAGTCGAATTAAAGAAGTCATCGTTCGTGACGGTAAGACGGTTCATATACTGCGATATGTCAACGGTCTCCAGCTCAACGAAAAGAGCGAAGACGTGATCGTCAACTTCTTGGAGTACACTGAGTGCAAGCCTGGAAAGCGCAATATAAATTTCACTTGGGTTGCAGACATTGAAATTTGTGATGACAATATTTTTAAATTATGCAAACTCATCGTAACTACCTAGCTCAAAATTCGTTCCTTCATGGGTTAAGTGTGCTCCCAAAAAAACTCAAAATACTCCCACCGTTGCAAAGGGTTGCTGCCGTCAACTTTTTTGTCAATTCTAAAGCGCTGATATTATTTGACTGTAAGCATAACGCATGCCGGGAGCTGCTGCCCGCACCGCAATATCCATTGACAGCAATCAGGATTAATGTTAGCCCACGAACGAACCCGAACCTGAGGAGCCTACCCATGAACCTGTTTAATTACTTTATTGCCACTTGTTTATTCGCTACGACTGCAATGACAGCACTTGCCCAAGACCGTGTGATAACCTTTCGCCCAGGTTTTTACCGCTGTGATATTGATTATAAAGATACAGATTTTCCGTTAGAAATTCGTACTGTTGATGATCGCGGTAATGTCGCTTTAATAAGGTTTGCTGGTACCCACTGGATGTGCAACCGCGGCGACAGACCGGATCATGTTTGTCTGTACGGTCTAGACCCAACTCCCGATGAGCGAATTGTGATCGCGAACTCCAGTACGATATACGTCACCAAAAAGTTCAGCAACGTCACCTTTAACAACACATACTGCGAATTCCTTAGGCCCTTCGTGGACTAAAAGGAAAATGGCTTGCTAGCTTTAGTAGGCCCATTTTCTACTCGCCAGATCCTGAACAACTCCAAGGGCATCCAAGCTCCGGCCTGGAGTTAAGGCAAAAGAAAGTTGCTGGTACTGGGTATAAAGCAAGGCGGCAGAGGAATGGCATTTGACTCGCGCCAACCAACGACGCGTCGCAGCCATCACGAGCAATTCCCCCTCTAACCTTAAATGCTCATGCTCATCAATAATTTTGGACGGACGAGTAACTATAAATGATTGTCCAAAGTTTATCGTTTCAGATCCAGGCGGCATCAACGGCGAATGGTTGGGTACGTATCTAAAAGACTGCTACGACATCACGCTGTATCAGACTCCGCCAGGCATACCCAACTGCAATGCTTTTATCGAGAGATGGAGCCATTCCGGGCGTGAAGAGCCATTGGATCATCGAGCTTGTTGATTACATCATCGCAGCGTGAATTTTTGGACAGAACGCTGTCTACATCTAGATCTCGGTTGAAACAAACAGTCCATAATACTGGCGATTCCAAGTGGCGGCCTCATCGTCGGTGACGTCGCGTCGCTCAAGACCAGACTTAAGTCCCAAACGCCAAAGAGGAGTCATGCGAAAGCCGCCTTCTCCTACTACACCTATAATTTGATCACGACCTCCTCGAGTGAAGGTGCGATTGATAACCTGACCCTGAAAACCCACATCCCAGCGGGAACTCAGACGCCGATCAATCGAACCGGTGAGCACCCACTGAGTATGCCCGTAAGCCACCATACTCGTCGTGCTGTAGGAAGCCATCTTATAACTTGCGCCCAACGTCCAAGGCATATCAGGATCATCTTCTCTCAAACCCACCGAGATTTTAAAATCAACATGACTATGATCAACGCTGCCAGTGTAGCGATCCAAATCCATATCAATGACATCAGCTCCACCCGGATTTGGATCTAAATATTTATCGGACTCAATTTCTACATACAAACCCAACCAATCTGGATTTAAAACACTCATGGTCCAACCGTATTGATCGCGCTGAGACGAGCCACTTAATAGCCCAACACCAACTCGCCCTCCGAGAGCCACGACAAAAGGAGACACGTTAGAAACAGACCCACCAGAGCGATCATTGACTTTAAATTGCATTCCAAGTGTATGACGGGACATAGACCTTGGCCACGCTCCCCCAGATATCGGCATAGACAGATCATGCACACCGTGAAGCTTCAATGTAGAGCCAAGCGTTAATTGGTTGCCCCACCACCAAGCTCCCTCCATCGAGGAAACAATCCCTCGCTCGCGACTGGGAGACGCCTCCACCGAATCCGTGAGGTTTGACTCTTTGATTCGCCCATGGCTATCCATTAAAACAGATGCCTTAATCCGCGCACCTTTGAGTCGGTCAGTGAGAAAGCGATTGTATTTTTGGCAGTCTTGAGCTCCGCGCTTTGACTGAAAATCATCACGGCACAGAACATCTAACCAGCGCAGACGCTCTAGGCTTGACTGCTGTTCGTCTGCGGACGTCAAAGCTAATCGCGCTAAATCTTCAACGGGAGCATACCCTCTTCGCCGAGACTCCCAAAACCAGCGTGAAGCGAGATCATGTTTTTTAAGAAGCTGATAGCTTTGCCCTGTCATAAAAGCTGACCACGGAGAATCACTTTGTAGTTCATTGAGGGTCAGAAATGTTAATAAACTTTGGCGATAAATCCCAAGCTCAAATTGACATTGACCGAGCAAAGACAAGCGCTCTACTGACTGGTTATCGGATGATTGCCGGGCCTTCAGCAAATCTAACACCGTTGCGCAATCTTCTCGTTCGCGGTAGGCAGACGCTTCTGCTAGGAGTTCCGGCAGTAACTTGTTGGTCATTGTAGCCGCGTATTCAAATCTCCAACGATCTATTGGTCCGGGGGATTGATATTCACTCCACCAGGGACTCCACGATCCTGCCCACGACATTGGATCATCAGCAATAAATATGTCAGACGTCAATTTTTTACATTGAAAACCGTCATTGATCTCTGCCATTCGAGCCTGACGACTTTTGACCAAGATCGGCTGCTGGTTTTGCCCACAATGAAGCGTCAGTTGCTTTGACTGAAAATTATGTATCACAACCCGTCGTCCTTTTGTCGGTAAAAATCCAACATCAATTCCGACAAAAGCTGACCCTAAAGCCTTAAGGCGAAGCCCGGCCTCGACCTCTCCAACCCTAGGATCATTTTTGGACGCAGATGATCGCCACAGCACTTGTCCTTCTTTGATTTCGATCCGCGTCCCATTGAGAACAAACTTTGTTCTAGGATTAATCAACATCTGCTCTGCGAAGCCTAATCGCCTTAAAACGACAGCCCCATTCGTAGACACAGTATAAGTTGTCTGCTGACGGGGAGTAGAAAACACCTGCTCAAACTGAATATCCTTTGGGCTTGGGCCTTGAGCGTAAGTCAGACCTCCGGATTTTTTAATCATAAACCATTGGCCGTTAGCAATAAAAGTTGGTCTACGACGAGGTAAATCAACATCTGGCGTTAAATACCGAGGAATATACAAAGGCTCAGCATCCAATGCCCTTAACGTTACCTGCGTTGTCACTACGCCTTTTGAATCCTCTATCAACACATCATAGGTCACGTAGCCAGGGGTAAATGATGACGTGTCGATCTCACAGACGTCACCCTTACAGATAACACGCCCCTCGCTCCACCATTCAACTGTGGGTTGTTCGACTGTGGGTTGTCCAACCGTGGTTTTTCCAACTGGGAATTGATCACCTTTAGTGGCGACGCGTAGCACAACCCTATCACCTCGCCGAACCTCCATAGACTCAGGAGTGATGCCGATCAGCTCTGCTCCAGTTAGGGTTTGAGTACTAAAGACAACCCACACTCCAAGGCAAAGCGAGTAGAAAAAAACGTTGATCGCCCTTAAACGCATCAAACAAGAGGCCATCACTGCAGCTTTTTATTTAAAGCAGTTTCAACCAAGGCGGGAACTAAGCCCTTGATTTTTCCGCCAAGGCTAGCCACCTCTTTCACCAATGAGGAGCTGAGATCTGAATACTGCTGCATGCAAGGTATGAAAATTGTTTCTAACTTATCTGCCAGATGCCGGTTCATGTGTGCCATCTGCATCTCATAACCAAAATCCTGAGCATCCCTCAGTCCTCTGATCAGGACGCGACATCCCTCACGCTTTGCAAAGTCAGCCGTCAAACCACTAAAAGATTTAACAGATACGTTTTTAATACCTTTGCAACAGCTCTCTATCAGTCGCAGGCGTTCTTGGACCGTAAACAAACCGGGCTTCTTCGGGTTATGTCCCACGCCGATGATCAGGGCATCAAACATGCCGCTGGCGCGTCGAATGATATCCATGTGACCCAAGGTCACAGGATCAAAGCTACCCGCATAAAGGGCAACAACTGGCATAGCACACCTCTATCTAGTTTCTGTCAAGTCAAGACCGTCTTCATTTAGTGTCTCAAATCATCATGACTTTCGCCAGACCGTTATCATCGATGCCCCATAAACTCGTTGCTTGACGGTTTCAAGTCCCAGACCATGAGCCTGCCTCTGCAAAAAGTCTCGCAAACTTGGGCCAGACTCCAGAGTAAAAACACCTCCAGACGCGAGGATTCTCCGCAGGTCGGCGGGGCACTTTGTCAGAAATTCTTCAGTCATTTCATAAGGAGGATCGGCCCAAATGAGCTCAAAGCTTTCATTCTCTGCGAGATTTAGATAACGATACACATCATCCACAACCACAAGCCAGGGCGACAGCGGTATCCCCTGTTTGACCGCCCGGCCCTCGGCCTCTGCCATATTTGATTTCAAGCAACTTGCGGCCGACTGAGCCATTTCGACAAAAACGCCTCCCTTGGCACCACGACTCACCAACTCTATGCCAACAGCTCCGCTGCCAGCGAACAGATCCAACACCCGCGCCCCAGGGATCCACGGCTGCATCATATTAATTGATGCCTGACGCACGCGTTCTCTGGTGGGACGGGTTTCCAGCCCCGCAGGTGTCAATATTTTCAAGCCTTTGCTCCAGCCCGACGAAATTTTCAAAACGAACACTCCCTGGGTTTTAAATTTTCGAAAATCCCCGGACTTTTATTATCGCCCTTTGGTGCAATTTGCACTTGATATTTGTTCCATTTGCCTTATGAAAGAACTCTCACTTTTTATTAGAAACCTTTTTTGAACCACCCTTTATGTTAGGACGCCACCAACGATGAACATTCGCCAGATTCAAGAGGCCCGAGAACTATATGGAATTGACGGTTGGGGGGCTGGGTATTTTGGGATTAATGATCAAGGTCACGTGGTTGCAAACCCCACGGGTGAAGAACATATCAGTGTCTCCTTACCGGATGTGATGGAAGAAGTCCGTAAAAAAGGCCTAAGCGCGCCCTTGATTATTCGCTTCCCGCAGATCATCGAGGGGCAGCTGGAGCGCATGCATAAGTCTTTTAAGACCGCGATCGCGGACAGTAACTTTAAAGGTCGGCACATGGGAGTGTTCCCATTTAAGGTCAATCAAAGGCGAGAGTTTATTGACGCGATTGTGGATGCTGGCCGCAAGGTCGACTATGGTCTCGAGGTTGGAAGTAAGACAGAGTTCATTGCAGCCCTGGGCTACAAGTTGCAGGACAATGCCCTGATGGTTTGCAATGGCTTTAAAGACCATGAATTCATCGATATGGGCTTTATTGCAAAAGCCATGGGTAAAAATGTAGTAATGGTTGTTGAGGGTCCCGATGAATTACAGATGATCATCGATCGTGCGGCTCACTATAAAGACTGCCCTGAGATTGGTCTTCGCGTGCGACTGTATTCGAAAGGCTCTGGTAAATGGGAAAAGAGCTCAGGGGAACAATCGAAATTTGGTTTAACAACCACCGAGGTCATCCACGCCCTCCAAATGCTCGAGAAGGCGAACCTCACGGATAAACTCGCCATGCTTCACTTCCATATTGGAAGTCAGATCACCGAGATTAAGCGCTTTAAGGGCGCATTGAAAGAGGCGGCTCGCGTCTACTCTAAGGTGATAAAGATTGGATTCAAGCCGAAATATTTGAATATCGGTGGCGGAGTCGGCGTTGACTATGACGGAAGTAAGACAAGTTTTGAATCATCTGCTAACTATAGTTTGCAGGAGTTTGCCAATGACGCCGTCTACGTGTTGATGGAAGTTTGCGATAATGAAGGTGTGCCGCACCCAATCATCGTTACAGAGTCTGGTCGCGTCATTGCAGCTTACCATAGCGTTGTTGTCACTAATATTCGCGAGGTTCAAGGAGCCGACGTCAATATGGATGCCGACGACATTCTTGATCTCGAGCACATCGATCAGAGCGCTCACAAAGCTCTCAACGAATTGCGATATATTGTTAACAATATGAATCGTAAAAACTATGTCGAGTACTATCACGACTCGATCGTTTACCAAGAGGAGCTCTTCACCCTCTTTAATCTCGGCTATTTGCAGCTAAAAGACCGCGCTGTTGCCGAGGAGTTGTTTCACCGGATTTGTCGCAAAGCCCTGTATTTCTCAAGTTTTGAACGACACACCCAGGAGGAATTTGAAAACCTACAGAAAGTCATGGTTTCAAAATACCTCGCAAACTTCTCCATTTTCCAGTCCATCCCCGATTCTTGGTCAATCAATCAACTTTTTCCAGTGATGCCGCTGTCACGCCATGATGAAAAGCCTAATTTGAAAGCCACGATCGTTGATATCACTTGCGACTCTGACGGCTGCCTGACTACATTTATTGATCGTGCTGATACCAAGACAGTTCTAGAGCTACACCCACCAAGTGATTCCCCTTATTATATCGGGTTTTTCCTAGTAGGAGCGTATCAAGAATCACTGGCCAACGAACATAATTTGTTTGGCGCTATCCACGAGGTGGAGGTATACGTCAATACGGAAGGCGAGTGGGAAATCACAAAAATAACACAAGGTGACCCGATTGACGAACTACTCGTTAGCCGCAATTACGACATGTCAGAGATTACAAAAGCCTACCAAGCTCAGCTGGAGTCTGCGGTAGGCTCAGGAAAAATGACCCCTGAGTTGAAAGAAACGGTCTATGAAAAATTAGTTAATTACACGAAGGGCTACCCCTATCTGATCGAGGGGGTCAACCCTTAACGGGGGTCACAAAGTCAAATCATTAACCTATTTAATTCAGGACATTACCCCCTTCCGAGCCAACTGCGGAAGG
Source organism: Oligoflexales bacterium (assembly GCA_044360315.1). Lineage (GTDB taxonomy): Bacteria > Bdellovibrionota_B > Oligoflexia > Oligoflexales > RGVZ01 > CAMDKS01. Next base: position 9,487 of record JBIKKO010000006.1, read on the forward strand.
GGGTTTGATTTAAGGACCTCACCCCTCAGCCGATAACCCTTTCGAGGTTTTACGTTCGTCGAGGTTTTACCGAAGGCGGCCTTGGGAGTAGTCCATGGGAATTACAAGTCAAATAGCCAAGAGCGGAGACTGGGAAAAGCTTAGTCTTTTTGGCCCAATCAATGAAGACGCTGAGGTACACCTACCTAAGCTCGTCAACACGCTAGGCAAAAACGTGATCATCAACTTCAAACAAGTCGAATCTGTGAACTCATGCGGCGTTCGCGCATGGATTACATTTATGCGAGAGCTGGAAAAAGGCCGAAACCTCGTTTTCGAAGAATGCACCCCAGAGATTGTAAGTCAAATCAACATGATCCCAAATTTTCGCGGCAAGGCTGTCGTTCAATCCGTTTATGCCAGCTACACTTGCCCAACGTGCAGTCATCAGCAGAAGCACCTCTTTATCAAAGGTAGCAACATGCCCGCAAGCTCGGATGACGGAGGTGGTACTGTGGCTTGTTCAAAGTGCAGCAAGCCTACTGAGATGGATGAGATCGAAGAAGAGTTTTTTGCATGGCTGGATTTTTGAAAGTGAGTGGTGCTTAACTATGAATGTTGCAGGAGCCTAAATGACGGCTAGTAACGAAAAAGTTTTAGAGGCGTTTAAGCCTTTTGAGCAATTTTGTAAAGCCATGCTCGATGCTTATATTGTCATAAACGCTGATGGAAAAATTTTAAAGTCCAACTCGGCTGCCGCCCTGGTCACAGGCTATACATCAAAGCAGTTGCTTCGTATCGACTCCCTAAATAGTGCTCTATCTTTATCGATATCTGGCAAGCCAGTCTACACATCAGATATCCTGATACACTCGTCGCCAACTCGTATCGATGACCTTATTGGTATTACAACTCAAGGCAGCGAACTAAATCTTACAATCGGCTATTACCCGTTTGTTGATGAGGGTACTGTCATAGGCGCGTTTCTTTTGATTCGCGACGTAACCGCTGAAACACAGCTGCAGGGTAAATATAAAGACAAAGCCTCCAAGTCCATCACCGATCCACTTACCGGATTGTTCAATAGAGCTCATTTTGAGGATTATTTAAATACTGAGGAGAAGCGAATCGTCGGACTACCCAATGGCAGCGATCATCGCAACCTTTCAGTTATAATGGGTGATATCGACCATTTTAAAAAAATCAACGATAAATACGGTCATCTTGCTGGTGATTTCATAATCAAAACCGTGGCAGGCATTCTGCAAAAGACCGTTAGAAAGACCGATATCGTCTGCCGTTACGGCGGTGAAGAATTCCTGGTCATACTCCCTGCAAGTGATTGTGCGGGAGCAAAAATTGCTGCAGAAAAATTAAGACAAACCATCGAATCCCATGTTTTTGATTTTGACGGTCACATCATCCCTGTGACGATGTCACTTGGGGTTGCCCAATTTCAGGTCGATCAAGAGACAACGACAGATACAATTGCGAGGGCAGACACAGCTCTCTACCAAAGCAAGCAACAAGGAAGAAATACTGTCCGCGTTCATAATGGCCATGACGTCGTTGCCGCAGCCTAAAAGCCAGATGCAAAACTAAAAATGAAACCAACTCCAGAGCTAAATCAGCCTGCAAAACGCTATCGTAAAAACTGCATCGTGATGAGAAATCATGTCAATTCAAAGATGTCTTACCACTCATCCATTGATCCGCCAGCGCTTCTAGCTTCTCATTGAGTATTTGTCCTCGCATCTGTAGTTCCACACCATCACAATCGTAATCTGACCAATCGATTGTTAGATAGGTATTCTCGCCTTGAGATAGATATTCTTCTAGATAGGCATCAACAAAGTCCAAAAGAAAATCCCTGGCCTCTTCCATTTTCAGTCCTTGATCTAAATACAACATGCGTGCTTCCACAGGATAAACATAGGATTTATCAGACGTAGTTAAGGTGACCTTGACGTAAATAGCTGTTCCTTCAAGGTGACCATCGACTTCAAAATACCGCTTGCCCAGCCACGCGCCATACTTACGCTCAAGCATTTCAGACAACATCCGTCGCTGCTCGGCACCAATAACCGTCACTTGGTTCGCTGTCATTGAATCACACTCCCAGATTCGCTTACATTGAATATCCGACGAACTTCAGTTAAAAGTTCTGAAAAATCTTTTTTTGTGGAAATCGGCCGAAACTTGACACGCTTGACATGATCATTATCAATCACTTGGTCCTTCACCATAGGAAACCGGTTAAAGATTCCCTTTAATGTTTCAGAAGCCTCAAAACCGAGAGCATCCAAAAATTGCTGATCGATAAACCAGAGAGCGGCGCCGAATTTTCCAGATACCCATAGACTTTCTAGACGTCCGGCTGCATCAGGGTTCAAAGTCCTCAAATGAACTAAGACTTCACTGCGAAGCGTGTCCACCGTCGATAGAGCAAATCGAAACAGTGTCTTTGGATATTCAGAAAATAGAATATCCATTCCTTTGGATTGATCCCCACCTGACAAAATCTCTAATCCATAACTCACGGTGAACTTCACCTGCCTCAATAGACCAACAAGCCCTGGTCCATCATCTGGTGTCACATTAGCAGCTGCAGATAATGCGTTTGCCAAGTAAGCAAAGCTTCGTCGCATTTGATCTAGAGCTGCTAAGTCAACCTGACCAGAGTCATCTGCAAAACGTAAAACCCGATCCAAAAACAGATCATTGCTGCCAGCAGTGTTCGCCAGTGACTGGGTTGTCCGCTTTGTAACTTGATCGTTCCAACGCTTGAGTAAAGCTTCTCCATCAAACTTGTGAAAGAGCTGCAAACTTTCCTCGCGGGTCACAAACCCATCTTCTTCAAGTCGTGCGTCACGAAACTGCTTGATCAAATCCTCTTGCTCGTTGGGAGGTAGCATAGACGCCATGCCGAGTAATGAATACACGTATGCAGCGTCTTCTCCAATCGAAGCTTCGATCAGACTACGAACAAACTCCTGAACCTTGTCATCGCCATCTTTAATACGCCACCACATGGTGTTACAGGGCATTGGATTAAACTTATCCTGATCGTCTTGGCTAAGTTTCTCAAAACTTTCCTCATCCACTAACTCGACGTAAGGATTTAGAAGTGCGACCTGATACTCTTCATCGAGCTCCCTAAATCTTCGGTAAAGATGCTCGGGGCCAAGATGCCGGTAGAGGTCCAACCAGCGCATCACCTGATGAATCGCTAGACGACCATCCTGCCAGCCTTCGCTATCAATCACCGCCAAAAACTGCTCTTGCGACAATAAGGGCAGCACTTCAAGGGCGTCCTCAGGGCGCGTGGCCAGCAACGCAAGAACCATGTCGCGGCGGCCGATCGACTGAGCAGCGGTAACGGGATCTTTGGCATCCAAAATCGCCTTAAAGTCCACATCAACGCCTGAAGCTACTGAATTCTCGGGATAAATATTGGCCCGCAGAAGGGATTGCCACCCTCCATCCAAAGTCTGAATTACGGCTGCTTCAGATAATCGACCAGTCATGAGGCCCCCTCAAAGAAAAGAGACGACCTTTTATCAAAAGCAGCGCGGACTTGCAACTTTTTTAACCAGAGGCCCAACCTCTTGATTTAATGATTCCCTTACATTAGGACTTCGAGTTATAACCGCGCCACAAGTAAAAAGCCGTCGAGGAGAACCGGGGCCAGTGACCGTAAAGACGACCATTAACAATGAAAAAACCGAATCATCAACGAATCCGATTGGTTTTGATTTGGCAAACCTAGATCCTAGGAAAATGATTGATGAGGCTCTCGTTCCGGTTGCCGATCGTCTTGGAGAGTTAACACCCCATCTCAGATCACTTCTAAAGGCGAACACAACCTCAAGCCGGCATATCATCGACTACGTGTTTTCTGGTAGCGGCAAACGAATCAGACCTGCTCTTTATTTTTTTTCTAGTCGTTTGCTAGATTACAGCGGAAAGCATTTAATGCCGATTGCCGCGGTTTGCGAGTACGTTCATACAGCCAGTTTACTGCATGATGACGTTATAGATAACAGCACCCTCAGACGTGGGAAGCCAACGCCAAACTCCATTTGGGGCGATGAGTGCGCTGTCCTCGTTGGAGATTTAATTTATTCTCGAGCAAGTGAGTTAATGGCAGAGACGGGCAGCCTTGAGATCGTAGCGATGTTTGCAAAGGCCATTCGCCTTATGAGTGAAGGCGAACTTCTCCAGTTGGAAAACCTCCACAACCCGTTTATGACCTCGGACGCCTATTACAGCATTATTGAACATAAGACAGCGGTGCTGCTGGACGCAGCTTGCCGGGCCCCTGCTATTTTAGCAGGAGCACCTGAGGAGTCACGAGCAGCCCTAGGTGAGTTTGGCCGCTGTGTCGGTTATGCGTTCCAACTCCTTGATGACGCTCTCGACTACTCAGGATCAGAGGCTGCCTTCGGTAAGAAAACACTTTCTGATCTTCCCGAAGGTAAAGTTACTCTTCCAATCCTTTTGTTGAAACAGTTTGCCAAACCCCACGAATGGCAATTTGTGCAAGACTTAATTCATGGAGAAGACATTCCTACTGAAGCAATGTTGACGGTTCTCGATTTGGTCAACGACTACGATACGGCAGGGAAAACTCTTGAGGAGGCTGAGGCATGGACCGACCGGGCTTTAAAGTCTCTTAGTTATTTCCCGCAATCATCGGCGAGAGACGACATGGAAACTCTGGCAAGACGCCTGCTCATGCGATTTTCCTAACTAAACGAGGGGGCGTTAGACTTTGTCAGAACAAAACACTGAATTCATGCCCATGACACACCTTAGGCAATCGGAATCCCGGTGGACTTCATGGCAATTGGAAAACGGACTTCAGTGCCTTCACGTACCGCTTCCAGAGGGCGATCTCCGATTTCAATTGACGCTCCTTGTTGGTGTTGGCAGCCGACACGAACGACCGGATCAATCTGGAATTAGCCACTTATTAGAACATCTTATGTTTAGAGGCTGCGCTAAGTACCCTTCATTTTCCGACTTAAGCTGCGCGTTCGAGAGCCTTGGCGGTGAATGGAATGCAGCAACTGGTCACGAATATACTGAGTTTTACTTCAACGGCACGACTGGAAAGATGTCTGAAGCCGTCGCGCTGTTTGCTGACTTCATATTGAGACCAGCGTTGAGTGACCTTGATACGGAACGCCGCATTGTTCTTCGCGAGCTCGAGGGCGAGCTCAATGAGCAAGGGATTAGCACCGACGCTGACTACCATATCTCAACTAAAATTTGGCCCAACTCGTCGATGGCAATGCCAATCATTGGCACGCCGGAAACATTAAATGGCCTCAAAACGGCAGACATTCGAAACTGGTTTCAGACATGGTATACGCCCCAAAACGCAGTCATCTGTGCCGTAGGAGGAAACTATCAAAAGGTCCGAGACTTGATTCAAACCCACTTTGGACCCTGGACTATCGACTCGACTCAATCGAGAAAAAAAGGTTTGCAAACTAACTATGCGGGACCTCGCTCCTTTTGGGTTGAAAATAGTGATAGCGAATACCAGATACAACTTAGTTTTCTTTGCGAAGGCACAGGAAGCGAGCGAACTGCCACCTATGAGCTATTGACACGAATCTTATCTGACGGGTTCAGCAGTCGGCTCACTAAACGCATCAGGGAAGAACTTGGACTCGTTTATGACATAAGTTCAGACTTGCACCAATATGATGGGATCGGCCTGTTTAACATCACTGCAAGCGTTGTTGGAGAGAATATTAAGCAGTTTTTCGAAGAAGTCTTTTTAGTTCTGGCAACGGTTGTCAAACAGGAAATCAAAGGGGACGAGCTAGACCGCCACAAGTACCGCACACTTGTGGACCTAAGCATCACGACGGCTGAGCCCTCTGCTTTGGCCTGGAGAGGCAGCTGGGCAATGCTATCAAAAACGGAGGCAAAGCTATCGGTATGGGCCGAAAAGATCAGCCGTCTTACCCCTGAGGACGTTGCTGCCAGCGCGACAACAATATTTGCCGCAGAAAAGCTCTGTGTTGTTGCTGTCGGTCCAGACGACTTCGGCTTAAAGGATGGGTTAGAGGATATTGTTAAACAGTGCTGGCAGCGCGCCTGGCAAACTCGGACTCATGTAGAGGAGAGACCATGACTACAGAAACACCAAAAGCGCAGATTGGATTTTGGGTTTTCCTCACCGTCACACTATTTTTTTTCTACTTGATTGTATTAATAGCTAAACCTTTTATCGTCTCGCTCATCGCTGGCGGCATGATGGCTTTAGTCTTAAACCCATGGTTTCGCATCCTTCTGCGACGCATGCCGCGATACATCGCTGCGGCAGTAGCGACCCTCACGATTGCGATCTTAGTCATCGGACCCATGCTAATCCTTGCAGGGGTTGCGCTTCGAGATGCAACGACATTTATTAATTTTTTATCAAGTCAAGATTCCCAGTCGATGTTTCGCGACTGGTGGTCGCACTGGCAGATAGCTGCCGAAGGCGCAGCTCAAACCTATCTGCCTTGGTTTGATGGAGTTGATCTTGAGGGTAATGCAATACTGGCACTTAAAACCATTCTTGACTGGTTTAGCCGTACCATCTTCCGCATCGCAGGCGACACACCATCCTTGATCCTACAGTTGATCATGGGTGTGTTAAGTTGTTATTTCTTTTTGTTGGATGGGGCCACGTTTTTTGGCTGGCTACGCAAGATTCTACCCATGTCGCCCAGTGTTCAAAACGAGATCGCAGCATCATTTCGCGATGCGACGCGTTCTACACTCATGGCAAGCTTAGCAGCAGCTACAGCCCAGTCGGCAATCGTTGTCTTAACGTTTTTAATCTTAGGCATCCCTGGTGCCGCACTGGCTACAGGAGCTACGTTTGTCTTCGCTTGGATTCCAGTTTTAGGCTCCGCTCCTGTGTTTTTCCTTGCTGCGATTTGGGCCTTCACTAAGCAAGCATGGGGTCATGTCGCCATCATCATCGTGGCAGGTGTTATGACTGGACTCGTTGATAACTTTGTTAGGCCCGTCGTCCTCAAAGGGGGAAGCGACATGCATCCTTTAGTCAGTTTAGTTGCAATCCTCGGCGGCGTCGAACTCTTCGGCCTGCTAGGAGTCCTTCTAGGTCCTGTCATTGTTGCGATGTTTTTGGCATGTGCCAGGGTTTGGCCGCATATTCTTCGAGGATCTGATACTTAACTGGGGATCCCCTAGCCAGGTCACATCGTAATTTTGGACAGTTATTCATGCAAAGTTCATGGCAGCGTTAACGCTTACCCGCTGCCCTTAAAGACCGTCTAGCATCCACAAGCATCATATGAGTCTCGTATTGAATGCGTGCCTCAAGGCTTGATGCCCCAAATTGGACAACCTCTTCAACAAGGTTGATGAAGTCATTTGAGGCAAAGGCCGCACGAGCTGAATCTGTTGGTCCTAAACCCCGGGACCGATGAGCTGCCACCAAGGCTCGCCATCGATCCGGCAGCAACTGGGAGAGTCGCTGATAAATCTGGCGCTGTTCACGCGCCTCAGCACCATAGCGCTGGATCAGTCTGACAAGCTGCTCATGAAAAATCCGAACATTCACGACAATCGACCTTTCAATCACAACAGAGGATTTATGATCCTTGACGCCGTGCTTGCCATAGTTTTGACCACGCCAGAGCATCGCGAATCCCTTGTTCAATCGGCAGTTCAGCCTTCCACCCAATGAGCGACTTTACAAGATCACAGCTTGCAAAGCTACCTGCGACATCTCCTGGTCTAGGTTCGGAATCTTTCTTATTCACGGGCGCACCCATCACCGATTCAAATGCTGCCACCAACTCCCGCACGGTGACGCCACGACCTGTTCCTAAATTCATCACGCGATAATTGTCGGGTTGGCCCAGCTCCGTCGGTTTCATCTTGAATACATCATCAAACTGGATCACTGACTTTACATGGGCCTGCGCCAGATCCCAAACATGAATATAATCACGAATTCCACTGCCGTCTCTGGTCGGCCAATTTGTACCGGTAACCTCAAACATCGGAATCAAACCCTGTGCCACACTGACGAGCCGACCAAGGACGTGGGTCGGCATCGGCACGTAGGCCCCAGACCGCATCTTTGGATCAGCCCCGATCGGGTTGAAGTAACGAAGAGCAATGGCCTTCAATCCATAGGCCGCACAGAAATCCTGAAGTATCATTTCCATCACGTACTTTGTGCGTGCGTAAGGGCTTGAGGGCTTTACAGGCGACGTTTCGGAAACCATAAAACCGTCGACCACATCATACAACGATGCCGATGAACTAAACACAATTCGCGTGCAGCCAACATCTCGAAGTCCCGCAAACAATTCCACAGACTTCGACACATTCTCACGGTAGTAGGCTTCTGGGTTCTGCACGCTTTCAGGCACTACGATCAAGGCCGCGCAATGAATCGCACTGTGAAGAGGTCCATGATCATTGACAATCCTTCGCAGGAGAGATCTATCGCCGATATCTCCTTGATAAAAAACTCTTCCTTCGGTGAACTCCTTTCGACCTTGGGATAAGTTATCTAAAATGATGGGCGTCCAACCGGCATCAATCAATGCAGAGCAAACGGTTGAGCCAATGTAGCCCGCTCCACCTGTAACAAGAACACGACCCAATGTTGATTTAGACTTTTGATCAAACACGGTTACCCTCACTCTACTATCCCATCACAACCTAGAGAATGCCCCAGCAGTGATCCTTGTGGTCGGCCTTGCAAATATTTTTAGCGTCGCGCCAGTGACCTAATTTGGGCCCTCCAGCAACCCGGAGGGATAGGCATTCCAGGCGCTCCCATGGAACAGCAACCATTTACTTCTGAGCTGATTCTATACCCAACCAGCCTTACGGTACTACGTCGTACGCCGAAAGACAAGAATCTAGAGCCCTGGGCGCGCTGGTGCAAACATCAACGCGCCCGATCAGTCCTCCCCAGGCTTCAACTCCTTGTCAGAAGAAAAATTTAAAGTCTCGATTTCCGTTGCCTTGAAGCAAAGCGAGTGGTTACATCTATACCAACCAATTTATGTAAAACTAAGTGACCAGAGGTTACCAGTGAGCACTGACTACGAAAAACTCGCGCTTGAATACCATGCCAGGGAACCTAAAGGAAAAATCTCAACAGGCCTTTCAAAACCTGTATCAAGTCAAAAAGACTTGGCGATCGCCTACTCTCCTGGCGTTGCGGGCCCTTGTCGGGAGATCGCAAAAAACCCGGCCTTATCGTTTGAGTACACCGGACGAGGCAATCTAGTTGGCGTCATTTCCAATGGAACAGCGGTCCTCGGCCTGGGAGACATTGGACCTGAAGCAGCGAAGCCGGTTATGGAGGGCAAGGCCGTCTTATTCAAAAAATTTGCTGACATCGACGTATTTGATATCGAAGTGAGAGCTAAGGATCCCGATGCCTTTATTACTGCCGTCGAAGCCCTCGAGCCAACATTTGGTGGTATCAATTTGGAGGATATAAAAGCACCGGAGTGCTTTTATATTGAAGAAGAGCTTCGCAAACGTATGAAAATTCCAGTTTTTCATGACGATCAACATGGAACATCGATCATTGCAGGTGCAGCATTCCTTAACGCACTAGAAATCACTGGAAAACGTATTAGTGATGTCAAAGTGGTCTTCAGTGGGGGCGGCGCTGCTGCCGTCGCATGCGCTGATTTATTCCTATCTTTGGGAGTGCGTAAGCAAAATCTTATCATGTGCGACAGCAAAGGCGTCATTTACGCAGGCCGCAAAGAAGGCATGAACAAGTACAAGGAGAAATTCGCACTAGAAACAAATGTCCGCACACTCGAAGACGCCCTTAAAGGAGCAGACGCGTTCGTCGGCGTTTCTGCGGCAGGAGTTCTAAAGCCCGCAATGATTATGCCGATGGCTTCACACCCCATCATCTTTGCACTAGCCAATCCAGATCCGGAAATTCTCCCCGATGAAGCAAAGGGCGCCAGACCTGATTGCATCATGGCCACCGGTCGCAGCGATTTTCCGAACCAAGTGAATAATGTCCTCGGGTTCCCTTTTATTTTTAGAGGAGCTCTCGACGTTCAAGCCACGACAATTAACGAGGATATGAAAATGGCTGCCGTGAGAGCCATTGCTCGTCTTGCCAAAGAAGACGTTCCTGAGCAAGTTTTAAGGGCTTATAACACGGCCGAAGGCTACCGATTCGGTAAAGACTACTTGATTCCAAAACCCATGGATCCTCGCGTTCTTCTCTACGTCGCACCAGCCGTCGCTGAGGCTGCGATGAAGTCAGGAGTTGCTCGGAAAGAAGTCAATATCGAACAGTATACCCAGCACATCGAACGTATTCTTGGGCCAACCAAACGACTCGTTCGCCAGATGCGCAACAATATTTCAAGTTGGACTAGAAAATCAGGCTCTAAGCCTCGGATTGTTCTGGTTCATGGTCATGACGACCGAGTTATCAAAGCCGCTGCACAGATAGATTATGAGGGAGATGTCGCGCCAATTCTTCTCGGCAATGCTAAGGAAATAGCTGCAAAAGCAGAGGTGCTTGGAATACGTGATTTCGCGAAAAAGGCGACGATTATCGACCCCCACGGCGACGAACGGATTGATCAGTTTGCTGAAGAAATCTATAAAATCCGGCAGCGCAAAGGTGTAACTCGTTCTGCTGCACAGCAAATGCTAAGAAATAATAACGTCTTCGGCTCGATGCTGCTTCGATCAGGTGCAGCCGAGGGTTTGATTAACGGCCTAGTAGAGCCTTATGTCAATGGTTTAAGGCCTATCATGGAGGTGATTGGCACAAAGCCTGGTCGTATCATGAATGGCCTTTACATGTTCTCCTGGAATAAGAAAATGTATTTCCTCGCTGACTGCACGGTCTGTATTGAACCTACAGGCGAAGAGCTGGCCGATATCGCTATTAACACAGCAAATTTTGCCAAGCAGTATACCGACGAGACCGTGCGAGTCGCCATGTTAAGCTTCTCGAGTTTTGGCAGTAACCGGCATGAAAAAGCGCAGCGTGTGAGTGGCGCCGTCGATATTCTTCGTGACAGAAAAGTCGATTTTATATTCGACGGAGAAATACAGGCCGACATCGCACTAAACGAGCGCCTTCAAGAGAGAGACTTTCCCTTCTGCCAACTCAAAGGTCAGGCGAACGTCCTGATTTTCCCAGATCTAACGAGTGCAAACATCGCTTATAAACTCTTTTCAGCAATCACGGGAAGCACAGGTATCGGTCCGGTATTGTTAGGATCAAAGTTACCTGCTTCTGTTATGGAGCGCGGTAGCAACACAGAAGATCTCTGTAACATGATTTATATGGTGGCCAATCGCTTCGTCAAAAATCAAAATTGAGCCTAAAGGGTTATCGAGGAAATTCAGATGAAACAGCCCTGCCTACATTGTCCTATTCGCAAAAGTTCGATGGTATCTTGCTCAAAATAGAGGTAGCCTAATAGCAGCAAACTCCGAAGGTCTTTCAAGATTTACCGTCATTAACTGGATGCGGCCTTGGGTTGATTCATCATTGGAGGGAAAATTTAATGGATAAACTAAGCATGTTTTCATCGATGTTGATCGTATTGGCTATCACTGCCGGGTGCAAGCCAAGACGCGACCAATCTGCAGGTTCATCGACCAAGGACACAGGCAGATCGCTAGCAGATGTTTTCCTCGGCATGGAGTTTGTGCCGATCGCTCCCGGCGCATTTAAGATGAGTCATCCTCGTCGTAGTGTGCCTAGTCGTATTGTGCAGGTATCGGGGTTTGATATGCAGCAGACCGAGGTGACCCAGTCTCAGTGGGAGGCGGTGATGGGATCCAATCCAAGCTACTTCACTAGCTATTTCAGGTTCAAGCGGAACCCAAACAACCCTGTGGAACAGGTTAGCTGGCACATGGTTCAAGACTTTATCGCTGTGCTTAATCGAATTCCTGGCAAGTACGAGTACCAGTTACCGACAACAGAGCAATGGGAGTACGCAGCCCGCGCTGGGACTACTGCTGATAACCTGAACGACCTCAGGGCCATGGCTTGGCACTATGACAACTCCGATGGAAAGACTCATCCTGTAGCAACGATGCGGGCCAATGCCTGGGGTCTTCACGATATGCATGGAAATGTGAAAGAATGGACCTCTTCGCTTGAATGGCCCCTAAATCCAGGCGCAAAAGATCGCATCATCCGTGGCGGTTCTTATGGTGATCCTTTGGGAGAATGTTATAGTTTTAAAATGGCGGCAGACGACCCCGATCTTGAAACGAGTTATGTTGGGTTCCGTCTCGTGAGGAAGTTGAAGTCAACCCCTCCGCCAGAGATCCGCACGGACGAGTACGATCATACTTCGAAATGAAACGGCCTGATGGTCGGCTAAGTCACGCATCAACGGACGCCTTTTCGGGCGTCGGTTTTTTTACCAGCCATAACCGGATTCCCGCGCAGAGGACGCTTTCGACCGCGAGCCGAACGAGTCGGGCGGCGACGGTGGCATGCAGGGTGCGCCCTTACCCAATCGCGGGCTCACGTCACTAAATATTGGGCAGAATTTTTTAGGATCGAGCCAACCATTCTTGAAAAACCTGGTACGTGGGCTGTACGCCATAAGATGTTAACTGGATACATGGAAGCATAGTTCTTTCAGCATGGCACAACTGTGATTGCTTCTGCGCCAGATAGAGACATTGAACAGTTAAAATACACTTCAGACAAAATTTTGTACGGCCGTCGTTACATTGCCGTAAACGCTGCGTCGGCGCTTTTTGGAAATCTCGCGGCTCGGATCATAGGTCATGCCTACCAGGGATACGTCACGGCTTCTTTTTTTAGGTCCGCGGAGCAAGCAAACGTTAGACATACTACTGTTATCGAACGATCAGCTCTTGTTAACCTTGCGAGAGCGGTTGGTGGGCAAGACTGGGAAAATGCTTCGATTAGCGCTGATGCGAAACACATATTTATTGTGACTTGCGGGTACAAACATCGCTTATAAACTCTTTTCAGCAATCACGGGAAGCACAGGTATCGGTCCGGTATTGTTAGGATCAAAGTTACCTGCTTCTGTTATGGAGCGCGGCAGCAACACCGAAGATCTCCCTAACATGATCTATATGGCTGCCAATCGCTTTGTCAAAAATCAAAATTGAGCCTGATGGGTTATCGAGGAAAGCTCGATCACTAAAGCCTACCCCGGGCCACGCACGGACAACACGATCGCCAACATCCTATAAATTTACCCCATGCAGCTCACATGCCCCCAAAAATGAGGGGGCACGTCACGTCCTTTACGATCGTGATACCAAACGTCACGATCACATTAACAACTTGGCAAGGTCGTCACAAGTATCTCTCAAGGTAGTCAGCGAGTCTTTAAAGGCGCGGCTTCTCACCGTCCGAAAGTGGCGCATCACTGCCTGATCTTGGCTCTAGTGGCAAAAGATTGCCGGGAACCTGAATGCTTTTTCTAGTCTCGCCTTTACTCTCCGCATAACACGCACTATCACTAGCGGCACACTCGCCGGTAAAATCATAAGTCGCAGTCACAATTAACTCTCGAGCATCTTTACCTCGTTGGTCATTGAGTGCAATCGTGTATTGTTCACCATTGATTTGAAGCGCACCTACGTCTTCCGCTCGATAGGTCGCCCCTTCTGGAACACTAAGTGAAAGCTGAATGGGATTCGAAGAAGTCGACCCAAAAGCATAGTCCTACACACGACAATAATTACGACCAGTGATTTTCCAAACGTGGAGGTCGAGCCTTTCTGTAGACGTCCCGAGGCCGGTCGTTCCAAGCCAAGGATTTTCATAATGACACGTTTCAACTGGCATATCCTCCCGGTTAATGGAAACGGAAACGCCTATCACTCCCTCCCGGATATCTAGATAGAGCTGATTCACCGACTCAAAAGCTACCTTTCCATTTTCCAACAAGAAGCCGGAAATCAGCTGAAGTTGTCTTTCGTTTTGCTCATTTTTTCTTTCTTTAGCAGCATACCACCTCCATTGTCCATCCTTCAAAACCTTTACCAGAGCATCACTAGGATCTAAAGATGGTGATTGACATAAGCTCGTCATAAGCAGACTTTTGACCCTTAAAGGCGTACAACGATAGCAATTCCAATCAAGGTGACAGCCATGGATACGAGTTGACCAATATTCATAATTTCGCCAAGGATAACCCTTCCAAAAACAACCGAGCTAATCGGAGCCCAAAGAAGCAAAATTGCAGACTGACTCACCGGAAGATCGGACAACGCACTCGCGACAAGACCCTGACCTATAACCTGACTAACAATCCCAAGACCAATCACCAAAAGCCAACCGAGTGCCGATGTTGGTAAGATGGGATAATCCACACCAACGGCGATCAGCCCTATAATCACCGCACTAATCATTGACGATACCAGCATAATCGCACGGGATGAAAATGTTTTAGCTACATGCTTTATGGCTATGATGTAGCCCGTATAGAAAAACGCCGTCAGCAACGCCAAACATTCACCAACATAACTGAGCGTTGGGGACTCATTTATCGCAAGAGATGCCTGATTGGATTTGAGACTAGTTAAACCCAGCAAACCACAAAACGCTAACGCTCCACCTAAGACGATGCTGGGCCGAAGTTTTTCACGGAAAAACAAAACTCCTGTGATAGGGACAAACACGGCAGACAGGTTAGCGATAAGAGAGCTTACGCCCACATTCGTATAAAGAAACGACGTGTGCCAGGCCACGAGATCAGCAGCAAAGAGTAGGCCAGCTAAAAATACCGGCACTTTTGCATCTCGCAGCAAACGATAAACGTCTTGACTCGATTTTCGATGCCGGTCACCGAGTATCAGCAACAACATAAACCCAAGGGATCCAATTGCCATACGCCAAAAGCCCGAGGCAACTGGACCAAGACCTCCGTGTTCAGTCAGTAACTTGGCAAAAATTGGAGCAAAGCCTATCGCCGTTGCTCCAAGCAGAAGTTTAAAGCTTGCTTTTCGCAAAGATCACAACCATTCACAGGTTATCAACAATGATCATTTCCCTGACTTCGCCTTTTCGGCTGCCTTTAGAAATGCGTCACCCAATGTTGCCGACGATCCCTGCGATCTAAACTCGACACCTCGATGCTCGTCTTCAGCCTTTTGACGCATTTCAATCTGCTTTTTACCCTCTTGTTCGACATAGTCTGCTTCCAAGACCTTCATCGATAAACCAATGCGTCTTTGAATCCGATCGATGCCTGTTATTTTCGCTTTCACAACTTGTCCAATTTGAACGACTTCACCCGGTGTATTGATCCGTCGTTTGGCGCTCATCTCTGAAATATGAATCAGGCCTTCTAAGCCGGGTAAAATCTCTGCAAACGCCCCAAACTGCATCAGTTTGGTAACTTTGGCATCAACGATGGAACCATTTTCAATCTTATCAACTTGAACATCCCAGGGATCGCCTTCGACCTGCTTCAGGGAGGCTGAAATTTTTGGACGATCACCACCAGTTTCAATCTTTAAAATTTTGGCAGTGACCTGATCACCGACGGTAACGACTGAGTGGGGAGACGAAGGACGGCTCCAACTGAGTTCGCTGATTGGCACCAAAGCATTGAGACCTCCACCCAACTCAATAAAAGCACCAAAGCTCTCGATCTTTACGACCTTTGCTGAGATGGTATCGCCAACCTGCAGGCTCTCAAGAATCTTAGAGCGTTCGACGGCCTGTTCCTCACGAAGAATCGCCGCCCGCGACAACACGACATCACGCCCTGTAACCTTAGTCACCTTAAATTTAAAAGATTGGCCCACAAACGCCGCCGCTGGTTTTCCACCAACCACATCCATTTGGGAAAACGGACAGAATGCACGAGCTCCAGGTAGCTCGATGGTATATCCACCTTTGTTTTCACCCGTTACTTTCCCTTCAACAGGAAGTCCAGATGTCATGGCTTCACGCAAACTATCAAGCCCAGCATGTCGTGCCGACATCGATGTCGCAAGCTCAATGCCATTTTTCAAGGAGCTCACATACAAAGGATAACTTTCACCAACCTTAAACTTAGCTATATCGTCTGGACTCAAAGCGTCAGTCGGAAGCACACCCTCACTGCGCTGACCCACATCACAGATAATGCTACCTTCGATGACACCAATCACTTTAGCATTTATACGATCGCCTTGACGCAGTGCAGCAAACCCTCGAGACGCTTCTTGAGCAATCATCTCTGCAAACTCATTCGTTCCGGTTTCAACCGACTGACTGTCTTCGTCCTCAAAAGGATCACCGCCGATTTGATCCATAAAGCGATGTTTTTTTGCCATTTTCTTGTCTCCCGTAATATAACGACCCATCTAGTTTGAACAGATGCCCCGACACTATACAAACACCCGTGCCGTTGCGCCACGGCGCTTTTTCGAAACGGGTTATAAACGTCTCGCGATCAAAACCCATTCACTGAGTATTTTTTGTCCACAAGCTCCATCACGCCGCTCCTCGAGAAACTCCACTTTCCAGGATTTATCAAAAAAATCATATATTTCAGACTGAAGTATCTGAAATGGTGGACCTTGTTCAGGGTCAGTTGTGGAGGCAAATGCAAGGGAGGCAAACAAACCACCAGGTCGAAGACAGCTAGCACAAGATCGCACGTACTGGTGACGATCGGCACCTTGAAGAGCGCACAGCATCGCACGATCAAAGATGCAATCAAAGCCTGAAAGGTCGGCCAAGCCTAGATCATTAATATCACAACATCTAAACGATAGCCGATCAACGCTGGCGTAGAGACGCTTTGCTTCATCGATCGCTCTCGGCACAAGGTCACGCCCTTCAACCGACGCTGCACCCATGGCAAGAAGCAAGGTCCCATCATGACCACGTCCACACCCGGGCATCAACCATCGCCCAGCAACGTGTTTGGGATCAAACCCCTTAGCCGTTTCATACAGATATCTCGTTAAAGGGTGCGGACCATTAAGATCCCAACCCGTCTTCTCCTCAGCCCATCGTTCATGCCACATGGTCATTTAAGGCGTACTCCCATGAATAAATTCCAAGACTATGACACAATACACTAAAGACGACATGGTAAAGGAGCAAGATCGTGGGGTATTGGTGGGGATTTCTAGTTACTGGAGTTGTCGCGGGCGTAGCGTCAGGTCTCTTTGGGATAGGCGGCGGTTTAGTGATCGTTCCCATTCTTATTTTCGTGTTTGGCATGGACCAGCATGCGGCAAATGGAACCTCTTTAATGGCCCTCCTGTTACCCGTTGGAGGCCTTGCGGTTTGGAACTATTGGCAAGCTGGAAGAATCAACCAAAGCCATATCCATGGGGGCCTATGGGTTGCATTAGGACTCGCCCTGGGAGCCTACGTCGGAAGCTATTTAGCCGTGGGGCTTAGCCCCTTGATCCTCAAGCGGTCTTTTGCATTATTTCTATTAATCGTCGCAGCAAAACTGGCATTTCTGTGAGACTCACTATCAAATCTACTCCGCATCGATCAGGTAGAGCCCCACCTCTAAGCTCGAAGCGATATAGATTCAGACAAGCCCCGAAACAAAGGCTTACGAAAAATGACCTTCAATCTTCTCAGCATAAAATTTTGGAAGGGCAAAGGCCCCAGTCATCAAATCGCGGCTCAAATACTTCAAACCTGGTTCGACACGTTCAAAGCGAGCTTTATCATAAGCATGCGGCTCAATAGCACTCTGAGACGCCACCGTCCATGACCAACTTCCACGAGGGTAGGTAGGAATTGGCGCAACAAAACTTTTCCTATACTTAAAGCCGGCGCTGATATTGCGATGAATACGTCCTAGCGCTTCTTTAGTAAACCAAGGTGATTCGCTTTGAGCAGCCATAATTCCGCCAGGACGCAAAGCCTTTGCGACATCGCGATAAAACTCTCGACTAAACAACCCTTCTCCAGGTCCGATGGGGTCGGTAGAATCCACCAAAATCACATCAACTTCGTTATGAAGTTCTTTAATAAAGGCAACACCATCGCCAACACGAACGTTTACACGCTTGTCGTATCCAGGATTGAGGCACTCGGCCACTTCGGGAAAGAATTTTTTACTAGCGTCGATCACCAAACCATCAATTTCACAGAGAATAACCTCTTCCACATCAGGATGCTTCAAGATCTCTCGGACGGTGCCACCATCACCGCCACCGATGACGACCACACGCCGGGGGTTTTTATGGAGACATAGAGGAATATGCGAGATCATCTCATGGTAGATAAACTCATCGGCGTCGGTGAGCATCACAAGTCCATCGAGGAGCAACATCGTTCCGTAGGCCTTCGTCTCTACGACGTCAACACGCTGAAATTCGCTTTTCCCGCTAAACTTGACTTCTGTTACAGCCCAGCCCGTGCGGATGTGTTCACCCTCTTGCTCTGTTACCCACAAATCCATCAGCCCTACTCCTCACCCAGGTTTACATCAACTGCTAACGACGTTTTTTCTCTTGATTACGCACATATTCTAAAAATGCAGCCTTATCCTGGAGCAGATCCATGGCATTGGCATGCTGACGGGCCTGTCGCTGAAGCTTCTTTTGCGCCTGACGGTTACCGCCTTGTTGAAAGTGATTTCTGTGTTGCTGGTTACCCTGATGATTATTACCGCTAGCGACATTGCCGTTAACGTTCCCAGATTGAGGATTGCGGTTAAAATTAGCCTGGTTGCCACCGCCACGCATGGTCTGCTTGCGCTCAACAATCTCCCACGCGCGAAGAACAACTCCTTCCGCCAAAAGCTCAGAAATAAGCTCGTCCATCGTTACGCCCTCTTCGCGGGCATTATCGCGAAGCTTACGATGAAGATTTTTGGAGATCTTAATCAGTAACTGTTCAGGAAGGGGCTCTGGCGTCTCATCAAGACCCTCCGTTACCTCGTCATCATGAGCGTCAGCCGCCAGGTTTTTTGTGGATGCATCGATACGATTGCCACGGTTGTCTGCATCATGATTAAATTTTGCCATTACTTTTCCTTAAAAGCTGGGCCAGTGGCCCGTTGTCCCTAACTGTTCTTTGGCTCAGGGATGATTAATTCGGAGTGCCCCACGGTGGAAGGGAGGGCTGGATTCGAATGTTTAACACTTTATTATTTTATTGTTGGATCATACCAATGGGCCGAGACGGCTTGAAAATCCGTAAACTCATCATCTGCCTGATTTGATAGTGCCACGTCAAGGGCAAAATCATAAAAGTCCTGCTTGACACCAGATATATCAATAAAAACGGCTAGACTGCCAGCGGAATGTTTCAACCAGGGCCATTTTGACTTTAGGCGCTCATCATTAAAATCCTTGGCAAAGGCTAGATACGGGGGGGGAGCTAACTTCAGAGCTTTTTGATCAATTCTTACGTTTGATAAAAAGCTGCCGAGAACGCTGTTTCCACGCACTGAGAACACACCTGACGGTGACTGGTCGTACGCCGTCTTTAGCTGTTTCGACTGTTTTGGACCCTCTGGTGGCAGTTTATCTAAATTTGAATGTAAGTGCCAATGGGCGTCATCCGGATACTTCAGAATGTACGAGATGCCAGAGCCTCGATCGAGATACTTCGAGGGATCAAATACAAACTCAATTTTTGTCGGAATCTGGAAGAAATCTTCATAGAAAACGAGCTCACTGAACAGGTGTAAATTGAGCATCCCAAAAAACTTCCGCAATTTTGCACCCACCGCGACGATACTGCGGACTGGACCAGACCTCCAAGATTCAATTTCTGATGTAAAGTCATCCTCACCAAATGACATAGATGGCAGTAAAAACAGACTCGGGATCAACGGCATAACAAAAGAACTACCCACAAAAACGCGCTTTGGCCCATCTTTTGTTTTCAATGCCACATCCCCCAACAACATGGGTTGGTCTGATCGAAATCTGTAGTTGTAATAACTTGACTCTACGGCCGCCTTACCAGGATCAAACAGAGGCTTATAGGACTTAACCGCTTCTTCTCGCCCATTGCGCTCAGCAATCAACACAGATCCCAAATAACCATCCCGATCACCACAGACATCAAATCTAGCAAAAGACAGAAAAGATGCCTTTATATGCGACGGCACATCCGCTGGTAAAAATGGCTGACCAAGATCGCCCCCTTTAAAACTAAGCTCATCGTTACCATCAAAGTAACCGTCATCGGAACTTGCCGTAAATGGTAGCCCCCCCTCTAGCACATAATTCCCATCACGATTAACTTCATCAACCTGAGATGGGATTTGCGTCCAGGTCCCAGCCTTTAACGACCAAGCCGAGATCTTCCCAATAGCTCTACCCTGTAACCAACTGGCCCCCTTCAAAATTACGGGGAAGCGAAACTTCATCTCTTTCTTTTGTTGAGCATGGCAATGTTCTGGAACCGCTTGAATAAGGTCAGTCCAGAAACAAAAAAGAATGAAAAGCACGATATAGGATTTCAGCTGTACCATTATCGCTCTATGTCGCAAATTTCTTTTGCTATGTCCTTGGTTAAAACCTCGTTGCCTTCAGCTGTGATAAGAACGTCATCTTCAATCCTGATGCCGATGCCACGGAATTCCTCGGGAACAGAGGTGTCTGAGCTATTAATGTAAATACCAGGCTCCACACTAAAGTACATCCCTGGTTCAAAGGCAATAGGTGCTCCCGCTGATTTATAGGCTCCCGCATCGTGAACATCTAAGCCTATCCAATGGCTAATGCCATGGGGGCAAAAGTGCTTATGTAGGTTTTTTTCGATTGCTTCATCAACGGATGCTTTGATTAGCCCGACGTCAATTAATCCGAGGGTAAGAGCTCGAAACGCTGCATCCTGAACATCCACCCAAGAGGCTCCAGGTTTGGCTGCATTGATAGCCTTCTTTTGAGCCTCTAAACAGACGGAGTAAAGTGCTTTCTGTGGGTGACTAAATCGGCCACTAATGGGATAGGTTCTAGTGACGTCTGAAGCATAGTTATCGACCTGACAACCTGCATCAATTAGCAGCAAATCTCCGTCGTGCAAGACTGCGTTATTATCTCGATAATGTAGAACACAAGCGTTGTTACCACCGGCAACAATCGATCCATATGCCTCCATGTCAGCGCCACCGAGCAAAAATTCATGCACTAAGGTCCCATGAATACTTCTCTCGGTTTGACCCGGTCTCAAATCCTTCAATACCCTGGCAAAGGCTTTCGCAGTAATTTGAGCCGCCGCCTTCATTCTAGCAACCTCTTCACTCGTCTTTTTGATCCGAAGGCTTCCCGAAATTACTGCTGGATCCGACACAGCAAGTAGACTCTGCACATTTCTTGCTCCGGCGGAACGATGTTTCCTCAACGCTTCAATGACCTTGCGATCGTAGTCATGCCAAACACCAAGAGAATAATGAAGCCCCGAAGCTCCTGACAATAAACCAGGCAGTTTGCTCCAAAGATCCTCCCAGACATAGGCCTCATCGATTGCTAAACGAGCCTTCGCAGCGGTCACGCCCAGCCGAACGCCATTCCAAAGCTCTGCATGGGGATCCTTGTCTCGAACAAACAAAATAACCCTCGGCTCTGACTGCTCGCGATGAGATAGGAGCAACAGTGCAGCGTCTGTTTCACTAAACCCTGTCAAATAATAGAAAAGACTGTCTTGTCTCCATGGCGACTCGACAGTTCCATTACGGTAGGCCAATGGCTGGGCCATCACAAGCAGCGCCTGACCATTTAACTCCGAGATCACCCGATCTAAACGACTGCGAAAATTGATTTCTGGAAGACGCAACATAGAAAGCCCTCTGGTTGATAGTCCTAGACTACATTGAATCATCCCCGGCGTGTTTCTTCAACACCGTCTATCACCTGCCTCAAAGTTCCTGGAAAACCTTGGCTACACAAGCTACTCTTTAACTCACTGCAGCGGCCCAAAGGCAAGACGCTTAAGCCCTCCTTGTCATGAAGGCTCCAGACACGCCTGATCCAAAAAAGTGCTCTGTCATCCTGACAACCCGCCGACCGATAGTGCCACACCCAACCCTGACAATCGGGAAAATAACGAGTCATATTAAACGTCTGGCAGAACCCAAAAACCTCGCATCCGTTCTATTCTAGGCATACACTAGACATCCTTGCAACAATCCTCCCCCGTAAAACAGGCTGTCACCTACAACCGGTAACGCAGATAACAACTAAATTCGAAAACAATAAGGGGTATGCAGTTGCGCATACCCCTCATAGGAAAACTAGTTTCTAGGAACGGATTATACCATTTCCTTAAGCGCTTTAAGCGCGCGAACTTTCACGACGTTACGAGCAGGCTTGGCTTTGAATACTTGCTCTTCGCCAGTGAATGGGTTCATACCTTTGCGAGCCTTTGTGGCTGGCTTGTGAACGCGAGTAATCTTCATCAAGCCTGGGACTGTAAAGATGCCAGGACCTTTTTTACCCACATCAAGACCGATCACTTCACCAAGAGCGTTGAACAATGCGCCAACGTCCTTACGAGTCAGGCCTGTGTTTTCAGCAAGAGCGGTCATGATCTCGCTCTTGGTGCGTGGCTTGTTAACAGCCTTAATCGCAACAGGTGACTTGTTTGCGGGTGCAGCAGCCTTTGCTTTTGGAGCTTTAGCTTTTGCGGTCTTCTTTACATTTGTTTTTTTCTTAGCCATTTAATGGGCCTCCCTGAAAATTTCATTTCGAAACGAAATCGTTTCGACAAAAAAATCATAAAAGGCAAAACCCGAAAAATCAAGAGCGTTCCCGAAAAAAAATGCATTTTTCTCGAAAAAAATGATTATTCAGCTCGGAAGCATGGTTGAAATGGAATTCCAGCTCGACGGATGCTCAACCATGTAGTGCACCAAACGAATTCTCAAATGCCTATCAAAAGTCTTAGAACCCAGTCTGCGCTGCACGTCCATGACAAGTGACTTCGTCTCATCATCAAGTGAGGCGATATACTTCTGTTTCAAATCTGCATACGCACTCGGCGATTGCCGCATGATCTTATCGAGCTCATCCTGAGCCAGCCGGCGTAAATTTTGTGCCAATTGGCTCGGTTTGGCCTGGATTTGGGGCTCCAAATTAGGCTTTACCGTCGTAACGGGGG
Organism: Oligoflexales bacterium; assembly: GCA_044360315.1. Classification (GTDB taxonomy): domain Bacteria; phylum Bdellovibrionota_B; class Oligoflexia; order Oligoflexales; family RGVZ01; genus CAMDKS01. The sequence goes on from JBIKKO010000006.1 coordinate 32,549, forward strand.
CCGAAGCCATTACCTTTGCGTCCTCTGGCCGATCATTTCGAGGTTCATTTTTGCCGGCATATCGAGACAAAGCCAAGCATTCTACAGCACCTTTCCGGCAAATTTCCTCAATATCAACTCCAAGAGGCCCATAGCTAATAGAAAAATCACCATCCTCCTTTGCCATCACGCGCAGCTCGTCAGATCGACGCATCACAGATAGGAAATCTCTAAATTTTTGTACAGCGGATTGAGCCGTCACGCCCTGTAGAGTTGTAAAAATAGCATGATCACGAATACCCGAACCCAATGGTCTTAAGGCTCCTTCAAAAGCTCTAGCAACCCATTCACAAAATAAAACATGCGCTTGAATCATGACGCCTGGACCTAATACAAAGCCACAACCGGGCACCATCGAGATGGCCGACCAGATGCTTTCAAGTTGCTTAGCCAAACGACTACGTTCAATTCCTGCAAGCGCAGCAAAACTAGCTAATACAGGAGCAATCTGTGGAGATACGGACGACTTCAAGATCTTCGCCGACACCAGACCAAAATACTCAGACTCAGCCTTTGATTTAATACGATCACTCGACGGCTGCCATAACAACCAAGGAAACTCCTTCGATCCAACCTGCTCAATAGCCATATAACCAGAATCTGGTTCGCGTTTTAAAACACCGTGAGCGACCAATCTTCGGCCCAACTTCCCAACGATGCGAAGGCGCTCCATCAACGTCGATGGCTGCTCTATCGAGCGCCTACTTAACCTGATCCCTGATGTTAACTGCTCCAGTCCAACACCCACTAAACCATCCAGCCGCAGCCAGGCTGATTCATCCTGCATGGCTGCTTCCATACGCGCATAAACCAACTGCTCAGGAAGAGACAACTCAAGCCAAACGGGAGTCCAAAGGACAAGCGGGAATCGTCCCCGACTAAGTTCTGCTAAGCAGGGACCAGCGGTGAGTCGTCGCAACAAATCAAGATGAGCATCCGTATAGCCTGTTAGAAGCTCAACGGCAAAAGAACTCGGACGAAGACGGAGCACCTGTCCGCCCTCTCCAGTTGATGATTTAATCCAGGTCTCAGAGTCAAAAATTCGAAAACACCTGGCCTCGCCATCAGGGCCAAGGACTGGAAATCTCAGTTCAGGTAATGATTCAAAAACGGAGGCCAATCGTTCCTTTGATGCTGCATCTACTCCACTCAAATGCTTTTGAACATTTAACCATCTTAGATCAACATGTTCATGGATCTCGGCCTCTAGCAGCTGCCGCTGCATGTCTCCTAAGATGACGGCAAGGGTGCTTAGCTCTTGAGGACTAAATCTTGGGAGAACGGCATTCGCTACAACATCAAACTCACCTTGAGTCTGATTTGACATCGCACAGGCTGTTTCAAACGCATGAACCCACCATCCGGGAACAAACGTCCTCGCCGTCTCCAATTTATTAACAGAAGAATTCGTCGATGAGGTCACAAGGTCCAATCTCTCAGGGTGTTCTGGCGTTTTATGGCTAAGTCGACCCCTTTACGTACTAAATTTTATGAGGCTATGTCGATGAAATTTGTAACCGTTATCTACTGGGTATCCATAGTCCCAGCTGATAGGCAAGCGCCCGTTATCCTTGAGATCTTTTCGCAAAAGCAACGCAAGCCACCGCGCAAAACAGACTCGCTTCGGTGGGAATAGCCTAGAATTCGTCTAAATCAAAACAAAAGCAGAAATAACCATGACTTAGCTGTCGATCTCGAATACCAAACTTGACAGTCACCAAGGGGGTTTTCCCCCAAGCTTTCAACAAGCGACCGCCTGGCCACCAAGACGACGCCGAAGAGACCTGAGCAAATTTAGATGGCCTTTCACAGCTCAAAAAACTCTTATTTAATGATGTCCGTGTCTAACCAACGAATGAATCTCAGCTTCTTTGGCATGGGGCTTATCAGTAATCGGGTGTTTTTCATTTTCATCTTTTACGCTGTTGATACCACCATAAAGTGTCGGGCGCTGAGCCAAATAGTCTTTCGTATAAACCCACTTTTCTTCAGCCAAACCAGCCATCACATACTCGGGACCAAGACGTATAGCATCCACTGGACACGCCTCTTCGCAATATCCGCAAAATACACAGCGTAGAATATCAATTTCAAAGCGCACCGGATACTTCTCAATCTCGTTGGTTGGGTGCTGTCCCGCCTCAATGTGAATGCACTGTGCGGGACAGTTCGTTGCACATAAAAAACACGCCGTACACCGGACATTCCCATCATCTCGGAGGGTTAAAAAATGCTTCCCTTTGAAACGACTGCTGTAGGTAGCTTCCTGCTCGGGCCATTCAAGCGTTTCCGTCTTTTCACGTCCAGTAATCTGCAGAGCAAACGTTTTCATCGTAAACTTCATGCCCGTCATGATGCTGGTAAAGTATCCCCAGGCAGCAGCAAATGGATTTGGGTCAGAAGGCGGTGGCGCAACTTTTTTAACAGCCATGCGATAAACTCCCTTTAGTGAGCCGTTTTATAGGCTTCGGCTAGAGCGCCAACGGTACCTGCCACGCATTGAGCACCTTCGACGGTGCATGCAAACGGCGTTGTCAAATAGCCCTCTTTGCCCTGGTGATTTATAAATGTTCCTCGTTTCTCTGCGAAACCTTTTAGAGGAATAATGTGGTTTGCCTTCTTAACGTCATCAACAATCCCGTTGACTGTCCAAAATGATACAAAATCAAGCTCTGTCAATGAAATCAAATGGGACTTCAAGCTTGGGAAACCACCGGGAAGCTCAGGCACTAACGCAATCACGACCTTTGGAGTTGCTTTTGCCAGGTCATCATGCTGGTTTCTTGGTGTATCCGCCGCAATCCCATGACGACGCATCGCCGCTAACAAGCCTGCTGTGTTTGCATTGCGATCACCCCGCAACAGGATGCCATCGAAATCCGCCATCTTTTCCGTTGGCTCACGCCATTGATAAACTTTTTTGACGCCAAGCTTACCTACAAAAAAGTCGAAAAAAGCCTCGTACTCTTCATTGGTATATTGGGCCGAGACAAGTAAACCAATGTCTTCTGCCTTATGAGACTTCAATTTGTGCGCCAAAATCTTAATCGCTTCGGACACGGCAGCGTCGCGTCGTCTGCCGTGATCGACAACAACAGCAACACGCTGCCGCTCTTCGGCGTTCAAATGACGATAGGTTCCTCTTCCGTAGTCACACATCCAGTGACCGTTGGCTTCACCCTCACGCGGCTTCACGCGATAATAGGTTCCCGTCTGTTCCTTACCATAGACATCAATTTGACAGCCTGTAGAACATCCAGGGCAGGTCGCTGGCTTGTCTTTCAGAAACCAAACACGCTGTTTAAACCTAAAGTCCTTCGACGTGAAAGCTCCTACTGGACAGATATCAACCAAGTTTGTCGTATAACCATGATTGATTTTTTTTCCAGGGTAAGTGCCAATGATCGCATGATCACCACGATCAAAAATGCCTAGCGCCCCAGTCTTCGTAACTTCCCCTTCAAAGCGAACACATCGACTACAAAGAATACACCGCTCCGTATCAAGAACTAGGTCTCCACCAACGTCTAAAGCTTTTGGTTTAAGTACCTTAGGACGTTCCATTTGGCTTTGGTACTTACCTACAGACATATAATAATTTTGCAAACCACACTCACCGGCCTGATCGCAGATCGGACAGTCCAACGGATGATTAATCAAATGAAACTCGAGGGCCCACTTGTGCGCTTCCTTAACTTCATCTGTATCGGTGCGCACCTCCATTCCCTCGGTGGCTTGAAGATTGCAGGCGATCTCTAGTTTCGGGCGACCCTCAATCTTGACCAAGCAAAAGCGACAGACTCCCGCCACAGACAGTCCTGGGTGCCAGCAAAAGTGCGGAATCGCAACTTTCATCTGTTGCGCCGCCTGCATGACGGTCGTGCCTTTAGGAACAGTTACCGATTGACCATTTATTTTTAATGAGACTGATTCGCTCACGCCGGAGTACCTCGCCTAATGTATTCTCGAATTTCATCGCCAAATTTTTTAGTTATCGCCATCGTTGGCATTGCTGCAGCGTCAGACAGTGCACAAATGGTACGACCGCCCATCTGCTTTGCCACAGTCCACATCCGGTCCACATCTGACTCGCGGCCCTCGTTATCATAGATTCCACTCATGATGTTTGCCAACCAGCCCGTGCCCTCGCGGCAAGGCGTACACTGACCACAACTCTCGTGATGATAAAAATCAGCAATCACCTTCATCAATTTGACCATGCTAACTCGGTCATCAATGATCATAATTGCGCCGGATCCTAACATTGACCCTTTTGCTGCAATCGCCTCATAGTCAAGAGTCAAGCCCTTTAACTCTTCTGGAGTCAAGATCGGTGCTGATGCGCCACCGGGAATACAAGCTTTCATGGTGCGACCTGGCAGCATACCGCCACAGTCCTCATTAAGTAATTTCTCAAAAGAATATCCCAAGGGAAGCTCATACACCCCCGGCCTTTTGATGGCACCGGCAATCGAAAACATCTTTGTGCCAGGAGATTTCTCGGTTCCAATAGCTTTGTAGGCAGCAGCACCGTTCGTTAAGATCCACGGCACTGCCGCAAAAGTCTCGGTGTTATTGACGACCGTTGGTCGACCAAGGTAACCACTGACCGCTGGGAAAGGCGGTTTCAGTTTTGGCTGTCCCTTTTTACCCTCAAGCGACGAGATCAACCCCGTCTCCTCTCCACAGATGTATGCTCCCGCCCCTGTGTAATGATCCAAATCAAAATCAAATCCCGAGCCTAGGATATTTTTACCCAATAATCCTGCTGCATAGGCCTCTTTGATCGCCGTCTCAAGCCAACGAATCTCTTCAAAAAACTCATAGCGGGTATAGATATAGCCCTTGCAGGCACCAATAGCCTTTGCAGCGATGATCATCCCTTCGACAATCATATGCGGACTCAATTCCGCAATATATCGATCCTTAAACGTTCCAGGCTCACCTTCATCATTGTTGCAGATAAGATAACGAGGACCTGCTAAATTTTGAGGTACAAAGCTCCATTTCAAACCAGTCGGGAACCCTGCCCCGCCGCGACCTCGCAGACCAGATTGTTTCACCTCTTCGATGATCTGAGCCGCTGGCATAGCCAAAGCTTTTTTGAGCGCATCGTAACCGCCCTTAGCCTGGTAAGTCGCAAGCGCACGACTGTTAGGAATTCCCTCGAAGGCTGTTAGGATTTTAACTTTATCAGTGGTATTTCCCATTTTTGTCACCTACTTTAATGGCGCATATTTTTCGAGAATTTGATCCACATTATCGACTGTGACTTTGTGGTGCCGATCTTTATTAACGATGATCGCAGGAGCCTGATCACAAACGCCGAGACATGGGACGCCAATAACTTCAAACGGCGCGTCATCGCCAAGCTTTTCTTCTAGGCGCTTAACATGACCCTCAATTTTTTCAATCAATTCATCAGCACCCATCATACAGCAGACAATATTGTCGCAAACCTGAATGGGGTGTTTCCTAGGCTTTTTCTGATAGTAAGCCTTATAGAATGTGAGCACTTCCTTCACCTGAACACGGTCGATACCATATGAGTTGTGCAAGGCCTCCACATGTTTTTCTTCAACCCATCCGCACTCGTCTTGAATTGCATGTAGCACGGGCAGAATAGCAGAGCGCTTGGTTTCGTACCGCGTCAGCTCACGCTTAATAACATCTTGAAGTCCAGTAGAAAATACACTCACATCACTCATGGTCACTTCTTCCTTTGTTAGCGGTCCAACTCACCTGCAATGATATTGATGGTGCCGAGCGTCGCGGCAATATCGGCGATCATATCTCCTTCAACAAGCTCAGCTACCGCTTGAAAAATCGCAAAACACGGCGGACGACACTTCACACGATACGGCACACCACTGCCATCGGACACCACATAAAACCCAAGCTCCCCGTTGGCAGCCTCATACCCTTGGTATACTTCACCCGCTGGGACCTTGACGCCATTGATGACTTGCATGAACTGATTCATGAGCCCTTCAATGTTGCCGTACACATCTTGTTTGTTCGGCAACACAATCAGCGGATCTTCCACGTCAATAGGACCACTCGGGATGTTAGCTAGACACTGATCAATGATACGACAGCTCTCCAATATTTCTGCCATTCTGACCTGGTATCGGTCGTAGCAATCACCACGATCTCCGACGGGAACATCAAACTCCAGCTGATCATATCCGTAGTAAGGAGCATAGACGCGCATGTCTAGGGGCACGCCGGACCCTCTCAGGCAAGGTCCCGTCCACCCCCAGTTGATAGCATTTTCAGCTGACATTTTACCAACGCCAACCATCCGTTTAACAAACACTCGATTCTTGGTACACAAAAGGTCAATTTCGCGATGAGCCTGACGGATCGCCTTTATAACGTCTCTCGCCTCATCCACCCAGCCATCTGGGAAATCAAACCCCATGCCGCCAATCCTTGCCAAAGACACGGTCAGGCGAGCTCCACATAGTTTCTCAAAAAGCGTGTAAACGCGTTCGCGAGCAGAGAAACCAAGCCAGAAGTTGGTTAAGCCCCCAAGATCCACCAAGTTCGTTGTGATACAGACCAGATGGTCAATACATCGACTAAACTCATCTAATATAACTCGCATCGTTTGCGCCCGAGCAGGGATCGTGATTCCCAGTTGCTTTTCAATGGTACGACACCATGCGTTGTTGTTTATGGGAGCTGAACAGTAATTGAGTCGGTCTGTGTAGGGGATAATTTGATTATAATTGTGATTCTCACACATCTTTTCAAAACAACGATGCAAGTACCCAATTTCCACATCGCATTTTTCGATAGTCTCACCCGATAGTACCGCCATGAATCTCAGCGTTCCATGAGTTGCAGGGTGGGCTGGACCGATATTAATCCAGACGCGATCTTCTAAAAAATCATCCTGCGACTTCAACATCCGCTCACGATCTTTTTCAAACACGTGTTGCATTGGAGTCTTCAACTCCTGGTTACGATCGGCAGGGTAGTCTTTCCTTAGAGGATGACCCACAAAGTCCTCGTGACAGAGAATGCGCCGCAAGTTTGGGTGACCCTTGAATCGTAAACCAAACAGATCAAAAGCCTCACGCTCGAACCAGTTAGCTGACTTGAATACAGGCGTTAGAGACGGAATCTCGTCAGACTCGCTGACACGAGACTTCATCCGTAGTCGTTGATTCGTATCTGGGTTCAAAAAATGATAGACCACCTCAAACCGCTGATCTCGATCTGGATAGTCAACTCCGCAAACATCGAGAAGAAAAGGAAATTTAATTTTTAAATCACGTGCAATATCAAGAACATTTGCATGATTGACATAAATGGTGTCTTCGTCACTATGGCGTTCATTGCTGACGTATTGAATACCTGCTGCCGGAAATTTTAATTTAAGTTCCTGACTGATGGTATCCGCATAACGGCGCTGACCTGATGAGTCATACATGACGACTAAACTCCTTAAAATTTTTTTCAAGCCCCACGATCATGGCCTGAACCGAACAATGATTGAGCTCACAATAACTGACAAATGTCAGGATTCAGTGGTGTTTTTGTCCAAACATGACGTTAATACCCTACCACCGGCAGCCGACCTCGGCAAGGGCAGGGATGGGCCAAGGTTAGCTCATTTTTTGTACAAGCGGTTGCATAGAATCCCCGAGCCCTCGTGGTTTTTGGGATTGTCGCCCCCGACCAAGCTCAGCATTCCAATCGTTGGCTGCTATTCTGGAAACGAGCAGGAGCCCCATGTTACTTTGCTCCGGAAGGCTTTGCGAAGACACGTTTGGCCGGTTGGCTAGTTTTTTTTAGCCAACAGCTTTGACCGGCCCCCGCTTGGTTTCGGTGGTCCAGCGAGCCGTCAGCTGCTATAAACGATGAGATTTATGCAGCCCCTGGCAACCCAAAAACTCCAAACAAGGATCTACCACTCATGACCCAATCATCAGCTATGTGGCACCGCACTCACACTCTGGGTGAATTGAACAAGGCCCATGCAGGACAGAACGTGATCTTAACCGGATGGGTCAACCGCCACCGAGATCACGGTCAGTTCATCTTCTTAGACCTCAGAGATCGTTACGGCATCACGCAGGCCGTCATTGACCCCGAAAAGTCCCCGGCAGCCTATGAAGTCGCCAAATCCCTTCGCGCTGAGTTTGTTATTGCGATCAAAGGCATGGTCAACCAGCGCCCCGAAGGAATGATCAACAAAAACATGCCTACCGGAGAAATTGACGTTCAAGTCTCAGATATACGTATTTTAAATAAGTGCGACGTCTTACCCTTCACGGTCCACGATGAATCAGAGGCTTCAGAAACACTACGACTCAGATACCGCTACTTAGATCTTCGACGCCCCACCTTGAAGAGTAACATAATCAACCGTAGCAAATTTGTTCGTCATATGCGCCGAGCCCTCGAAGACCGTGGCTTCATGGATATCGAAACACCATTTCTTTACAAGTCAACTCCCGAAGGAGCCCGTGAATTTCTAGTGCCGTCTAGAATTCATGCTGGACACTTTTATGCGCTACCGCAAAGTCCACAGCTGTTTAAACAAGTCTTAATGATCAGCGGTTTTGATCGCTACTACCAAATCGTCAAGTGTTTTCGAGACGAAGATCTCCGGGCCGATCGCCAGCCAGAGTTCACTCAAGTTGATATTGAGATGAGCTTTGTGGATGAGAGCTTAGTGACAGGCACACTGGAAGCTGTAACAAAAGAAGCTGTTTCCAATTTTTACGATGGCAAGGTAACTCTACCAGAAAAGTTTCCGCGACTAACTTATGCACAAGTCATGGAAGATTACGGAGTGGATAAGCCTGACATGAGGTTTGATCTCAAACTGAAAAACATCTCCGATCTAGCTGGACAAACTAAGTTTACTATATTCAAAGATGCCGTCGCCTCGGGTGGGATTGTTAATTGCATCGTCATACCCCAAGCCGCTGAGCAATTTAGTCGTAAAGACCTAGACGAGCTCTCTGATCTTGCAAAACATCACGGTGGTAAAGGACTGGCTTGGATCAAGAAAGCCCCAGGCCAAGGTGCCGCCAGCTGGAGTGGACCAATTGCTAAGTTTTTCGTTGATGCTGACTGTGCCGCAATTGAGGAGCGCGCAAACATCAAATCCGGTGACCTGGTCCTATTTGGCGCTGGTGAATTTGAAAACACCAAAGCAATGCTAGGAGCTGTTCGCAATGCGCTCGGAGCAAAGCTTAAGTTATATGATCCCAAGACCTTATGCTTTCTGTGGGTGACGGAATTCCCTCTCCTCGAGAAAGATAAAGACGCCAATCGATGGCTTGCTAGACACCATCCTTTCACCTCGCCAAGACCAGAGGATATGCATTTGTTGCGTTCAGATCCTAGCAAAGTACGAGCTTCTGCCTACGACCTCGTATTGAATGGATATGAGATCGCTGGCGGATCAATAAGGATACATGACCCGGAGGTTCAAAGGTTATTGTTCGAAGTCATTGGGCTAACAGAAGAAGAGGCTCAAAGCAAATTTGGATTCTTGCTGGAGGCTCTGAAGTTTGGCGCTCCTCCCCACGGAGGCATGGCGTTTGGTGTTGACAGGATCGTCATGTGTTTGACCGGAGCAGATGCTATTCGCGATGTCATCGCATTTCCTAAAACTCAGAAAGGAACCTGCCTTATGACAGGAGCCCCCAGCATCGTCTCGGGTGATCAGCTTAAAGACCTCCATGTGAAACTTGCGAATACGACTTCAGGGATGGGGTCCCCATCATGACAAGAGCATCACTCCCAGATATCAGTCAATTTCCCATGGGCCCTCATATGCGCAGCTGGATGGGCGTGCTGGAGGACAACTATACTGGTTTTAACAACCTATCCCCTAGACCAGAGCAAATCGCTGCCTTTAATGAGGCATTTGTACAACGTCTTGAGGATCAAGCTCCAAACAATAGCGATCATCTTGTTGATCTGCTCGAAGAATTGGTGGCCATGAACACACCACTACTTGCGATCAAGTTGGTCGACGCTTACCCCAATCTATTCCCCTCAAATGACTTCCGGGCCCAACTTCATCTCGGCAACGCAGCCATGCTTGTTAGTGATCTTGCGAGGGCTGAGTCCGCCTTTATTGACGCGCAACGTCTTGTACCTGAAGAACCTGCTCCTTATGTAAACCTGGCTGAAATTTATTGTCACGACGGTCTATTTGACCATGCTAAAAAGTGGTGCGAAGCAGGTCTTGAAGCTGAAAGCAATCATACTCGTCTGTGGGAGCTTATCGCATGGATTGAGCAGCAAAATAGCGGTGATGATGCATCTTTGCGCGAGTCCGTCATCAACAAAATCAAAACTCTTGCCGAGCAAAAAAATTCTTGGGCCGGCACGGCACTTGCATGTGATCTCAGAAATCCAGAAGATGTGCTCACCAAAGCAAAAGCGTTAGATGTTTTCTTTTTTGACGGCTGCAGAGACGAGGATTTCTTGATCGAATATACGGCCGTCCTCGGGATGGCAGGTCAATATGATAAAATTCCACCGATTGTTTGGCAGTTTGAAAAGCAGACTTCGAGTAAAAGCCAAAACTGGCAACTAACAATGCATATGGTGCAAGCGTTCATGGGATTAGGTCGCGATGAAGACGCTCGCGAAAATCTGAAAAAACTCGTTTCTCGAGATGATATACCGCCCGCTGCGGTAGCAGCAATTACAGCACTCAAGCAGGAGCTTGGAGACCAAGCAAAAGCCTAGGCGCAAACTCCAGGACGTTACCGTTAAAAGGGCTAGAAAACACTGACACAAGCCCCCCTCACCCGGGGGACTAACCCATAAGGCAAGGCCTAACTGTCTGAAGTCTGTTGACAAAATACCTCCTTTGAGCCGTCCTCGTGCGCCCACAAGCCGACCGTTTTAGTTGTCATTCAGACTGAACTGGCTAGGAACTCGCCAATTTGACAGTCAAAATTTGGCACTGAATAGTCACAAAACGGTTGACTATTGATACCAAAAAGGCTATCGCTTTTATGAAAACGTTATGTTTTATAAAAAATTTTTAATTTTGGGAGCCCCCTCTTATGAAAGCTCTAGTTGTGGACGACGACAGTACACTGCGACTTGTCCTTCGCACTGTTTTGGAGAAGCGGGGCTTTAAAGTGTTAGAAGCGGAAGATGGACAAATGGGTCTCGAGTTGGTGCAGCGCCATCCTGACATAGGCGTGGTGATCCTCGACGTAAACATGCCCCGTATGAATGGCTTAGATGCCCTTGCGAAAATAAAGACGATCAATCCATCTATTTTCTGCCTTGTTGCCACAGCTTACTCCAACATGAATGATGCCATCTTGGCGATCAAGCATGGGGCCTACGACTATCTTCAAAAGCCCGTTGATACAGACCGACTGTTAAAGCTGCTAGACAAGGCTACCACTGCAAATAACATGGTTTTGGAGGCAAGCTTTTCTGCACCCAAGCTGGAATTCGATGAGGGGCGCACCATCATCGGTGGCAGTTCCCAGTTGAGACAGGTCTTTGATGTTATCTATAAGCTGGCGAAAGTTGACACGTCCGTCTTGATTCGGGGGGAGAGCGGGACCGGTAAAGAGCTTGTAGCGCGCGCCCTACATTTTAACAGTCACCGCAAAAGTGGTCCTTTTGTGGCAATCAATTGTGCTGCGATTCCCGAGTCTCTGCTCGAAAGCGAGTTGTTTGGCCATGAGAAGGGTGCCTTCACTGGTGCAGACAAACGAAAGATTGGTAAATTTGGCCAAGCCGAGGGAGGAACACTTTTCTTGGATGAAATTGGTGATATCTCACCAGCCATGCAAGTTAAATTACTTCGGGTCTTGCAAGAGAGATCTTTCTCGCCCATAGGTAGCGGTCAGGAGATAAAGGCAGATGTTCGCATTGTGGCGGCAACCCACAAACCACTCGAGACGATGATTGAGCGCGGGGAGTTCCGGGCTGATTTATTTTTTAGATTGAATGTTTTGCCAATTACATTGCCACCATTAAGAGAGCGCCGCGACGACATCCACCTCTTGTGTCAGTATTTGATCAAAAAGTTCAATAAAACCCACAAGAGGAAAATCACGGGGATAAGTGATGAGGCTCTCAAAATGCTTCTTTCGCACCAGTGGCCAGGAAATATCCGTGAACTTGAAAACGCCATGGAACGTGCCTTTATAATGGAATCGACCGAGATTTTACAAGCCGAGTCATTTGATTTGAAAGCAAGCTCTCAAGGGTCAATGATTCCACAAAACACCATGACTCAGTCAATTACAACAGCATTCAACTCCGGAGCCGATGTATCGCCAAGCCATACTTCCAGTGGTCGGAACTCGGAAACATCTGGGTTTATCAAAGATGGCGATGAACTCAATTTCCCTGTTTTGAGGGAAAAATTTGAGCGTGAATTCATAATCAAAGCATTGACCGCTTACCGAGGCCGAATTAATCAAACTGCAGAAGCGACACAGATGACCAAGGTTACGCTTCTTCGCAAACTAGAAAAATACGGAATCGATGCAAAAGACTATTTTAAAATCTAACACCGCTGCCGCATCCCAACATAAGATCAACTTTGGACTGAGTAGGATTTAGCGCATCTTGCTACGCCAACAAAAACTTCACGTTTGTATAAACCATTGTGACAAGCAAAAAACGGCCGTTTACTGGGTTATAGCACGGCTATAAGCCAGTCAAAAGTATAACTGCGCCAGCCCGCAAAGCATTCGAGTCACCGAATGGATCATGGGTGACCAAATCTGATTTATCTTCGACGCTGCGGACGTCTACCACCACGCGAAGATCCATGACCACCACGGCCCTGCTGACGAGGCGGTACAGGGGCATTAGCATTGGCAACAAACGGATGATCGGTATTAATCGGGATGCTCTTACGTGTGATCCGTTCAATGGCCTTCACATAGCTCTGTTCCTCTAAGTCACAAAATGAAAGTGCAACACCCCGAGCCTCTGCACGCCCTGTCCGACCGATTCTGTGGACATATGTCTCAGGCTCATTTGGCATCTCGAAATTGATCACATGACTGATCCCTTCCACATCTATACCACGGGCAGCAAGGTCACTGGCCACCAGAATACGAACGGTCCCGCTACGGAAGCCCTCTAAAGCACGCTGGCGAGCCCCTTGAGACTTATTACCATGGATTGCGGCTGCTTTAATTCCTCTTTCGTTTAGAAATTTCTCCAGCTTATTAGCATTGTGCTTGGTCCTCGTAAAAACGAGGGCTCGGGAAACATCCTCTGTAGCGAGTATGTGCAACAAAAGATCTTTCTTATCGGCGCGACCGACGTGGTAAATACGCTGCTCAACTTGTTCGCTCGTTGAAGATACCGGAGTAACCTTCACCGTGACCGGCTGATGAAGGATGTCGTCAATCAACCCTTGGACTTCTTTTGGAATTGTGGCAGAGAACAAAAGATTCTGGCGCTTTGTTGGCAATACTTTTAAAATCCTCTTAATATCATGGATAAAGCCCATATCCAGCATTCGATCAGCTTCGTCCAATACCAAAATCTGCAAATCATTAAATGTAACAACACGCCTCTCCATTAAATCAAGGAGTCTACCTGGAGTGGCTACGAGAATATCGACGCCTCGCTTGATAGTAGAAATTTGGGGCTCAATTCCGACTCCTCCGAAGACTACGGCCGTCTTTAATTGCAGATTTCTTCCGTACGTCTTGAAACTATCACTGATCTGTAATGCCAGCTCTCTTGTAGGCGCAAGAACGAGCGTCCGCAATCGGATGGAAGGACGGGTTTCTCCTGCCTTATGGAGCCGATGTAATATCGGCAAGGCAAATGCCGCCGTTTTACCAGTTCCTGTCTGTGCACATCCAAGCAGATCGCGACCCGCAACGATTGGTTCAATCGACTGCTGCTGAATCGGCGTTGGGTTTGCGTAACCCTCAGCTTCCACTGCGCGCAAAATCGGTTCTGCAAGACCGAGGCTTGCAAACGTTATCTGAGGTGCTTTTGTTTGGGGCGGCGTCTGACTCGGTTTTTTCGTTGGGGACGAGGTCAACTTCTGGATCAATTTTAAAACCACTTGGAACCTATATTCTGTGAAACGATCATTTATAAAACCTAAGTCTAGGTTAATTTGACTATTTATTCATCATAAATTTTCAGATCTACGTGGCTTGATGCTACTACACCATTGTATGGACAACTAAAAACTCCCAGTAAACACCGTCTTAACCATGTGCCTCTTAACCTATACCCAGCAAAAAAAAGGCCTCAAAATCAAGGACTGAAGTCCCATCCCATAATCGCTGAGGTGAGTCAGCGCTGCCAAAGAGTGGTAAATATATAAAGACTTAATAGACAGAACAAAAATGCAGGAGCAATCTGCTTTATTGAGTCACGAATCCGTACACGCACGCAGCACCCCAGAAACATAAGAACAGCCAGGCCGCCAGATGCAATGATCTGTACTAAGGGTAGCCAATATCCCGCAAGTAAACCAACACCAGCTAAAACTTCTAAAGATCCAACCAGTATTCTAAACTGGGGTACACCATATCGAAGGAACTCAGCGCGCATATGCTTTGTAAATAAGCAGGCCAAACCATATCCAAGAAAACTAATTGCTAGCAGCACGATAGCAAGGTCCAGCGAAGACATATGCTCAAGACTTCCTATATCAGGGGCAACTTCACTTCAGCAAAAAATAAATCATCGAAACAGTTGCGTGCTCACTAGGGATGAGACTATCATTTTGACACCAATTAATCATTGAATATAAAAACTATTGTCTTTTGGAGTGACCAATGAACACAGGACTGCTTGCCATGAAAATCTTGGTCGCTATATCGATCTATTTTGTTTGGGTGGTCCGCTATGACAACATTATCAAAGAATTCAAAGAATATGGATTACCAGATTGGCTACGCGATTTAACTGGAATTCTAAAAATGACCTTTGCAACTATGCTGCTCTTCGCCGCTCAAGATAGTGATCTTAATGCAATAGGTTCTCTTGGTATCGCTATCCTAATGTTATGCGCCCAGGGCACCCATCTGCGGACAGGAACGGTTGCATTTCGTCGATTACCGTCCCTCGTGCTCCTAGCTTTATCACTTGTGATCTTCTACCTCAGTTATTCGCCTTCTGCCTGATGTTTATCGGAACATCATCCAGGCGCACAACTCAAGCATGTGAGGTTGTATCATCACTCTTTAGCTTTTATGCCAGCCGGCCCCAGCTATTGCGCGTGGTCTGCAAGACGCTGAGTTCCATTTCTTTATCAGCGCGCTCTCATAAACCGCCACTAACACGATCTTCATCAAAGATTCCAGCGCACTCTGCCAAGGGTCAAGTCTTGCTTCAGCGAAAACGTATCACGGTAGAGAACCGCTGGGATCCCATTTCGGCGCGCAGCATCAATATTGTCTTGGACGTCGTCAATAAACAAACAATGAGCCGCTGGGCAGCGTGCTGCAGCGATGGCATGTTGGTAAATGCGATCATCAGGTTTGCAGACACCCACTCTGTACGACAGCACCATTTCATCGAACAGCTGTAAAAAACCAAAGCGTTGTTCGATATATTGAAAGTGATCTTGATTGATATTAGACATCAGTACCTCAGCGGCTCTGCTGAGTTCTTTTCTATGGCCTGCGAGTCTTTTATCTGCGGTTCTGCTGCTTGAGATTCTCGCGGCGACATCTCACTTTGAGTCTAGTGATCGTCAATAAACTTAAATCCCTGCGAAGCAGGCCCTGCACCATTTGATGAGGCATCAATCGTAACAGCCCGAACCGTCTCCCTCGATCCACGCGGCATACCACTACTACCTAGTTTATTGATCTTACACTATGCGTCCGCCTTTGATTTGCAAACAACGGCCATCATCATTGTGATGCTTTGATCTTCCTTGAGCTCTCATCAACCCACAGCCCACGTCAAAACATTCGCAACCGCCTGGCTCAGCCTCCCATGACCAAGTAACGTCAAAACTTCTGGATAAGTACTCACCAATCGAGCCACCAAGCAGCGGCGGACGGCAGCACCTTCGGAGTAAACATGACCTTGTGTCAAGAAGCCCTCGATGGATGAGTATCCATCCCGAGATACAAGCCTCGCGACTCACAAGCAGCCAGGTATGCAAAAAGATGAACGCAACGTGTAGGCGCATCCAGAGCGATTTAAGCCTTGTGCCTTTCTGGCTCAAGACTTAGGGTCACTATATTCAACGCTTACGATTGAAAGGTAACACACAGGTAATTGGGCTAAATCGATACCCATGAAAAATTCTTCCATCGATATCCTGGCATTTTTGCATTTTCAAGTTAAGCTTTACCATTTTGTTTTAAATGGCGTGTTCAGAGACCTCCGATTGGCCCCGGGGCATAGCGAATCGAAGGACCGATCTCAAAAACCGATCAATAATCCCACCGACCAAGACAAGATGTTGGCTAAAAAAGATAGCTGCACCGCCCGCATCAATCGCATGTTTCCAACCGACCAATAGATCAGCGCTTCGGTAGCGAACGCAAATAATTCTGCTACCGCAAGGAACCCTCCGTAGGACCAACCCGCCTGATAGGCAAAGCGCGGGATCCCAAGATAGACCAATGGATGGGTGGCAAGATTGGCAACCAAGACCACAGCACTAAAAGTCCTAATGCTGGGATTCAAAACTGACTCATGACGACCAGTTATCCAGCCATAAACAACCCATCCAACCACAATTTCGATGAGACATGTAAAACCAAATGCGGACAGCCATTGGTAAACTTCTGGGTTGTTTGGGAGCGAGATTGAAGACAATATCGAGGCACAATTGCCCCCGACCCAGGGACTATAAATCCACCAGGACAGGAGCACAAATGGTTGCCGGCAGTCCAAGCTAACCCACTATCTAGAAATTCCGCATTTAACAGGATTTCCAGCCCCGTCATGGTCGTATACAAATTTCTTGTCAGACGTCATGGAGATTACGGCGAATTTTTCGCACCTATCTGCCCAGGGTGTTCTATTTGGAATCGTGAACAGACCATTGTTGGTGTAAAGCAAAAGTTCGGACGCTGGTCCTCGCTCGATGCGATCAACAATAACGCCTGGGGACGGAGGTGTAGGAGGAATATCTCCCAAAGCCGCCGCCGTAAATCCCAAAAGTCCACCTACGCTCAATACTAATTTTCTCATACTGTTCCTCCCTCAAAATGGATTCAAATCCAAAACTAATAATAATAGCTCATCACTGCAGAGATCGCTTTGCCCGTTTTGCCCGATGCACCAGTTCGATCATTCAATCCAGAAGTTGGAGTGAGGCGATTGGAGTGCTTACATGCCACCACCCAAAGAACACTCAAACCAAGCAATGCCGAAAACACTATTGCGAATATTTTGGTCACGACTGTCTCCTACTCAACTTGTCTTTCTTTTTAATGATAGACCCAAATATTAACCACTGTCAAACTGGTCGTCAGAGATTCCACGGCTGTCTCGTCCACATTCTTAATGATTGCAAAAAGATAACCAGTTAAATTTTGTTCTAAACATCTATTTTCGTAGGAGTCATCTTCGATGATGGGAAGTTTGATCAAGGAGGACCTGGCGGTGAGCTTTGATGATCTCGAAGAACCACGGTTAGATGGTAGTAAACAAAACAAGTGAGATCACGACTGTGCCTGAAATTCTAGATGCACTAGATCTTGCAGGAGCCCTGATTTCTTGTGATGCGTCAAACACGCAGAAGACGACCGTGGAAAAATTATTGAGGCCAAGGCAGACTACACTTTTGCTCTAAGAGCACTCATAAAAACTTGATTGAAGAAGCAGCGTTTATTTTTGACACCGCAAAAAATTTGCTTTAAACATGATTAGACTGTTCAAAGGGAAATTCAGTGCCTCTCACTTTCATATGAAAGCTGCGATAAATCCTGACTTCTTGGCATCCATGCTGATAGGATCAAGATTTAAACAGTCGACGGGCATAACTTAGATGAGACAGCCATGCCAGAGATTCATCAAGATCATGATTCAGAAAGGTATTGATTGAACACTTCCAGTCGAAAATTGAAGCTGTGGCATTGGTTTGATCCCTGTATCGATGCGGCATTGTTTCGACTCGACTGCGTCCGGGCCAAAATATTGCGACAAAGCCTGGCATTGAATGCCCTAAGATGCCTGTGGCGCAACCGCTCCCTTCGTGTCGGCTTGAGTTTTGGTATTTCGACTGTGGTAAATCTCGCAATCGCATTAGCCTTCCCTCTCTGGCTGCTGGCTCTCGGACCGGCAGTGTTTGGAATTCCCCACTTGATTGCGACAGCACGTTTTGCCCCAAGAATATTAGATCCTAAAATCATTGCCAGATTTCGATCATTTGTTGCTTTGATCAGTATTTTGTCATTGTCAGTTGCAATTTTGCGATTAGCGACTTTGAACCATTACGATTTTTTACAATGGATGAATCTTTCGAACCAATTTAGTGAGTGGCAAAGCAATAATAGCATGGAGCTTGTCGCATCGGCGGTGCTTCTTGCCGCTTTGACTATTTGGCGCGCAAATTTGTTGAGCAGCATCACAAGCTGGGGCCTTCTTTTGTTGTTATTCATGGCGTCTGCCAAATATCCAAAGCAATCAATTGGGCTCCTGATCCTTGGTCACAATTTTGTCTCATTTTATTATTGGATCGCCCTAAGTCAAAGTCAAACGATGCGCAAATGCGCCGCGATTTGTTTAGTCGTTTTTGGTTCGATACACTGGATGATATTTTCCGGACTCTTCGATCCCACCATGTCGTTATTTGCCACTATTTTTCCGGAGTCATCCCAAATTCTCAGCTTTGCTGGTCTCTCACGATGGGATGTTGGCTCAGCCGTATTTCCCAATACAAGTTCTGATATGTGGCTATCGCGAGCTGTAGCAGCATATGCTTTTGGACAAGCGGTGCATTATTTCGTCTGGTTGCGTGCCATTCCCGAATCTCAGAATACCGGCGAAGTTCCTATCAGTTGGCGGCACACCTGGAGAAATTTTCAGTCCGAGTTTGGTCTGGGAAATTCAAGATTCATTGTGCTGATTCTAGTTGGATCAATCGTTCTGTGGATTGGTCTGCAATTTCCGACCGCAAGAATAGTCTATTTTTGTTTGGCTGCGATGCATGGCTATATCGAGATTGTTGCCGCTTTTGCGCATTCGGCCAGCGTTGGTAAGCCTAGTGCACAACGGATCTTGCTCGCTGCGCTTGGTCAGCGAAGCGGTAACAATGAGCTTGTGCGCCGAACCTCAAAAAATTATCGAGTACTACCGACCTATCAACAAATCAACTAAGGGATATAACATGAAACGAGTGTCGGCGAAGATCGCATTGCTTGGTCTTTCATTTTGCTGGTCTACAAAATTATTTTCAATAAGCAAGGACATCGCCACATGGCCTGGCAGTGCAGTAGACACCTTCGGTTGTTTCATGGAGCAAACATATCGACACAAAGACAAGAGGTTTAACTGTAGCGTTAAGCACTACACCAACACAGGAGATCCCTGTAATAATACCACCGCATACTACGAAGGGCCGAGCGTCCCCGACAGTTTAGCCAAAAAAATACATCGCTCCGTTCAATCAATTTCATAAAGCTGTTAACGTGGAAAGCTGCAAAGCATGACCATCACTGTGAATAAAAAAATCCCGACATCTAGGCTAGTGAGGCAATTGAAGCTTCCCGACCCAAAGTCGAAGCTGCCCACCAATATTCAAAGTATAGTCATCCAAGACTGTAGTCTAAAAACAAGCTGTGTGATCATGACCAGCTTCGACCACATAGGGGCTGCTGACGTCGATTGCGCCAGACAATGAGCTCATAACTATTAGGACAGCTAAATAGACTGATCGAAAAACACCTCGTGGATTGGTCCTCCCATATGGGGAGCGCTCACTGATTAGCACTAGCTAGTGCCAGAGTCGTTTACAAGACCGAAGTCCTGCGGAATCCACAGGTTGTAATCAGTCAAATATTTATGACAATCTCACGCAAAGCCCTATAATCATTGAAGATAAATAGATAAACCCATGACCAAATCCTCCAGACTTCGCTGACACCGGAGGAGCATGATATACTTCAAAAAGGTCTCATCTCCCAAAAAAGCTAGTTAGGGCCCAGATTAACTATGGGTAGTTCGGACATTAAAAAATCGTCAAAGACCAATGTCGAAACAAATCTCGCTCTTTTGCGCCTTAGCCGCAATGAAAATCTAGAGCCCGAGACCATTTCTCTTGTACGCGACGCAGTTGCTAGGTCGTTAGGACTTGTCGACAACGTGACAACCCAATCCAAAGCAGGAGCAACCCACTGTAGTAATGAATCCTCGGAAGATCATACGCCATCAACACTGACTCCCCAAATGCGTCATCTTATCGCTGGAGGTGCTCCGTGGCACGTCATTGCCAAGCTGTTATGGAAAGAGTTTAACGAAGATCCAAAACCATCAAAGGCTGCACGCCTGCTTGAAACAGCCTTCCTAGAAGCCGACCCAGCTGAAACACTAGCCGTTTTTACGCGTCTAGCACCCCATGGGATTGCAAAATTCTACTGGAATCTGCACCCCAAACTTCGTAATTTTATCATTGAAAATGCACCCGAACAGCATGTCGACCATCTCCATTGGATTATCGCTCGTGCAACGGATGCTGGCAAGCTAACAGGACTTGAACTTGCATATCTCTTCCTTCGAAGCTCAAACGGATCAGACAAAACTGCGTCTTGGCAGTGTTTTAAACAACACCAAGCAAAGATCCTAGACTCGTTCAACGGAGCCAGACATTTTTCGATAACAAAACAGCAGTTGATCGTGAAAGCCTGCGAGGTCGCCTTAAGTATTGGACAGGATGCAGATGTTCGAAACCTGCTCCAGCTTCTACCATATGAGACGGTAGAGCGTGAATCCGTGCTACAAAATCTACTTAAATACGAAAGTCATCAGGGCGATAAAACCTACAATAATTATCAATCTGCGATCGAAAATACACCTGACTGGAAAGACAGATTGAGATTAGTGTCTCACTATTGCGATCAAAATCGATCCAATGGCCCGAATCGAGCCTCCCTAGATATCCTTCTAAAAAACATCCTTCAATGGGTCCCTAAAAATCCCGAAGCTTGGCGCATAGTGGGAGACCTCATTATGCAGCATCGGGATATCTCGACCCATATCCCTGGCATTCTACAGCCTTTATATACAAACGCAGTCATTTTTCATGGCCCTGACTTTGACGGTCAACTCTGGTATGCCGCCAGTAATATCACACCAAAAAACAAAATCGAAACGTTCCTCCATGCCACCGCGTTACTTCACAAATACGTCACCAACCCTCGACTTGGAGAGTCTCTGCTGTGGGGCGCTAAAGATCTCCTGGAAAACCGAGATTTTGACAACAACACAAATCTACCGTGGACTTGGAAAGATTTAGTGAAGACCGCGTATCATTGGGCTACTCACACATCTGTATTGGTGGACCGAGATAAGCAAAGAGTTTTAAGCTCGCTTCGTTTGGCTCAGGACGGCAAACTCGCCTCCCAGGAAACTGTAAACTCCTACATGATGATTTGTACACCAATGCCTACGAAGCTGATACAGGCGATAGCTAAAAACGCGGCTGCCAGCAACAAGTATGATTTTGCCGCAAATCTAATAGTATCAAGTGGGCACACACGTCGTTTTACAAATGACGAGCTTACAGAACTTTGGAGTCTATCAGCAGGGAACTCAAATCCTGACTTTTCGTGGCGTGTAGCTACTATTTTGAGCTCAAGAGAAGCCTTACCTAAGATGATCCAGCACACTTGGGAGATCAGTGGTGAACGAAGAGCATCGTACTCACCGACTATCCTAACTAATCGTGATATCGAATGCGCCATGGCTCAACTAAGCTCAAACTTTAAACGAATCGGATCAGCCCTTTGCATTGCTGGCGCACGCATCAATGAGCTCGCTCAGATAAATGGCGCTTCAAGCCAGCAGTCACCAGCTATTTGCAGCAACTCAATTCTTGAAAATGGGATTCTCACTACTCTCAAGTCATCAAAGGTAATTCCCAAAGGAAGTAAGATCATCCTCGAAGCCCGCGGTATTCACATGATACCGGAAATTTCAGCGCCTCTTGCACAATCCCTGGTCAGCGGACCCTGGCTGTTTGCCGT
>JBIKKO010000189.1:0-6141 GCA_044360315.1 Oligoflexales bacterium
TTCATCGTGATCTGATTTTGAACCCTTCGGCAGATGTGATCGGTATAAGACACGATCGCAAGCAGTCGGCAGACTTTGCCGTTATGATCGTAGGTCGAAAGAGATCTGGTTCGTTAGCTGAACGTCCAAAATGAAAGCTAAGTCTGCTTTAGCTGGTGTGATTTTCGTAGGCCCTGAGGCAATTCACCATCAGCATCGCTATGGTCATCGGACCAACCCCACCTGGTACGGGGGTAAATCGTGATGCAAGGTGTAATGCATCATCTGGTTGCACATCGCCCGTAAGTTGTCCATCGGTGGTTTTATGAATGCCTACATCAATGATAACTGCTCCCGGCTTGATCCAATGTCTCGTGACTAGATGCTTCACCCCAGCTGCTGCAACTATAATGTCTGCTGTTCTGGTTGTTGCCTCTGGATTTATCGACTTACTGTGAACACACGTGACGGTCGCATTTGCGTGTATCAGCAGCATTTGCAGCGGTAGTCCAACCAATATGGACCTGCCAATAACGACAGCCGTCTTCCCCTTGCAGTCAACGCCTTCATGCTTGAGTAACTCCATGACTCCTGCTGGTGTGCATGGGCGCAAGGCGGGGAGATTCCAGGCAAGACGACCTTGATTGTAAAATGATAGTCCGTCGACATCTTTACTTGGATCGATCGCTGCGATAACTCGAACACGATCGATATGATTAGGCATCGGTAGCTGCGGAAGAATCCCGTCAACCGACGGATTTGCATTGAGCTCAGTTATAAGCTGTAGGACGTCTCTTTCCGATGTTGATGCAGAGAGTCGAAATGTTTTTGAATCGATCCCTGCTTCAGAACAGGCTTTTTCTTTGTGTCGAACATAGACCTGACTGGCCGGATCGTCTCCGACCAAGATTACCGCCAGGCATGGGGTCCGACCTTTCGTCGCAGATTGATCGACAACGGCTTTTCTGACTTGCTCGCGGATACGAAGTCCAATTGCCTTACCGTCAATCAATCTTGCTGTCATGCGTTAACGGCCTCACTCGCTGCGATCACAGATTCGATAAGATTGTCATCTCCGTTTAAGCTTTGGCCATAAGCATCGCCGCAAAACGCAAGATGACGGTCTTGTACGGCGTCTATTTTTAACCTGTCGAGGTGTTTTCGTTCTTGAGCAGCGGGGGTTTGGGCCCAACCCACTGGAACTAATGCGACTCGTTCAACTCCAGTTTTCAACTCCGGCACGGCAGCGAGTAATTTACGATGAGCTCTTTTCAAACGCTTTACCGCCTTAACGACGTCTGGGGCTTGCAATGACAACTCGTAATCGATTGTGGCCTGAAACACGATTTCGCTCGGTGAGACGGAAGCTTGAACGCTCTCGGAGGGGATCATAATAATGTGTGATAGGCTTGTCGTGTCGCCTGATTGAATAGGGCAGCTTAGGGTAACTAAACTAACTGGTTTTGTTTTGTTGACGACGGTCAAGAGCTGAGTTGGCCAAAGTTTTTTTGGTAGCCATTGGGCTGCTAACCACGGGGCTTGAGCGACAACTAGCTTATTGCCATAAAAATCCCCTTTCGCCGTCTTGAGATGCCAAGCATCTCCATCATGATCAGCATTGATGATTCTTGCGCCGGTTAAGATTGTCAATTGACCAGAAGCCTCAAATTTTTTCGTGAGAGCCTTAAGTGCTGGTGACCAGTCACCAGTAAAAGGTTCGCTCGTATAGAAGTTTGATCTCTCGCAAATTGCGCCAGGAGTTGACTCCCAGATGTTTGTAATACCAAAAGTCTGTGCATATGTTTCCAGTACCATCGTAGCGGGACTCTTGCGTGGGGACTTCCAAACATCTGCAAAGGTTTTATCGAACCGATCCTCAGCCTCGAATAGCTTTTGAACCTCACCCCATTGACGCTGAGCGGCTAGTCCACCTAGAGCTCGAGCCCCTTTTTCTGTGCACAGCATCTTGGTGTCGACTGTTGTAAATTTATTTCCCATGAGTACGGCTGTTTGTGATTGTCGTCCGGTAATCATTGAAGGCAGGTCATCAGCCTCAGGATCATGCTTCAAGGCCTGATTCCAAAATTCATAGAGTCGTGGAGAAATAGCATTAAAGCCCGTACCTCTATCGTCGCCCTGCAACGAGCCCAGCCTTCCCCCGGCTCGGCTTTCCTTTTCAACAATGAGCACTCTAGCTTCTGGTTTATTCAAGCAATACCGGTGCGCTGTTAACAGCCCTGCTATTCCCGCACCGGCGACAATCAAGTCAAAAAGCCCAGCGCCGGCTTCGTCCAGGCTGGAGTTAGGGGTTTCGTTTTTTTCTGGTGACTCCATAAAATCTCAGACTCCGTTCAGATTTGGGTTTACAACAGTTAATCTAGTCCCTTGTCGAACAGTGGTTAAATTTTAGATGATCTAGGTCCAGATTCTATTAAAATCATGGTTTGTATGCCATAAGAATATAGCCCACAATCCAAAAAAGTCACCAGTTTCAGCAGGATTTAAGGTCCTCGGATTTACACTTGACGACGATGTCCAAACTTCTGTATTGTTTCAGCCCTTCCCATGTCGGGGTGTAGCGCAATTGGTAGCGCGCGTGCTTTGGGAGCATGAGGTTGCTGGTTCGAGTCCAGTCTCCCCGACCATTTTTCCAGACTTTGTATCGAGCAAGTTTTCAGGTCGAGGGCATCGACGCGCCCGACCATCAATCGAATCAATCAGTTCTAACCAACGAAAATAACTAGGACCGACTTCGAATCCGAAATCGAAACCTCTCCAACCATTTCGCAAAATTTCTGGGCGATGCTGCCAATTGCTACCAGCCGGTGCTACCAGCTTTGACGTCTCCGGCCATTCAAGGCCTGCTCCGTTGGGGTCGTAAAATTTTATCCAATAGCCTGGCTAGGCTTTGGGATATAACTGGACGAATGAGACTGTGTGAAAGAATCGCCAAGCGGCCCAATCTTTTTTTCGAAGCAGATTGGCACTTATATCTTGCGAGATTAAGCAAATTAAGTTACCTCCTCCGGCCATAGATTGACCTCGCATGTCTCCTTATCGCATTCGAATCTAATCACGATTTCTTGTAAACCACAGTTCGCGAATTGAGAGAAAGGATTACTTCTTTGGAAACAAATGAATCGAAATTGCAACGAGATGTTCGCATTCTCAAAATGTACTCTGTATTCATGACACTTGTCTGTGGTACTGCAGCCCTAACCGGGTTCACCCCCCAGTCTCGATATCTGAAATTCGAAGAGATTGACGTCGAGCGTATAAATATTGTCGAAAAAGATGGTAAAATCAGGATGGTAATTTCAAACCAAGAGCGACAACATCCCGGAGTTATCGATGGTAGGGCGATACCGAGACCCCAGCCTCGTCCTGCTGGATTGATTTTCTTTAACCATCTTGGTGACGAAATGGGTGGCTTAATTTTCGGGGATAATGGCGGAAATGGCCACTTCGGTCATCTTTCTTTCGATAAAGTGAGAAATGATCAGACCATCGGTTTCAGACATTTAGAAAGCGACAACGGAACTTACCAGGCGGGTATGGAAGTATGGCAGCAACCAAAAACAACCCTCTGGGACGTCTTGGCGAAACAGGAAGCTATCAGGCAGATCGTAGATGAAGAGGAGCGAAACGCGGCGACCAAAAGAGCTATTGAAAATGGCGAGTTGCCGGCGCCAAGGTTATTCTATGGCAAAACTCGTGACGACTCAGTGTCACTGCTTATGTCAGATATCCATGGTAAGCCTCGTATAAGGATGCAAGTTACGGCAGCAGGAAATCCAAAACTAGAATTTCTCGATAATGCAGAAAGAGTAATTTATAGCCTACCTTGATTGTGGATATGTGGCAGGTCTTATCAAAGTGTAGGCATCAAATGACGACCGCCATTTTTTTGGGCCATTCGTGTCAGTCACGTTTCGTAAGTTGCTAATCGCTCGCTGATAGTGGATCAACAGCTTACGAATCGCGACTGACAGCATTCTCCCCAACATCGTCAGCAGCGGCATGCATCCGACCAGTTATTCTGAGTCCAGGAAAGTCGTCAGTATCAGTTTCCAGAAACCATATCTCAGATTGTTCACAATAACTGTTTAATGCCTGAATCGGCTTACAGTTTTTTGCCAGAAACCGGTTTCCGATCGCCGTCCTGTAGCTGATTACGGATCATTTTCCAGTCGGGAGTCCCCAGATTACTAGGATGACTGGGAGATTGGCCAGACTCTTCGATTAATGAGCTTGGGTGCTGGCAGTTCAGCCTGTCTTTCATGGCAAATTCGGTATCCGCTCGGATGAAATAGCGTCCGCCATGCGAAAGGCACCAAGTCCTTGCTGGGAAGCAGCTCGCCCTCACGATGCGCGAGCATTCGGTATTGGGATAACAGAGCTGTCAGATCTTGTTTAAGTTATCGTAACTATTCAGCACGCTTCGGCCTTCTGATAGCTACTTGAGATATATATTGAATGCCTGGATGAAAAATCACCCCACGACATGCTTGCGAAGCGTATGGCTATCCTCTCGCCTATTCAAGCTTAGCAATGAAATCCGGCATCCGGCCGTTGAACAATATCCTGAGAGCCTCAGTCGGGGGAAGTCCTTGTTTGCGGCAAGTTGAAAGATAGCTTCTGATGCGGCAGAAAATTTTCGCTCCATCCATGGAACGAAAGCATCCTGAGATTTTTTGTTGCACCTTGGTCATACGGATGTCGTTTTCGCCCTGGTTATTGGTGAAAGGCACCTGCTTATCTGTCATAAAACGCAGCGTTTCAGTCTCATAGTCTCTGAGTCTTTCGAGAAGGTTTCGCGACTTCGACTGAGATACTCGACCGCGTTTGCCTGTTTGTTTATTTGAGGTCTGTCGCGGGCACTCACGGTCGCCTTCGGCCAAGATGTAGCGGTAGCGTTTACGAAAAGACTCCGCGTCCTTTTTCGACAGGCTACCGTTTGCTGCTTTGACCGCTTCATTTATCTCTTTCAATAGATCCTGCATCTTCTTAGCCCACGATTGCTTATCTTGCTCCCATGCCCTTTCTAATTCCCGGAGATGATGAGCATTGCAAAGCGCGTGTAAACAACTGAAGTTAAAATATGGCTTCCAGTGATCGTGGCAGAGCACCCCGTGAAAATGCTCCAGTACTCCCATGGATTGCATTGCATCTCCTCCGCGCCTGAGATGCGGGAAAAACAATGTCCAATTGTCATTTGAGACTGAGTGTAACCAGATGTTTTTGCCCCCAACATTAATGCCTGTCTCGTCGGCATGCAGTAGAGGGGCATTAATGAGTTGCCTCTTTGCGATAGCATCGAATTTTTCCAACAGGTTAAATGCCTCGCTATTGAAGTTAAACAATGTACCAGTGCTGATCGGGATGCCGCACTGATCGACAAAATAATCCTGCACACGGTCATAAGGTATCAGTTGTTGTTGTGACATATAGACAGCCTGAGCTTTTACGCCTTCTGCGTATTGTATAGGTCTGGTTAGTCCCTTTGGGAACGTGGCAACAAACCTTTGTCCGTCTTTAGCTTCTAAAATCTCAGCTCGATATTCCGTAACGACCCTGGACACTTCAATGTCGATTAGCTGGCGCGCCTCGAAACCAACTACGCGGTAGTCACCCGGAGGGATGGTTCTACGATCAATCTCTAAAGTTTCAACTTTGTCTGGGTTCACAAATTTTTTAAGATTTGATCCCTCATGACCATTTTGATCCCCGGGCTTCTTCTTCTCTCCTTTTGTCTTACGTTTTGACCCTCTGCTTCGATTAGGGTCTTTTGAGGGAGGGATGCTACTGTTCTCACTGTTTAACCCGAGTTTCCCAAGGAGTAAATTTATGATGACAACGAGGAGCTGCATCATCGCCTTCATCTGTGGCGAAGACGAATTGTCAGACTTCAATAGAGTCTCAACGCTCTTCAAGGTTTCCGAAACATTGATTTTACTAATTGTCATTTCGTTCTGCTTTTCCGTTGTTGTGCAGAACATCATAACATGGGTTTTTAAATCAGATTTTTTAGCCTCTGTTACCTTTCAATCCAATTGGCAAATTTCTTTTTAGTTCGTTTCACCTAAAATGGCATAAATTACTGCCCCTGAGATTAAATCAGGTCAAAGTTTAAGCTTTGCGTTCTGGTTCCGAACCTTGATT
>JBIKKO010000190.1:0-6082 GCA_044360315.1 Oligoflexales bacterium
CGGCAAAATTTTCGTCTGGCCTATTTAAGCAGTGAACAAGATCATTTTCAGTATCGATTTCAATATGATGATTTTTTCAGATTTATCCGTGTAGGTGGTGTCGGGGTCATTTATCGCCCATTATCCTTATTTTTTATTGAGATGGATGTGGGTTTTGCAAAACATGAAGATAACCCAAAGCGGAGTCATTGGTATTTTGCTAGTAGCGGAGGGCTTCGTTTATGAATGGACGAGCCGTTCGATTTGTCTCAATCACATTAGTATCGTTAGTAAGTCTTTCATACACAGGCTCTGTATTGGGAAAGACCAAAGCGACTGCTAGACAGCCTCTGGTCCAGCAATATCGCGCAAATAGTAGTGACAGTCAGGGTAAAGATACTACCAGTACAAGTATAGAGTATGACGATACGAATCCTGATGAGCTTGAACAGGGTTCTGCAAAATCTCTAGATCGTTTGTTTCGTAATCCGATTTTTGCTTCCGGCATTTCGAGCGGAGCCGATGCGATCAATCAATCTATTGAAACGCTCATGGAGTCGGTTTTTTACAATTTGATGGATAATCGTATCAGATGGTCACTAACTGATACGTCTAGCCTAGCGATGGGGTTTACGAGGGATTTGTTTACGGCTAGAAGTGGTGCGTTTGTTGTAGTTGACCGCTTTGGGATTGGACCAGAGTTTTCACGTGAGCTGTATCGGTATCATAATGTTCCAGTCAAGTTAGGTGCTAATCAGTCGACAGATGTCTATGACATTTATTTGCGATCAGATCCTATTCGAGTATTTGACAATCGAAACCTACCGTGGTGGCGAACAGCCATCAACAACTGGTTTGGTGTGTTGCCAATTTTAGAGGGCATTCTTCCACCGTCATTTAACCCCAACGAGATGTACGATCCCCTAAAGCGTTTTGAAAGTCCCTTTACTTTTCCGTTATCGATCGACTCTGCTGAAGGGATGGAAATCGGCGCTATAAAGAGTTATGCCATTAGTGGTGGTGTCAATTTAGGATTAGAGCTGGCTGACGGTATCCCGGGTTTGAAAAGGTCTGAGTCATCAGCCGCAAATGTTTTGGATACAAAGATACCTTATACAATTTTCAGGACGGGTGAGTACCGCATTAATGTCTTGAAAAAGGATCACAAAACTCTTTGGGTGGGTTTGTCCAACTCTAGTCGGCTAGGACACCGCGTTGAATCAAAGATTGGGAAAGCCTATTATTTATTGTCTAAAACCATACCATTATGGCGTGGCATGCCGGCTAACTTCTTCCCTATCGACTTTGGTTTTGAAGAAGGGGTAACAGATCTAACGTCTCGCGTTTATTCATTTGATTTACGTCAAGAGGAGGCAAAGGTTGCTTTTTTAGAGGCTGTTCACGGCAACTTTGCTGCAGCGCAAGTCTCAGCGCTCAGGGCGAAAGAAGACAATATTGAAACAGGAGTTAAGTTTTTTCACAATAAAAATGAGAAGAGGTTTGATCGTGCGGTCAGTACGGGGCATAGTACACTTGTCATTAATCAGAAAACGAAACGAGTTCATTCCGATGCCGAAATTGAGATCACGGATTCTTCTGGTCGTTTTCATATTCTTGAAGCCAAAGAAGATCATGATGTTGCTAAGTGGAATATCTTAACCGGTCGCACAGAACAGAATACCACGCTCCAGGCGGAGCTTAAGGTCCGTAAAGTGATCGAAGATGGGCATACTGAAGAAGATCGGAATATGAAATTCGAATTCGTCGCGGAGCCAAATACGATTGATTTGGGATTTAGTTTTACAATTAATGACAAATTTGTGGAGACCGAAGAGCTTGCTCGGTATTTGGAGGATTTATCCCGCTTTTCAAAACTTGAGTTTGATGATCTACCAGAGTTCGCGACACGAGAACCGGATCTTCTAATGCAAAGGCGCCGAATGGCGGCACTCAGAACTGACTTTAGTAGGGATCATTTACTTCACGTCACTCCCACTCATTTAGGGCGATTTGAAGGCTACGCCAGCGTTCGTCTTACGCATAGCCAAATGTCGGCTGTAGCTGCGTTACCGAGAGAGGTACTTTGGCTCGCATTCTGCAGTGCATTTAAAATTACAAACGAGGAGACTTGTTTGTCATGGGAGCGATCATTTTGGTCTAGAAGTTTGGATCGTGTGGTCGGTCTATTCATTTTGCCGTTCAAACTCATCGACTATCGTTGGAGGTCCTTTGATGCGGTCCAGGAAATAGAGGCTGCGGTTAGTTCGTTGAAGGATTTTGAATCCTCAGAAACCCCTGAGGGCAAACAGTCGGCTTTGCGACGTCTTTTTGCAACGGAGTACCCAATCGAGCGTGTGGAGTCATTGTTGTCGTTGTCAAATTTACCAGATGTTCCACGATTTGTTGAACTCGAAGCTCAAGCAAAGGGTAACGCGCCAGATGAGGTCAAAGAAAAATTCACGCGAATAAATGGAAGACGGTTTCGGGGTGAAAAGCCCTTCCCTCCGCCTGTTCGCTATGAAAACACCAAGGAAGTTGAAAGTAAGTTTGATCCGGCATATTTGAATTTTTCGGAGGCAAAACCTCGGATCAGAAAGATTTCGCTATACAAGGAACCGACGATCAACTACCCCCGCAACCGGGTCATGAGTCAGGCGGCTCCGATCTTGGTGACCAAAGTTTCCGTATCTCGTCTGTTATCGACAGAGGATAATATTCGCGTATACATCCGCCTTGACCAGTCTGGTAGGGTCCAGTTGGCGAAACTAAAGTTATTCGAAGATGTGATTGAGATACCGGTCGCAAGTGAACTGAGTACCGAAAACCTTGATCGCGCTAACTTTTTGGTGAATCTTTCTGGGCCACAAAGCCTACTGGCTAACGTCATTTCGGAGGAGTCCCTAGCATCGGGAGGGGAGTTTAAACTTACCTTGGCAGTGTCCAGCAATGGGCTTAATTGGAGTGATGAGCGTTATGTTGATTTTAGGATTGTGGACGGTAAATTGCTGAAAAAATAGGATTTTAAACATCAGCCATCTTTAAAAAGAATCTTGTTGACTCCTGCTGGTAAACCTGTAAATTTCCCCTTTCGACCGCTACGGTGGCTGTGGCGAAGTGGTTAACGCATCGGATTGTGATTCCGACATACGTGGGTTCAAGTCCCATCAGCCACCCCATGTTTTCTAACTCAAAAATTCCTTTTTTTCAGAAAAACCGGGGCTTGTAATGTGCTAAAATCATTGGGAAGCCTTCCAAATCTCTGTCCAAACCGTGTTTTAGTATTTCTCAAGATTTCAAAGTTCTCCTACTAAAACTTACCAGGAGACCTAGCTGATGAAACCAAAGATAAAAGTTCTTGTTGTCTATGGTGGCAAATCTGCCGAACACGAAGTTTCATGCAGAAGTGCAGCATTTGTTCTAAGAAATTTAAATCCCAATAAGTACGAAATCGAGACGGTTGCCGTCAATAAATCTGGTAGATGGCTAAAGCAAGACACACCCGCACTTCTTGCAGCTATTCAATCGTCCAAGTCAGTGCCAATTCTGGGGTCAATGCAAGCATTGCCAGCCAGTAGTATATTGGCAAATTCTGAAACTTTGCTTGATGCCCAACGGGTCGTTTTTCCAGTGATTCACGGTACAGGGGGAGAAGATGGCTCTATTCAAGGCCTTCTTGATCTTTCCGATACGGCCTACATTGGACCTGATATTCTTGGTTCCGCGATTGGTATGGATAAAGTGGTTGCAAAAAAATTGGCAGCCACTGCTGGCGTCAATATCGTTCCTTTTATTGATATAAAAATTCAATTTTGGAAAGCTAACCAAGATGACGGTATCAGTTTGGCTGAACGCGAACTCGGCTATCCCATGTTTGTAAAACCCGCGCGACTCGGAAGTTCCGTTGGTGTAAATAAGGCCAAAAATCGTGATGATTTGCGCAAGCACATAAATACTGCATTTGAGTTTGACGACAAAGTCTTAATCGAAAAGGGACTTGATGTTAGGGAGATAGAGTGCGCCGTACTAGGTGATTATAATCCTGAAGTATCGATTCCGGGTGAAGTCTTGCCCACAAATGATTTTTACTCATATGAGGCAAAATACATAGATGCTGAAGGCGCAAAAATGAAAATCCCTGCGGATTTAACCGCAGATCAAGCAAAGATCGCACAGGCCATCGCAAAAAAAGTTTTTCAAGCCCTAGAACTCTATGGCATGGCACGAGTTGATTTGTTTCTTGAAAAGAAAACCAATCAATTTTATCTAAACGAAGTAAATACCATCCCTGGATTTACGGAGATTTCGCAATATCCTATGCTTTGGGCCGCATCTGGCATCAGTAATCAGTCGCTTATCGATAAACTTATCGAACTTGCATTGAAGCGGCATGAAGTCAGAAAATCTCTGAAAAGAAGTATTTAATCTCCCCAGCGAAGTACTGAATGACTCACGCGCCACCGCCCCAACTCCGGCGCCGGAGTGGGGATCTCATGGCAGACAATTTGTAATGAGAGCTGGCCATCACATCGGGGAACTTTAGTCCGGAAAAATTAACTTATTACTGGCATCGCCAAAAGATACTTTAACTGGAACACAGGGCGGAATATGTGTGTCGGACAAACGTAAATTTCGGGCAATAGCATCCCAGACCGCTCCATGAGACACTAGGAGCGGAATCTTGCCGGAACGAAGTATATTTTCTAAAGCCATTTCAACTCGATACCGAAAAACTTGCCGAGGCTCTCCTCCCGGCGGATTGTTTTGCCCCTCAAATAGGTCCGGAACTTCTGAATAAGGAAGTCGGTCCCACTCACCTAACGACCATTCCGCGATTGTTGGATCGTGTTCGACTTTGATGTTCAAAACTTCAGAGAAAAAACGGGCTGTTTGTTCGGTACGTTTCAGAGGGCTTGAAACAATTCTCTGAACATCGGCCAATTTATCCTTGTGTAGATTGGCGGCCTTTCGAGCAGCAAGTAATCCCTCTTCCGTTAGTTCGATATTCCAACTGCCACCGCAGATCAATTTATCGATGTGAGCCTGGGTCTGACCGTGACGTATAAAGTAAAAATGCGTAATCTGAATCATTGAGGCTTAACCTTTTGCGCTTAAAATTGTGATTTTGGATGTCAAAATTTTCATGAAACAAGTGCCAACATACCGTAAAACATCGCTGCCTAGAACAGATCCCCGACGACTCACTTCGTTCGTCTGGGGATGACAAAGCCTGACCTAAATACGCGTCAATGTTCATGAAGCAACCCCGATGTGCCTCGCGTCGGGGGGATTGTGAAAAGGGAGAGATACTAACGCCTAAATTCCCGGCCCGAAAACCGCAAGTGTGCCAAATATCGCCCGCAAGTCTGTGACTGTGAAAGGAGTTGTATCACCGTGACGGAAGCACTCACCACTGAGAGAAAACGGCCCGGCTGTTCCCGCCTTGAAAGTCAGCTTCCTTGATCCCGCGATCATACGATCCTGTGTCGTCGCAACACTAAACGTGTAAGGCATGTCTCGTTGAACAAATCCATTATTGGCCAGCATGCGGCAGTAAATCTCTTTAGGGTCGGCGGTCAAACGCCCGGACTCGATAACGGGTGCGTTATAGCTGCTGTTTGCGTTATTGAACCTTTCCACCAATATCACATCATTGAATTTAATCGCCAAGGATCCCGTCGATAGCACGTCTGTCACCTTATCTTCAAGAGGCAGCAAATCAGGAGTGACAAAATTCAAAGTGACTCGACCAAAGGAATCATAACAGAAGCTCCCGAGATCTTTAAGATCCGCGGGGACGCCAGCGCGGGCAGAGTCGCATTTATCTTTGCCGTCAATTTTCGACAATTTGTGGCATTCTGATTTTATGATTTGACCACCGGAGGTAAAACGCTGCGTGGTGCAAAACTCATGAGTTGAATCGCAATGATTGACTCGGCATTCAAACGAGTTACCGGACTCTGGCGGCGAGGGTTAACCTATTTACACAATTGGAATTAAAAAAACTTAAGGCGCTGATCCTGAGAGGCGCATGCCAGGTTGGTCATTCGACCATACCCATCTGTAGAATAAGAGACCGAATCCTAGTTGTCCCTGGAGATAATAA
>JBIKKO010000053.1:0-18501 GCA_044360315.1 Oligoflexales bacterium
ATTACCGAAATTATTAGAATTGTGGCTTGCTTTTTTTTGGCGACTTTAGCTCGAATATACGTTATCAGTCCCTCCCCGAGACCCAGTTCTTTGGGGTAAATGCAAGAAAGGACGAGGTAATGAAGAAATCCGGGGTGGTAAAACAGCCTAAGGCGCTACTCGTCTCCGTCCAGCGGCCGGAGGTTAAGGACTCTGAAGTCGTCGAGTCAGCCGACGAGTTACAGCGATTGGTCGAGACGTTGGGGTTTGTTGTCGTTGCAAGGTTTGTACAAAAGCGAACATCCGTGTCGGGTTCGACCGTGGTCGGTGAAGGGAAGTTACGGGAGATCGCAACATGGACCGGTGGGTCTGGTGTCGTCCAAGGTTACTCTAAGCATACTGGCCATAGTGGATACCCCGTGCAGGATGAAGAGGATCTCCTCGAGGAGCTGAGTCATGAAAAGAACGAGCCGACGCAAGAGGCTCACTTGGTTGTGTTTGATCATGAGCTGACGCCAACACAGGCTAGAAACATTGAGCAGGCTTTGGGCGTTGACGTTATGGATCGTACTGGCGTCATTGTTGAAATTTTTCATCGGCATGCGAAAACCCCCGCTGCTCGCGCTCAGGTTGAGATTGCAAGGCTAACGTATCTAACGCCGCGACTCCGGGCTGCTGGCGGAGGTGATCGCCAGGGTGGAGGGATCGGGGCTAAAGGTGCAGGGGAAACGCAGCATGAGCTTGATCGTCGAAGAATTCGTGACCGGATCGCAGAGTTGAGACGGGATCTTGAGGCTATTCATAAGGAAGAGGCTCTGCGGCGAGAGAGACGCCATTCAAGTATGAAAGTGGCTTTGGTCGGTTACACAAATGCCGGTAAGTCTTCGTTAATGCGTGCCTTGACGGGTAGTCACGTGTTGGTTGCTGACAAGCTTTTTGCAACCTTGGATACGACCGTGCGCGCTCTATATCCTGAGTCCAAGCCAAAGATATTGGTCACAGATACGGTCGGTTTTATAAAGAAACTGCCTCATGACCTTGTCGCTTCCTTCCGATCAACCCTCGATGAGGCGCTTGACGCGTCATTGTTATTGATTGTAGCCGATGCTTCAGATTCGTCATTTAGGACGCAAGTTGATACAACGCGCTCTGTCTTGGGTGAGATAGGTGCAGCAGAGCGCGATCAGCTTTTAGTATTGAATAAAACAGATCGGCTTTCTGAGCTAGACAAGGCTATTTTACGCAAAGAGTTCCCGGATGCGGTTTTCATATCTGCTCTTGACCCGGAGAGTGTGCGTGGGCTTCGTGAGATCTGTATCGCCTATTTCGAGCGCTCAATGGTCGATTCCAATTTAAAGGTGTCCTATGAGTCGGGGGCAGCCATGGCGGAAATACGCCGAATCTTTCGCGTGATCGAGGAGCATCATGGGGAGGATGGCATTGTGTTCAAGATTAGGGGATGGGCGCACGATATCGAGAAACTTAAAAAGACGTATGCGATCGCCTGATAAATATGTTAACTACTGAGCCGATGGGGAAACCCACGTCTCAGGTTGGAGGAGCTTTTTATGATGCCTTATGTAGTCCATTGGTTGATCGCTAGTCTAGCATTAATGCTTACCGCTTACCTTGTGCCTGGTTTTCAGGTCCACGGCTTTGTAGCGGCGCTGATCGCCTCGTGTGTTATTGGATTTGTTAATATCTTTATTTGGCCAGTTTTGGCGATCCTTACCCTTCCCTTTACCATTTTCACCTTCGGATTGTTTCTTTTGGTTGTAAATGGGTTGGCTTTAAAAATTGCCGCAGCTCTTTCACCGGGTTTTACGATCAATGGATTTCTTCCGGCAATTATTGGATCGGTTGTGTTGACGATTGTTGGATGGTTGATGCGGTTTGTGATTTTTTCCCAGTCATCAAAATCTATCACAGGCTAGATACCCTTACCATTCGTTTGCGGATGGCTTTGTCGCATTCTGATGCAACACCGACCAGGCAGGCTAAGCCAAGACATACGAGTAATTCCTTGATTGTTAATGGGTGAGTGCCAAATAATTTGTTTAAACCCTGGTGGAAAACGGCAGTGATTTGAAGTAATGCCGTCACGAACACCGTTCCCACAAGTGCTTTGTTTTGATGCGTGTATCGTGAAAACATTGAATCATACTCAGCTCGGATGGCCATAATATGGAAGAGCTGACCTAGCGTGAGTACCGTAAACGCCATTGTTTGGCCGTGCTGCAAGGAGACTTTGTTTCCTATAGAAAAAGCGACTAGTGTTAGGATTCCGAGTAACAGGCCGATGAAAACGGCGTGCTGCCACAAACCACCGGCGAAAATTGACTCCCCTGGAGGCCGCGGAGGACGGGTTAAGATGCCGCGTTCGGCAGGTTCAGCAGCTAAGCTAATACCTGGCAGTCCGTCCGTCAAAAGGTTAACAAACAAGATCTGGGTTGGTAGAAGCGGTAACGGCCAGCCGAAAACTGAGGCAAGTAGAAGTGCCCAAATTTCTGCAGAATTCCCCGTTAGCACGTAGCGGATGAATTTTCGGATGTTATCAAATATTCGTCTTCCTTCACGAATTGCGGCGACAATCGTTGCGAAATTGTCATCTAGC
The DNA here is from genome assembly GCA_044360315.1 of Oligoflexales bacterium. Taxonomy (GTDB): domain Bacteria; phylum Bdellovibrionota_B; class Oligoflexia; order Oligoflexales; family RGVZ01; genus CAMDKS01. Next base: position 2,594 of record JBIKKO010000053.1, read on the forward strand.
AACACAAGCTGGGAAGCCTCGCGCGCAACGTCAGTACCATTTTTTCCCATCGCAATGCCGATATCTGCGCTTTTTAGTGCTGGCGCGTCGTTGACGCCGTCGCCCGTCATGGCGACAAACTCACCACAGCTTTGCAACGCCTTTACGATTCTTATTTTGTGTTCGGGAGCGGCTCTTGCATATACACGCACCTCCTTGACGCGATGTCGCAGCTCGTCGTCTGACATGGCTTGAAGCTGCACGCCAGTAAGTATTTGATGCGAGTGATTCGTTGCAGTCGGTAGGATGCCTAGCTTTATCGCAATCGCCTGAGCCGTAGTGGGGTGATCTCCTGTGATCATGACAATTTTTACCGACGCTTTTTGGCAGTCTTTGATGGCGGAATACACCTCGGGTCGCGGCGGATCAATCAGGCCGACAAAACCAACAAGGACCATGTCCGCCTCGTCGTTGCCAACTAAGGTTGATTTATCTGACGGAAGATTTGGTCTCATTGCACAGGCGATAACACGAAGACCAAGACTTGCCATTTTGTTCGCAGTTAAACGGGCGCGATCACGATTGATCGGGATCCGTTGGTTTCCTTGATACTCAAGTGAACAAAGAGAAATAATCCTTTCGGGGGCCCCTTTTGATAACAATACCGTCGACGATTCGGTTCTGTGCAAGGTGGACATCATCATGCGTTCAGAGGAGAATGAAATCTCTGCGATCCGGGGTAAATGTTGTTCTAGCTCCACTTTGGAAAGTCCTAGACGATGTCCGCCTTCGAGTAAAGCTGTTTCGGTTGGCTCGCCCGTTACGACCCCGTTATCCTTTCTTACAGCGTCATTATTAAGTAGCATGATTTTAGCTAGCCATATGTGTTGATCGGTCTCCAGCTTGAGCGTATCAGCAGCGAAGGCTGCCGAGCTGAATCCGAAAGCATCCACCTTCAGCTTATTCTCCGTGAGTGTGCCTGTCTTGTCGGTACAGATGTAGGTCACGGAGCCTAGAGTTTCGACGGCGGGAAGTTTTCTAATTAGAGCTTTTTTTGCAGCCATGTAACGTGCGCCAAATGCCAAGAGAATTGTAGCCACCGCGGGTAGTGCCTCGGGAATGGCCGCCACGGCAAGGCTTAAGGATGTCATAAAAATTCGCAGAGGAGGTTCTCCGCTGGAGATGCCGAGTGCAAAAATTACAGTACAAATGCCTATGACACCGATGGCAAGTCGTTTGCTGAATTTTGATAGTCGAACCTGTAAAGGAGTCTTACGAGAACTTGGGCTTCTCATGAGCGAAGCAATGCGTCCCAGCTCTGTTTTGGAGCCGGTCGCAACGACGATTCCCTCGGCACGCCCTCGAGTTACCATTGTGCCTTTGAATGCAATATTTTTAAGATCACCAATTGTTGGCGTTTGCGCTTGAAGTGGTTCGGCGATCTTGGTTACCGGTAAGGACTCGCCGGTCAGCGTGGACTCGTCGATTTCTAAATCAAATTGCCGTACGATGCGAATGTCGGCGGGGATTTTGTCTCCCGCCTGAAGACTTGCGATGTCTCCGCATACGAGATTTTCGGAGTCAATCGACTCCCACTCATGATTGCGAAGAGCGAGAGCTTTTGCTGGAGCTAGCTGTTTAAGGGCGCTCATGGCCTTGTCGGCACGATACTCTTGTATGAATCCAAATACGCCATTAAGCACTACAATGGCTATAATGACGACAGCATCCTCGGTCTCTCCGACGATGAAGGATAGGCCAGCTGCGGCTATTAGGATTCCAATGGTAATGTCTAAAAACTGGTGAAGGAGTGCAACGACAGGGTGGGTTTTGCGCTCCTCAGCAATAAAGTTAGGACCGTCCGTTTCGAGCCGAAGTTGAGCTTCTGCGGTGCTGAGCCCAGAGGTCGCATGGCTGGCTAAGTCACGAATGATGGTATTTGCGTCGGTCAGGCTCGCTTTAAGGATCGCAGCATTCATTGAGTTTTTGTTGCTCCCGTGGTGTGGACGGTGTGGTGTTACACGATGAGTTGCATTACCTGATTAAAATGGTTCGTAACTGCATAGAAGGCCTCCGGGCAATGGTGCAGACAATCAAGTCACCGGGTATCGAGCGACGGTTAAACAGACGTTTCTGCCACTACGCATTTAAGCTGACTTTTGAATCTGCTGTCAACAGTTCCACTACGCGTGTTCCTGCGCGCAACCCCGAAAGGTAGGCCCCCTCTATCTTAGGACCACCGAAAGCTTCACCGGCGATAAATAGCCGGGCTCCTTGGTCGGTGTCACCATTTTGCAACGGAAGTTCAACGAACGGTACATCTAGGGTATTTTTGGGCGAGGCATATCGCCAGCGATGTACGGACGGTTCGCTCACGGCGACGAAATCAAAATCGGTAAATATTTTGCGTAAGGACTCCTGAACAAAACTGATGACGTCTTCAGCAGAGGATGTAAACAAGTTTTTACTTGCGTCTGCAGATAAATGAACGGTTAGTGATCCCGGTTGCGTGCACACACCTTTAAGTCCATTGTCACTTACAAAGGCGACTGGTCCTTGATTTAGCTGATAGGGGGTTGCAATATTTGGGATAGAATCCGGGCGGTATTGAGCCATAAATGCAATGCAAGGATCGTACTCTATGCTGAGTAAGGCTAATCGAACATCTTCATTGCTGGAAAACACCTCGAGATGCTCAAGCAAGTCTAGGACTTGAGGTACGGGAGCTGTTACAATGACATATTTTGCTAGAATGGTGCTGCCGTCTGCGCAGCTAATAAGCCACCGATGGGCGTCTTTTCTAAGTGTTAAAACCTGTTTATTCAATAGAATTTGAGCCGGGGACAGCTCCTTAGCGAGGGTTTTGGCTAGCCTATTCATTCCCCCTATCGTCGCATAGCGGGGATGTCCATCGTTGTGTATCTGATTTCCGTCATGAAAACCCTTGCACCACGTCTGCACGCTGCCTGCAGCTATGAGTTCCTCCACAACAACCGAGAACTCTGACGACCTAACCGTAAAGAACTGGGCGCCATGATCAAACGTCAGATTATTGAGGCGCCTGGTTGCTAGACGTCCGCCAATCGATCGGCCTTTGTCTAGTCCAAGCCATGACTTTGGGTGCTGTTGGGTGATCTCTCTGACTGCAGTGATGCCGCACATTCCCATCCCGATTATAGCAACATTAGTTTCGTGGCCAATAGTCAAGATTTTACACTCCTTGGGTTAGACGCGTTAATATTCAACAAGTTTGTCATCAACGTCCTTTCGCATGGTCAGAGTGTAAAAGGTGCTGACGCTGAATTGTGCGAAGGCATGCCTTCATTGTCTCTAGGTCTCGATCTTGTCGATCTCTGCTATAACGGAAACGGCAGAATGCGTCCGAAAACGCACTTAGAACCGGGCGAAGCTCCCCATGTAGCCCCACAACCCGTTCTAACCAAACATCAAGAGGTTCGCCAGGTGATTTTTCGAGATCAATGCGACTAAATACGTTACTCAGTTGCTGTGCCAAGAGTAAGTCGGGCGAGCGATTGGGTGACCTTAGGCGCCGTTTCCGAAGAATGACGTAGGATGCGAGCAAACCGAGTGTTCCGATCATGAGTAAATATTCACCATAAGCAACAACTATTTCACCGACATTGCTGAATGATCCATCATTTAGGGATTCAATAAAGTCATCAAAACCCATATAAAAACCCGCCATCAGAGTCATTCGTTCAAAGTCGTATTCACTTGGAATACTTGCACCGATAGACCTTAGATAAAACTCGGCCCCGTGTTCGACGCGAGCTGGGGCCAATGTGGCCACGGGGTCAAATCGAACCCAACGTTGGTCGAGTATGTCCCATAACTCGACCCAGGCGTGTGCGTCCAAATCTCTAACGTACAGGGTTTGACCGGCGTCGTCCCATCGTCCGCCGAGAAAGCCAGTGACAATTCTTGAGGGGATTCCACCCATGCGTGCCGTGGTCGCAGCCAGAGCAGCAAATTGTGCACAATATCCCTCACGTCCGACCAATGCAAAATCGGCTAGACTAGTTGAGTTTGGTTTGATCGTATATTTGAAGGACTGCTTTTCGAGGAAATCCGAAAAGGAAATCATGAATCGGCCAGCCTCGCCATCGTGATGAAGTGACTTTGATAGGTCCCACAGCCGAGGATCCGCCGACTTGGGGACGTTAGTCAAATGTAAACGGTCTTCTTTCTGCATGGTGTGCAGCGGTTTACTGCGGCTTGTCGCCTGATACTTAACCCATAGCCGCGATAGGCCGGGAGATTGAAAAACGCCATTATCCCTTGCACTCAGTTGGGTGATGATTTTCTTAAAGGACAGACCCCGTGACTGTGCGGTTACTCCGTAATCTAAAACGGGTGCGAAATCAGAGTATCTGGGACTTAAAGTTACAGTGTAAGCGGTGTCTAGGGGGGTAGGTGCATTCTTTTGTTGAATTCGACTGATGCCAGGTGACCAGATGGCGCCGTCGAAGCGGTCGAGCGTATCGGCTCTAAAGTAAAGCGCCTCGGGGGCTCCTGGCATAGGTTGATCAAACTGGATTCGCATCGCCAGGGAGGGAGACAATTGGAGGTGGCGCATCGAGTCTGGGTCTAAAACACGTGGAAGACCGGTCAGCCCGGCTTGCCTCATGGCGTAGTCTCGAGCCTGACGAATCCCTATGGCTGCCACACCAAGAAGGAAAAGAATGAGGAATGCCGTCTCCTTTCGAATCGATCGTTTTGAGAACCAGATTAATGACGCGCCGAGACTCATGGCCGACCATACGCTAAGCCAGGATCCAACAAAGTAGATCATAAAGAGTGTTGCAAAAGCACCGCTGGTCCAGCGGGGAAGGAAAATAGACATAAATAATGAAGAAAACAGCCCACAGATGATTCGTAAACTTCTGGCGCCGGGAGATGGTGATGCCGAGAAAATCAAAAACATGAAGCAAAAGTATAGTAGTGGGATCAAATGACCATACAGTCTTGTACGGTCAAGCCAAACATAAAGAGTCAAAGCGCCTACGAGTAGACATCGCGCTGGTAACCTTAGGGGTGTAAGCCGTGTATAACATAGTAACTGGATGAAGGACACAAAAAGACAAGCAATCAAAGCTGATGCTGGGCCCGGGTCGGACGATGCGACTAGAGATACGACAGGAAGTGTCATCAGCATGACGATTGAAATCAAATGAACTCGGTCGCTCCACGGTGGTAACATTAGGCCGTACCTTCTGACAGGATTGGGTCTATGTTGAATGCTGCCAATAGCCAAAGGCAGCGCTCCAAATGCTGCTCCCCGTTTCCCGCGCCAACCTCCATGCTGGGCAAGACTAAAGAAAACTTTTTACGACGAAGACGCGCCTCAAAAGCCCAAAACGCAAGTTGCTGTAACCGACGCTCGACATCATGAGGTGGCGTGTCAGACCAGCGAAGCACCCATACCTCGTCGTGTGACGATGATGTGAACGTTCGTACAAACTTCTTTCTCTGGCGTGAGGAGACTCGCCAATCAATCCTTTGTGGATTGTCGCCAAGCACGTACTCTTTATGGTGAGAGAACTCAAGATCAGATTGTCCAGTAGTCGTACGCCGTCCTTGTCTTGTGTGGGGTGCAACGTTTTGTGACTGGCTTTTGGAGTCAAAGGCCACCCCCATGGCTTTGGGAAACGATGCATACTGTTTGTCCGGGAATTCAAAAAGCCTGACTGCACGGAACATTCCTAGGGGGAACTGTGACGAAACCTTGATCTGAGGCAACTGATGGACTCCTCGCTGTTCGGTCATAAATTTTAGTGAGACTGGCTTTCCATCGATTGTTGTCGATATAAATTCATCTGGAAGCTGACGTCGCCGTTTCCATTCGCCCCAGAGCACATCCGCCAACTCCGCCAAAACCAATCGATAGAGGCTCTTGTTAAAAAAATAAAAACGCGCCTTCTCGGTGCGGCTACGACTTTCAAGGGCTTTAATTTGAAGTCCGTAGGACGAGGGGCGCGACCGTATTTGAATCTCTATCATCCCGTGGGAGCCCTCCTCGGCAGAGTTTACAGAGACAATACTCATCTTCAGCTCTCGCAAATTTACATGTGATTCAACCATAGAAAGCAGTTCAATAAACAACGCAAGAAAGCTTGCGCCCACCATAAACGGATTTTGCGAGTTAAATCCTAGAAGTAAAACACCTAGAACAAGGCTGTTAAACACAACGCAAAGCCAGGTTGGCAAGATGTAGATTTGCACGCGACGTCGCAAGTAGGATCTAATCCAATTGGCGGCAGTAAGGCCTGCTAGGGTTGAAACGGTCTTTGATGTCATCTAGCAATCGACCTTAACCCTGCTAATTGCGTTGGTGACGGCCTGTGAGCTCGATCCGGCCCAAGATTCTGACTTGGGTCGAAGCCTGTGGGTGAGCACGGCCGATGCCACTGCTTGGATATCGCGCGGAAGAAGTGCCTGTCGTCCACAGCCGAGAGCCCAAGCTTTGCCTGCCGAAGTAAGGGCTAAAACTGCTCGTGGACTGCAGCCTAACGTGCATTCCCGTAGGGCAGCTGCTAAGTCTAAGATATAGTCCGCCACGGCGTCGCTGACATGAACTTGCTGTGCTGCCGCACGCAGTGTTGCGACGACATTTGGTGAAAAAACGGGTGTCAATCGATCGAGCATTTCTGCTCGTCCTGGCTGCGTTAGTAATCGTTTCTCTCCGGACCTCGCTGGTAGACCAAGCTGCATGGCCATCATAAAGCGATCCATTTGCGATTCCGGCAGAGGGTTCGTTCCTGCGCTGTCGGCTCCATTTTGTGTTGCCACGACAAGGAAAGGCGAGGGTAGCTCATACGATACCCCATCGACGGTAATATAGCCCTCTTCCATGGCCTGCAGAAAGGCGCTTTGGGAGCGCGGAGATGCACGGTTTAGCTCGTCAGCCATGACTAGATTTGTAAAGATTGGACCGCGTAAGAATGAAAATTCACGCTTTGTCTCGTCGTAAATCAGGCCGCCAATAATGTCCGATGGTAGGAGGTCACTAGTACACTGAATGCGCTTAAATGGTAAATCAAATAATCTGGCAATGAGTTTAACCATCGTCGTCTTGCCAACACCTGGTACATCCTCAATCAGGAGGTGACCACCAGCTACAAGGCAACACCAAGCCATCCGCAATTGTGCTTCTTTATCAATGAGCATGTCTGCGGCACCTTTAAGGAATAACTCCAATTCCGGAATCATCGTTTCAGATGCAGAAACTGTCCGAGCAGGTGCCGAATCACGCATAGGTCTCCAAAAGGGGGGTGTTCCCGGGCGAAAAAATGGGTCGTAAACGTACTTGTTTGAATGCTATGTAAAAAGCTAAAAGTATGCAATGGTATCGTCCAAATATTATATGGTTTTTCTGAGTCTAAATGAATGGTTTTAAAGGTCTGATCTAACCTGACAAGCCCGCGGCTTCATGCCTGATTTGACGGACGCGGGATAACCTTGGCAAAACGCACTTAAAATGGCTATGATTCGGTCAAATGTGGATCCGTTGTAGGGATTACGAGCAGGGTTTAATGAGGGACGTTCGTTTTCGGTTGGAATCTTTTTGGGTCTTTAAGGTCAACACACGGGAATCAGTGGAGGAGTATTGAATGATGCGAGGTTTACAGCTTTTTAGCTTTGGAAAGTTAGTAGTCGGTTGTTTGGTTCTTCTTTTTATCGAAGGAATGGCTTTGGGGAAAGACGTTAAGTATGACCTTGCTGTGACTCAGGGCCGAGTAAATCTATCAGGCCAACGGGACGTTGATTGGGCTTTGATGATCAACGGCAGTATTCCGGGACCCACGTTGGAATTCACGGAGGGCGATGAAGCTGTTATCACGGTGACAAATCATTTGTCAGAGGAGGTGTCGATGCATTGGCATGGTCTTCTTCTTCCGTCGGACATGGATGGGGTCGCTTATGTGAATAGTTTGCCCGTTAAGGCTAAGAGTTCTTACACCTACAGGTTCAGGCTTCGTCATCACGGAACCTATTGGTACCATTCTCATACGAATGTTCAGGAACAAAAAGGCTTGTACGGTGCGATCATAGTTCATCCGAAGACGCCTGCAACGACTCCAGCCAAGGACGTTGTGGTTGTTTTAAGTGATTGGTCAGATGAGAATGCGACTCAGATCCTGCGTAATCTGCGTAAGGACGGTGATTATTATCTTTATAAGAAAAAATCGATTCGATCTCTTTGGGGTGCATACCAGGCAAATGCGTTGGGTGATCTGTTTGCAAATGAGCTCGATCGGATGGGTGGGATGGATCTTTCCGATGTTGGTTACGATGCGTTTTTGATCAATGGTAAACGAGAGTCGGTAGTTGATTCTCTGAAGGACCATGAGATGGTGCGACTGCGAATAATTAATGCATCTGCTTCAACGTATTTTTACCTATCTCTTGGTCAGGCACCGATGACGGTGGTGGCGTCTGACGGGGTTGATATTGAGCCTGTCCGTGCAAAAGAGATTTTACTTGGGATGGGCGAGACGTATGATGTGTTGTTCCAAGTGGAGTCAGGTAAAAGCACAGAGTTGCGGGCGACAGCTCAAGATGAAACAGGTCATGCATCATTATGGCTTGGACGGGGTACAAAGATTTCTGTGCCATCGCGGCCTCCTTTAAATTTATACGGACCCATGAATCATGGAAGTGCCCACGCATCATCGAGCCATGGTCACCACGGTGATCACGGTACTCGACGCGAAGCTTCTGATCACGTTAAGCTTGATCAACAAGTTACGAGCAGTCCTCCGACCCCGTCGTCAGCCGGTAAAGGGCATGACCCTCAACAACTGGGAGCTGCGCCCGGGGGTGCGTCTAATCATAATAATTCTTCTGAGGCGGGTCCTGCTGCCCACGGCGGTGGCCACGATGAACACGGTGGCCACGATGAACACGATGAACACGGTGATCACGATGAACACGGTGATGACGAACAGCTTATGCGGATGAGCGAGCTATTGACCGTTGACGATCTTCGTGCGCAATCAAGTACAAATTTTGCGAAGGAAAAGCCGCGCTATGATTTGCGCCTTGTGCTAGATGGCGATATGCATCGCTACGTCTGGCATCTAAATGGGAAGGCGATTCATCAAGAGCGATCTCTTGTCATCCGGGAGGGTGACGTGGTGCGTTTTACGTTTGAAAACAAGACAATGATGCATCATCCTATGCATCTTCATGGTCATTTTTTCAGAGTTTTGACCTCAGCCGCAGACTATTCGCCGATCAAGCATACTGTGGATGTTCCTCCTCATGGAACAAGAACGATCGAGTTTCTAGCCAACGAACCTGGAGTTTGGATGTTGCATTGCCACAACCTTTATCATCTCAAAACTGGTATGGCGCGTGTGATTGAGTATTCATCGTTTAAACCTAAGCCCGAGATCCAGGCGATTCAAAAGCAGGACCCTCATCTTCACGATCATATATATTTTTCTGGTGAGGCGGATTTGTTTTCTAATTATGCGCACGCAACCGTTAAACTTTCCAGGACTTGGGATGCTTTCGAGTGGACGAACTCTTTGAGTCAATATACAAAGCCGCTTCATGCAGAATCTGATTTCTTGTATCGCCGATGGTTGTCTAATTATTTAACCGTAGCTGCGGGGGCGCGTTATTCGACGGAGTTTGAGCGAACGAGAGTTCGAGGGTTAGTTGGCTTTTCCTACGTTCTGCCACTTTTGATAGATGTTGAGGCATATGTTGACAGCAAAGGTTTCGCAAGTGTTGGGCTAGAAAAGCGCCTGCAATGGACGTCACTTGTATACAGTGACGTCGCAGTGTCTTATGGGACAGGTGATGATTTTGATGTTGAGAGTAATTTAATGTACTCGCCCTCCTGGCACTGGGCTATTGGTGCGTCGTTTGCGCACAAACGCCTGGGGGCTGGCGTTAAGCTGAGGTTTTAATCTCGAGTGAGACGTTTGTGCGTAGGCGTTTGTTGCGACTGGAATAAAAATTGCTTCCCCATAGGAATGCGGGTTCTGCGGACTGCTTTGAAACCTAGCGTTGGTGTTTGTGGTGGGGGGCTTATGATTGCAAAGTTTATCGTGGCGATTATGGGTATTTACCATAGCTGCATCGGATTTAGTGAAACGGCGAAATTGAACCAGGAACAGGAACGCATCATAGCGAGACATCGCAGTATGGCTGCGGTTCACAGTGCCGTCGCAAAATGTTTGGAGGCAGGTCGAGCCTATGAGTCTTGTCATCAAGAGGCTGTTGATTCTTGTCGCAAAGATTTTGCCGGTGAGTGCCCAGGTATGGCGTTGGGACGAGGTTCTGGGGGGCGGTCACAGGGGTGTCTGTGGATGAAGACCGTCGGCACCGAGCAGCCTAAAGGGGTAAAAAGTCTATCGAAGTAAGACGACTCCACTAGTCATTAACTCTTCAGGGAAGTCGGGCTTGGTTTTCTCTTAAGTTGATTTGAGCGACTTGGTCATTCCAAGTCCAAAGGTCATAAGCCCAGCCGACTCCAAACAATCCGCCGGTGAAAAAATACAGAATGCCTGTTGCCCACTTATGCATGTAAAACCGATGGGCTCCAAAGGCTCCCAAAAATGTTAAAAGAAGCCATGAAACGTTATAGTCAATCGGTCCTGGCTCGCGTTTGACATCACATGTTTCCGCCATGCGAGGGATGAGAACAATATCAATCAGCCAGCCAATTCCGAAGAGACCAAGTGTACAAAAATAAAGCAAGCCGGTTTTTGGTCTGCCAAAATAGAAACGGTGGGATCCTGTAAATCCAAAAAGCCAGATAATGTAGCCGATAACAACCGTGCTGCTTGTTTGACTCTGATTCACAAGGCCTCCAGAGAATCAAGGAATTGGACTAGGGAGTTAACATATCGCGCGTGTCATGTCAAAACATCAAAAAGGCAAAATGGCCACGACAAGGGGGTGCCTCTTCCGCATCTTAGACAGAACCCGGAGTACGCAGGCGCGTTGAAGCTAGTGAAGTGATCCCTGAGTCAGGGATAAAATTTCCAATCGTAAGCAGTGACGACAGGTATGCAAAACCACGCGCAATAGACCAGTCGACCTATAGACGACCAGAGCAGGCTGACGCATGTCTATTGCACGTGTGAAATGCACTGGCTGAGTCTTCGCATAATTCACGAGCGCGGTCGTAAACCTTCCTTTGTGCAGTGCCCATGGTCACACTCTTCTGATGTGGGGTGGTCGCACTGCCCAATTGGCAAAGGCCGATGAATCCGGGGCCGGGGCAGAGGAGAAACCCGCCTATGCAGCCGTCCCAATAGCTTACATAAGAACAGCCATTGAAGCCTCGACATGCTTGATTGACAGCAGCCTGTTTAGAAGTGCCGCACCCATACTTGATCAAGCCTGTAAACGTGTAGCCAATTGCAACATATTGATTCAGTCCGCACTGAGGACTTGTGCGGAACTCACGCAGTTTTCGCTCGCGCTCCACCTCCTCTGCTCGAAGTCGGGCTTGGCGTTCCTCTTCGAGGCGCTTGGCCTCGAGTGCACGTCGTTCTGCGTTCTCCCGAGTCCGCTCCGCCTGGTCAAACCAATCGTCCTGACCAACATCAATTTGCATCCTTTTTAGCCCCGCTGTTGAACTGTAAGGTTCGACCAGGAATGTTCTGGGCCCCCATGTTTCAGGTCCGTCTACTGCCAGTGCTTCGATCGTAATCTCTTTGACGAGTGGTTGGTTTGTTGGGGTAAGGCCGCGAGTGATTGGTACTACCTTTGAATGAGCAGGCAACACCGATTGTTTATAGGGCTCAAGGCTTATCCACTCCCGCGTCTCACTATTCCAAACGGTGATGGTGTAGATGAGCCGCACAGCAAAGGGCCATGGGTTTGAAACAAAAATCTGTGCGCGCTGTAACTTCAAGTCGTTTAAGCCTACAGCAGGTGTGCCATTTGAGTCTATCGGGGGGTCTTCAGAGCTGCGACTTTGGCAGGTTGATGTTCCGTCCAAAGTAAACATGTCTAAGAACTGTTGGAACTTTCTCGAATCATGAGAATCATCGGGGATGTCGTAAACGGCTGGTGATAAGGCTTTTTCAACAACGGCTGCAAAGTCTTTATCGCTTGCCGCCAATTGATTAACTTTCGCGAGGCTGACATGTCCTTTGTAAGGGCAACTAGTCTCTTCATCGGTTGACGAGGGGCATTCGCTTAAGCAAATGATGCTCTGCCCTCCCTGTTTATTACTATCGATATGGCGTGCGTAAAAGCGAAGTAGACGCGGAGAGTCGCTGCTCATCCGTTTGATTGCCTTTGTGCCTGAGGGGTTGACAGTCTTACAGGAAAGCAAAGCGGCAAGCACAAGAAATGCTGTGATATATTTTTTCATAGTTAGCCTCACGACTGAATTACCGCATTAAACATGAATGAATTCAAAGTTTTTGCTGAAGAACGATTAGTAAAGAGTAACAGTTTATATCCCAAAACGTCAATAATTGTGCTCTTTGTCAAAATTGAATAGTCCTCATAAGTCCTGTCCATTGGTATTTACAAATAACGCACTGTATATAATTCTGAAGTCAGATTTATTTAACCGCCGTTGCAACTGACCAACATGCGAGCATTGTGATCTGGGTGGACTGGCGCTTAAAACAAGAAACCTATGAGATTGGTAACAATCATTGGGATATTGTTTGCGTTTTGTGTTTCATTTGGTAGAATCGGGTTATCCTTCACAGTGATGAGTTATGTTTAAGATTTCGAAGACAACCCGGTAAAATTTTAGGGAGGCTGTTTGTGACTTCGATCAGGTCTATGACTTTGCTTGCATGCTTCGGGGCCGTTTGTCTTGCCTCTGAGACCTATGGTTCGGAGTCGCGGGAGCGTGCGAAATTAATTTTTCGCAGGTTAACAGGCGGTTTGATTTATGATGGAGATCCAAGGCTGGAACAGATGACGGCTGCTGTGCAAAGAGGTGCGTTCATGGAGGCGGCAAAAATTGCGAGTTCTGATCGGTATTTTCTAGGGACAACAGTTCGCAACTGGAGCTCAGGTTGGACTTCTATTGATGCGTCTTCCTTCGGTCCGTTTAATGATGCTCAAGCCTTGGGTGTAGGGCTGGTGAGGGATCGTGATGATATCCGTAAGGTGCTTGTCGGTGATGTTCTCTATGAAGGGCGTGCTGATATGGGATTTCCGAGAAATGCACCGGAACACAACAGACATTTCGTGGAGATAGAAAAGTCTGGCGTCGATTTAGGCTCTGCTTTGATTACAACACAGTCTGCTCGTAAGATTGGCGTGTTTGGAACAAGGGGTTTTGCTCAGGAATACTATGCGGCTGGCACCAATCGGCGCGCAGTCAAGTTTGCGTTGAAAAACTTTCTTTGTAAAGACATCACGAACTGGCGTGAGCCCGGCCTTCCAGATGACTTTGTGCGTAGGGACGTCGACAGGATGCCTTCTGGGAGTTTCCAGACCTATCAAACCGATTGCCGTGGTTGTCATGCCCCTATGGATGCCTTGTCAGGGGCTTTTGCTTACAGTGATTTCTCTTCAAACCGACTGGTGACGTCTCAATCTGTGCTGCCTAAGTATAATCAAAACACAAATTTTTATCCGGATGGGTATGTTGTTAGCGACGGATCTTGGGTGAACTACCTTGCACATCATCAACAGTCAAGCTTTGGCTGGCGTGGCCCTACAGAGGGAAGTACTTTAGAGGAGTTTGGAACCATGTTGGCAAACAGTCGTGCATTCAGTGAATGTATGGTGCGACAGGCCTTTCAAGTGACGTGTCGGGTGTTTGAATTTACCTCAAGACAAGAGCGCTACATTAAAACTCTTGCAGACACCTTGGAAGCAAATTCCTACGATATGCGCAATATTTTCGAGTTGATTGCTATCAGTGACGAATGCAAATAATGGAGGGATGCATGAAACGTTTTCTAATTGGGTTCGCTTGCTATGCTGGGTTAATGTCAGGGGCTGCGCAGGGCGTGGGGCTCCGAAACTTTCGGGAGATCTCAGCGTTCTACTCAGTGGCGCTTCAAATCCCGGAGTCTTCAAGCAATATACAAGCTGTTTATGGCCGAATTCGCTCCAATTTGCCACCATCGAGTGATGTGGTTCACTTCTCTGCCAATTCATACCTAGCTAGTAGTGCCCTTGGAGCTGTCTACTGCTCTGAGTTTGTCTTTAAGGAGTCACGGCTACAGCCGTCTTCGCGAATGATACACCAGGATGTTGATTTCTCATTAAAGCCCGCACAGATCTCCCCCATTGTGACGGCCGTTGTCCTGGAGAGCTATGCACAGCGTTTGTGGGGGCGCCCAATGACGGATTCAGAAAAAGCGACGCTTGCACAATTTTCGCAGGATTTAGTACCTGAGATTGACGAGGCGTCGTTGGCGTCTTTCCGTTACTTCAGGGCGCTTTGTACTGTCTTGGCAGTATCATTGGATTCGTTGATTGTTCAGGATTGATTTAAACATTGACTAAATGCGGAGGGTGTCTGTCGTGAAGTTTATGAAAGAATTGTTAGAATCAAAAACACTGATTGAGAAAAAAATTGGTCACAAGATTGATTATACCCGAAGAGACTTTTTAGCACATGGATTGTTTGGATTTTCGGCATACATTGCGCTGCCGTCGATTCCTGCTCTTGTGGCTAGGTCTGCATTTGCTGCTGGTGAAGAACGATTAAATGGTTTTGGTTTACCGTTTATGTGCTTCGATATGGCTGGTGGCGCTGCGTTGGCAGGAAACTTTCTGGTTGGTAAAGCTGGGGGGCCAGACGATTGGTTGCGTTCCTATGATACCCTAGGATGGAATCCAAGAGGTAATGGTGAAGTGGATCGGCGCTTTGGCCTGCCCATGGCAGCTAAGAAGAGCGGATTATTTCAAGGGTTGATTGCAACAATGAGCCCTGAGGCTCAGGCTCGATTTAGGATGGGTAGCGTTTGTCACTTCTCACCGCTTGATACATCTGACGCAAAGCAAAACACTGCAGCCCTGGTCGCGGCATCCGGGACCGGTGGAAGCTTGATTCGATTGGGTTTAGCAACGAGAACATCGAGCTCAGGTGGCAACAGTGATTCGGCGTTGCTAGGGGCAAAGATGACGCCAATATTTTTCAATAATGTTAGTGATTTGGTTAGTCTAGCTTCCTTTGGCGGCAGTCCTTTGTATGGGGCGAGTGAAGAGGCGCTCAGATTGATGGCCACGGCGTCACGATCGTTGACGGCGGAACAGATTGAGCGTGTCCAAACAGGTCCAGGCTCACGAATGTTGAAGGATCGCGTACGTAGCTTTCTAAGTGAGCCGTTTGACGTCACTGGTGTTCGCCTCGACCCTCGGTCTAACGCGGCTGCCGCAGCTGTTTACGGGCTAACACCCTCATCGTCCCCGAGTTCTGTCCCAGTGATTCAGGCAACCTTAGCTACGAATGTGATTGACGGTGTGGTCGGGCCGAGTGTTTGGACGTTGGGTGGTTGTGATTATCACGACGGAACAAGTACGACTGGTGACGCTTTAGACCGCCAAATGGGTGAAGCCATTGGTCGGGCTGTGGAATATGCGCACCGGGTTGGGCGTCCGTTCTTTTTTCAGTTAGTTTCTGACGGCTCATGCAGTGCACCATCGGGAAGTCGTGAATGGCGATCAGATACAAACGAAGGCATGCAGATCTTTGGGTATTATCGCCCAGAGGGCGCGCCCGAGTTCATGAAAGAAAATATGCAGATTGGTCATTTTACCGATGCGCAGGGCGCAGCGAGATCAACAGTCGTTGGATCTGATCCGAACAAAGCTGCTTTCGCAGTCTTCGCCAACTATTGCCACGTGCAAGGTAAACTAGATAAGTTTCGTGAGATGTCGAGGACCTTCAGTGAGAGTGAATTGCAGTCGGTTTTAGTTTTTGCGCCGCCCGCATGAGGACTGTGTTGGTTAGTTTA
>JBIKKO010000054.1:0-18490 GCA_044360315.1 Oligoflexales bacterium
AGTAATTGAGGACTTGCTCAATTGACTTAACATAAAAACCCTTTGCAACGGTCACTGGGATTCGAATAGAGCATGCGACTCGAGCCGACAACGTCCGATCTGTGCCGCCAGCATAAAGTCGAATGGCCAGGTCATCATGCTCTATCAGCAGATCCCCGTACTCATCCGTATACACTCGGGAGGATCCCTCGGGACATCCGTTCCCAGCGATGATACCGCGCTCCGTATGAAACGTGATTGCCCCAGCAGATAAGGGGAGAGGGATTAATGCGGTTACAACTGCCATGATGAAAGATGTTCTAAGATTTGCAAGCTGTATCATAGAGGTTCCTCCGTTGGTTCTTGGGCCCCATGCCCTAACAAGCCAGATTGCACGTTCCGTTCCGCAAAAAAGACAGCGTCATTCTGGCCGAGTTGGTCGCAAAATGACGCTTTAATGAGGTTCTATCGTCGGTAGAAGGCTTAATTTGTGATCACAACACGATCATAACGACCATCAAAAGGTCTCGCCATGGTGGATATCTGTGCTTTCGGCTTGCCTGCCACCAAGATACTAACGTTTTGCAATCCTTCCGTCGTTGTTCGGTGGGCGATGCCATCGTCATATCGAATGGTTCGGTTGGCCGACTGAACTGAGACATCGAAACTTGGTACAGGAGTACCATCAGCGTAAACGACCTCTAGATGGATCCCGGTCAAGGCTCGCTCATGAAAGGCAAGCATGGCTTCTTGATTGTCTCGCCAAGCGGTTGCGAGATAGCTCGCTGGTGGCCATTTAGCATAGGATAGTTCCACGGTGGCGTGCATGCTGCGACGATACCATATGGACCAATCTTGCATCCCACCATCAACTTCGTACCATTCATAGCCATAGGTCAGACCATTATCGAATGAGCTATTTGCACGCATCGTTGGGTTGCTATCAGCCCAGGCTCTCCCCATCGGATTTAGGACAGTATCATCACCAAACTTTTCATTGGAGTAACGATTTGGAGACGTATCCCAAGGTAAGTTAAAACAGACTTCTCCACCGTGAAAATTGACTGCAGCAGTAAAATGGTGCTGCTCATGGAGGGCCATGATTGCTTGGGTTTCCACGCCGCGACCTGCTGGATTATCGGTATCCCGATTAGAAAAATCCGGAAAATTACGGTTTAAATCTAACTGCTGGGCGCTATGGCGACGCTTCAGCTCAAAACCATCAGGGTTCATCGACGGTATTATATAAATTTTACTGTTGTTAACGAGATTCGTCAAACGCGGCGATTTGCCATACTCACTGAGCAATCGTCTAATATGATAAATGGACAGTTCTCGCCCGACGACTTCATCTCCATGCATGTTGGCGATGTATAGTAACTTCGGCTCGCTTTCTTCAGCATCGATATTATCACTGATCGTCATCATCCAAAGCTGTCGTCCCTGAAACGAGGTCCCGACGCTTGTCAGTTGCGTAATGTCTGGATAAGCGACTGCAAGTTGCTGCAGCTCGGCCGTTAGATCTTCAAAATTATGGTAGTCTTCAAACGTCTTGTCTTCATCAAAGTTGACAGATGTAAAGCGCATCGTAAATGGATTTAAGCGCCCTTGCGCAACGGCTTGTTCATCAATCTCGGCAATCAACGTTCGGTCCGCCGTAGGAAGAGCCTGAAGAGCCGCAGCAGAGATCCAGCCCACGGAAAAAAATGCGTCTTTCGCGTGGTCACGATTAAACCCAGTCATTTGGACAAAATCTTTGGTCAACAGGGCGCTTGGTACCCGAACATAAATTAAGTCCTGGCTCGTTGATGAGTTGGGGATGCTTATAGATGACCTGCTTCCACAAGAGAGCATGATCTGAGCGCAAAGACCAACCCAAAGTAGCCGTCGAATTCCTAGTTTCATTTTCGATCCTCCATCCGTGAATATCGAAGCTGCGAAGTTATGTAACTTATTTAAGGCAAGAGTACGCTGGGGGCATCCTGCAATGCAATATGTTTTTAAAAAATTTTTTTAAATGTTAGTAAATCATCGAGAGGATTGGTTCAGGAAAATCCGCATGATCATGAGCAAGCGTGACTGCTACCAGCGGCCCATGGATAGTCATGAGGCACTCATGAGATATAGGTCGACCGCCTCAACGCGAGCGAAGAATGTTTATGATGGCTGAAATGGCGATATCTTCTGGTGATGCTCCGCGGGATAGGTCGCTGTAAGGTTTGCTTAAACCCTGCAATATTGGCCCATAAGCTCCAAAGCCCGCTAGGCGTTGTGTGATTTTGTATGCAATGTTGCCAGCATCAAGATTTGGAAAAATGAAACAGTTGGCTCGTCCAGGGACTCTGCTGCCGGGGGCTTTTTTGGCTCCAACTGCCGGTATGATGGCCGAGTCAAACTGTAACTCCCCATCGCTTTCAATCGTGGGATATTTTTGTTGAAACAGTCGCGCGGCACTGCGGACTTTGTCCGCTGCAGGATGATCGGCAGATTGTTTGGTCGAAAAACTTAGGAATGCGACGACCGGGGCTTTATGCGTGAGCTTTTGCAGGGTATCTGCAGATGACTTAGCGATATCAACCAGCTGTTCAGTCGAGGGATCGATGACAACCCCACAATCTGCAAAGACGAAGGTTTCCTCCACATTTACGTCGCTACGGTCCATCAGAAAACTTCCGCTGACTGTGCGAATACCTGGAGCAAGCCCGACAGTTGATATGGCGGCTCTTATCACGTCCGCAGTCGTGGCGACGCAGCCGGCCACAACGCAGTCAGCGTGATCCTCGTAAAGCAAATTGCCGGCTTGAATCAGGGGTGACTCAGCCAATTTTTTAAGAGCGTCGGGATCCATGGACTTATTACGGCTCGTTAAATATTTTTCGTAGTTTATCCTTGCGCTACTGATAAGCGAAGGGTCATTGTTTGATATGACTGTGACTCTAGTGTCATTCCTGAGGCTGGGGGCGCTATTGGTAGTGGTGATTAGTTTTATGCTTCGAACCGCATTCCATGACAGGAGTAATTGGCACGCAGCGATGACCCGTGGGTCGTCGCCCTCGGGGAGTATAACCCTTCCGGGTGCTGCCTTTGCTCGGTTGATCAGGGTCTCGATAAACGGTGTATTGGAGTGCATCATGTTTGATCTTTAATTTTGATTATGTTTCTCGTTCGCGCACATGTCTAAATTTCTTCCATTTCGGTCAATATGCCGCCCCCCAAGGGACTGATTCCTTGGATCCTCTATTTATCCACAACGACTGTGGATTTCCAATAAGTTTATGATTATACCAAGGAATCACACGCCCATTGGGTTTAAGCTCAGCCTGATTTGGCCGAAACCCCACCAGGACGTTGAGGAAAAGGAATGACGAAATGATTCAGGGTTTTTCATGATCTGTTTGGTGACAAGCAACTTACGACTGAGCGAAGCCCTCACACGGCTTTTGGCGGAGCGTCATATTGTTTGTCGAACCATTGATCCTTCATCTCCCCTCGTGATTCCGAGTTTGTATGGGTCAGGGGTTAAGGCTGTGGTTGTGGAAAAAGAGATTCCGGGCTTGTTAAACAACGCCTGGCTTGATCTGCTAGGTAGCTTAGGACGCAGAATTCCAGTTTTTATTTTAGGTGAAAAAAAGAGTTATGACACGGCCGTCTCCAGTCGTAATTCGGAATTATTGGTGTGGGTCCCTGATTGCGAGCCTGACTTAGTTTTAGGATTGTTGGATGCGTGTGGTGCAACAGGACTCGGCTCGCGTCGAGTGACGTTAAAGCGTGCACCTGTTTATAATCCTCAAGTTCCCATGCATATCCTCCAGGGCAGCGGGGCCATTAGTATGCTGCTCATTAGTTCTACATCATTTCGAAAAATTCTCATCGACTTCGGCGTCGAGGCCTATCAAAGAGTTCAAGATTGCTTCCACCAGATATTAGTTGAGATGTGGGGCACAAGCGGAAGCTTTCGCCAGGCCGATATGTTAATGCGACGCTCAACCCATAGTAACACTTATTACGTATTTTTGGAGCATAGTCGTATTAGCAGGTCCGTACCTGCCCCCGGTGTCCTTGAGATGATCGCCGACCGAGTTGCTATGCGTATTCAAAAAGCGATGTGGGAAGAGCTATTTCAAGACCGCTCACGCAAGACGCTACCTGATAATTTTCACTCGATTCCTGAGTTTTCTGTGGGGCATGCCACAGCCTTGTATAACCCGTGCGTCGACTCGGCTGAAGTCGTGGAGCATTTGATCGAGTCTGCAGCCGAAGTTGCTAAAGTTCACCAGCGCCGAATCAATGATCGAGAGCGCGAGATTTTACACACAATTATTCAATCACGAGGAATTCTTCATCCCCACTATCAAGCAGTTTTCCATTTGCAGGGACTTTCGAAGGCAAAGGTTGACGAAGTGAATCGTCAAAAGTCGATTGCTCCTATAAAAGATCTTCTCTTCGGGTTTGAGTCGCTGATTAGAGCTCGAAAAAAGCTAGTGGAAGAGAGGCTTTCCAGTGATCACTTGGTTCACATCGATTTTAGAATGCTTCGACCAGACATACTTTTTGAGATGGCGGCCCATGCAAAAGTGGCGTTAGAGTTAGATCAGGTCTGTTTGGGTCTTGGGGTGACCAATGCATTGAGTCTCCCAGGAAAGCTCATGGTTAATTTGTTGCCGCGTAATTTATTACATCTCGAACGATTAACTCACTTAATTAACGCACGAGGGAAGATCGTGTTTGAGCTGAGTGAGTCCGAGGGAATTAGCAACCCGGCATTGATGCAGAAAGTTCATGAATATATCTCAAAAATAGATTGCTCCATAGCGGCAGACGACTTTGGTAAAGGTCACGCCAGTATTGAGCGTGTCATAAAGCTGCGGCCAGAATTGATCAAGCTTGACCGTAGTTTAGTTGAAAATATCAACATTGATTCGGCAAAGGCAATCTTCGTCGACGGAATTGTCAAAGCAGCCAAGCTCGTTAATGCCGTCATCCTTGCAGAGGGCGTGGAAACCTGGGAAGAGGCGGTCGTGGTCCAGCAGATGGGCGTCGACCTGATTCAGGGGTTTCTACTGCACCGTCCGCAGGCGGTCGAGGATATTTTAGCCCAGCTAGAGGATCAAGACAAAGAATCACTCAATAGCGTTGCCTAAGAAGGCGTGCAATCTCATTGAATTCACGTTAAACTAAAATTCTAAACGCAACTCAGCATCGGAGATACCGTATGATAAACTCTTCGGATGTCATTATTTTGTTTGGCGGTACAAGTTCTGAGCGCATGGTTTCAGTAGCATCGGCCCAACATGTTTCATCTATCATTCCCCAAGCGACCCTATGGTTTTGGAGTGCTGACGGTAAGGTTTTGGACGTCGTCTCAGAAGAGCTTTCTCGTCATGATCAGCCCTTTATAAAGGAGTTTGTCCCATCGAAAGGCAGAAAAATTGCAGAATGTATTGAGGATGCCATAAAACTCATCAAGGGACAAACCGTATACCTTGCTCTTCATGGTGGTGATGGTGAAAATGGTTGGCTTCAAGAGCGGCTTGAAAGACATGGAGTTTGTTTTACCGGATCCTCGGCTGAGTCTAGCTCGAATGCTATGGATAAAATAAAGGCCAAGGAAAAGGTGAGAGTACGCGGCGTTTTGACGGCAGCGCAGCATGTTTTTCACGTCAACGCAGCGGGCGCGTTGGCAGGTCTCAAGACTTTTATGGAGTCCGTCGGAAGTTTGGTTGTTAAGCCAGCTAGTGATGGATCAAGCGCAGGACTTGCGTTTCTCGAGACAAAAACCGACTGTGATGCATGGTTTGCAAACAATAGGGATTCCCCTCTACAGTGGTTGGCTGAAGAACGATTGATCGGGCGGGAGCTAACGGTGGGTGTTATGTCCCAATATGGATGTTTAATGGCGCTGCCGCCTTCGGAGGTGATTTTAGATAGAGGTTCTCATTTTGATTATCAGGGCAAATATCTCGGAGTAGGTAATCGCGAGGTCACTCCAGCAGAACTTTCCGTAGCGCAGGCAGCTGCTGCCCAGGCAGTTGCTGTGCTGGCCCACGATGCGTTGGGCTGTTTTGGTTATACGAGAACCGATATGATCATGACTGCCAAAGGATTTTATTATTTAGAGACTAACACGTTGCCGGGAATGACGAAGGCAAGTTTTATTCCCCAGCAGCTTCGTGCCGCAGAAATCGGTATTGATGACTTCGTTGCAGGGCAGATTAGGTTGGCGAAGTTGAGATTTAAAATCTAGACGTTCTAATCTACCTATGGTGAATGGGTTTGAATCGCACCCATTCTAGGCCGTTAGCGCAGTTTTTTATGGTATGTCTACTTTTTAATGCTTTGTTCATATGAGTGTTGGGGGCGGGATGCAAAAGTTTGTAAGGGCACTAGCTGAATTCAAAGGTAAATTTATCGTCACAACGGGTAAGAGGCAGAATCAAGCTTCCGATGGCCGAGATTACATGCGGGTGTGTTTGAAATCCTCATTTGGATTGACGATCTCGGTAGCCCAGTCTGCTGGAGTTTTAGTGGTGGCACCTTGCTTACTTTTGTCACTTGTAAGCTGCCAGACTCGGTCGTCCCCTCCGACGTCTGAAATCAGGTTTGCGCACGCCGCACCAATCTCGCTTTTGTCAACTCCTATTGGACGACTTAAGTTACAGTCTTCACGTATACAGCACGAGTTTGGGCGGGGCGTTTCGGTTTGTATTCGAAAGTATGGGTTTAATCTTTACTCAGATCAGTCACTCCTGCTTGAGACAAAGTTAGCCTATGTGAAATGGATCAAGGCTATGGGGCTTGGTAAAAACGAATACGCTAGCTTTAGTTTTGCTATTTCTGATAATTGTGAGGCGAACGGATCTAGTCTTGTGATCTTAGAGCATCCAAAACTTGAGCCTTCAGTGAGTCTTCGGGGTGAAGATCGCTTTAACGAGCCGAAAATTTCGTGTAGGCCTGTCGATGCAGGTAGGTATTCATGTAGTTCCAATGGTTCCATTGTCCTGGGGTGGGGTACGTCAGGAAGTATAGAATACTCACATTTAGTTGATAATCCTCAAAAGTGGATCAGTGTTAGGCCGACTCATCCCTCTGTCGTAAAACTTAGTCCTTTTGTCGATTGGCAAAGTTTAGATGTTGGTCTAAAAACGAGTCCGAATTTATCCGATGTTCAAAAGGAAGAATTTGTTCAAACTTATAATGCGCTTTTATCGGCGCAGCCGGAGCCAAGTTTTGACCAGCTGCAGCAGTTTGCTTCAAAATTATCTGCTGCAAAGGTGATTTTGGGTCGAGATCAGACATTTAGAGAGATTATGAATCGTGGCATGGCTGAACGGACTGTTATTGAAAATCAGGGGTACCGTCTGCGGCAAGCCGCCTTCCGCACCTTACTCCATGAGGTTGGCCACACGTTTGGTCTCAATCATGCGGATAATCCATCTCAGGCAGATATCACTGGTCCGTCATCCACAACGACCTTTGATGAGGAGCGCAAACAATATGTGACAAAGGAAGCGACCATGGCTTACGGTGATGCATATGGGTATCTTACTGAAGATGACCAGCGTGGGGCAGAGGCTATTTTGCAGGCAATCAAGTCTGAGATTACAAGCCACGAGTAAAAAGTGAGGAGAATATGTCGCACCAACGTTCAAAAAAAGATAACGAGTTAAAATGGTCTCGTCGCGCACTTCTTCGGACGGTTTCCGGGGGGCTTACTGCTGGCGCCGTTGGTCTTCTGACTGCAGGTCATCAGCGATCTGAGGGGCGAGTTGAGGGTCTAGCTTGCGACCAATTGCCTCCGGCTGAGTTTGGACCTCGGCCGCGTCATCGTTTATACGCTGGAACACAGCAAGGTCCAACGACTCCCGAAATGTTACGTTATTTTCGGCGTTGTGGCGTAACGCACATCTGTGGCTACCCATTAGACACGTCGAACAAAGGATTTTATAGTGCTGACGATATCCGTCGTATTCAGGTGATGTGCGAAAGAGAAGGGATTCATCTTGCCATGATCCCGTTGCCGTTTTTGACATCGAGTCACGTCGATCGAGAGAAAAGAGCGGCAATTGTCTTAGGGCAATCTCCAGAGCGGGAGAGAGATCTGGAGGATATTGTGCGAACGCTGGCATCTTGTGCTGAGGTTGGCGTGCCCGCTGTGAAGTACAATCTGAGTCTTTTGGGAGTGATGCGGACAAGTGAAACTTTGGGACGTGGTGGGGCTCAATATAGTAGCTATCGTTTAGTTGACCGCAGCAATCGGGGACAATTGACTCGGGCGGGCGTGGTTACGGCAGAGACATTTTGGGCTCGCATTGAGTGGTTCCTGTCCAGGATTGTTCCGGTCGCTGAACGCCTCAAAATCAAAATGGCATGTCATCCCCATGACCCAGGAACACCTCCGGGTGGGCTGCACGGAATAGATAATGTTTTGGGTACGCCGGCAGGACTACTGAGATTTTTGTCGATTTGTGAAAGCCCATTTCACGGATTGAACTTATGTATCGGAACAACGGCAGAGATGCTTGAAGATCCAAAAATACAGCTACCAAAATTCGTCGAAGAGCTTGCAAAAAAGGGTCGCATCTTCAACATACACTATCGAAATATTCGTGGTCGTAGAGATGATTTTGCCGAAGTATTTGTCGATGAGGGTGAGATTGATATGCCGTCAATTGCGCGTATTCTTGCAAACCATGGTTACGAGGGGATGTTAATGCCAGATCATGTGCCAAGTCACGACTCCGACGTAGGTTCGATGCAAGGGTTTGCTTATGCTATGGGTTACATAAAGGGTGTGCTGCAAAGTATCTAAAGTCCTCCTTTGCCAAAGAAATCTCGTTAGCGCAATGTAGACGTTACTTTTACGCTGAGAGATCTAAAGTTCAAGAATGAAGCGAATGATCAAAACATAAATCCAGCTTGAATTTTAAGAAGTTGTATCCTCGGCGTGAATCTAATGATGTCGAGGGAGCGATCAATGTCGCGTGCCTCCTTGGAATCTTTGTGATCTGCAATAATGCTAGTCTCCTTCTTTAGTAGGAAAACTGGCTGCGAAACTCCGATCCAATCAACCCCGTAAGAGAAATTGCTCCACGCCATCCATCGGTTGCCGACGCCGAACCCGAGTCCGATGGTTTCGATTGATAACAAATTTCGCTGCTCAACTTTTCCTAGGGATAGTTTTTCGACGAGCGCACTACCAAGCTTAATCTCCAGTGAGTCCCAGGTGAGCCCATAGTAGAGGGAAAAACTATTGTTATCCCAGTAAGATCGTCTCAACAACGAGATGCGTCGTTCCTCCACGGATCCAAAATCCTCGATTAACAGCGGGACAGCGATTTTTGCGCGCTGGAACTCGACCTCCCAACTATGCTGCTCTGATGACTGGTAACCAAGCGTAAAACCCTGCTTACCAGGAATAAAGAGGTCGAATACGGTATAGTGCCCCAAGATCACGAGATTCTTGCCATGGCGAAGGTCACGAGAGGTTTCGTTGGCGGAAGACTTGGGCTGATCTTGATTCAAGGGCCTTGCTGTGTCTACTGAGTGATGGTCTGGCTTTTCTGTGTTGGATTTCGTTGTGTTGATTAAACCTTGAGTATTGTTTATGTGATCAAGATTGCCCAACAACATGTTACTTCGGCTTGATGATGCGATTAATCCATCAGAGTGAATGGAGAACCCTAAAAAAATTAGACGACGTATAATCTGCAATGACGTGCCTCCGAATTGCTAATTATTGTGTAAGAAGTCTATCAGAAACAAATTTGGAAGTACCTAAAATTTTTGTATTTAATTTTTGAATTTCGTGACTTGCTAAAATTTTGGTTTGGTATTGCGCCTCAAAATAAGCACGGGTTGACGAATCACCCTACGGTCGGGAGGCATTATCATGGTAGAATTAGGCCACTTGGTTTTATTTATTTTTTTGAAGCAAATTTTGGCGTGCTCGTTACCTAAGTTAGATACTGTATTTGATGGGATCAGAAAATGATTCATTCTTTCGGATTTGCGAGTTATATGTCTGGACTGCAGCTGGTAGTTTTTTTTCTGACCAGTCACTTTTTGTCTGCCTGTCAACTTGTAAGTCGAAATCAGTTTGAAAAACCAGCGACCGAGGTCGAAGATCCTGATCGTCAGAAGATTTTGACAATGGTTGATCGTGAGATTTTACCCGTATTGGCCTCGGCCCGAGAGGCTTTGTGGATTTTTGATAGCGTTCGATCCTCGTCCGGTACGGATCGTTCCCTCGCGGATACCATTTATGATTTAGAAAAAATATTAAGATCGTCCGCGCTGCCAAAAGTGGTGGGAGAGAATAATAGATCAAGTGGGGAGTATATTGAGTTGGAACTACCATTTGTTATTGATCGAAAAAGTGCCAAGTTATACACGAAGATCACTAGAGAGCGAGATGCTGGAAGACCCACCTTTGACGTATTCACGATTATTCCTGGTGACAATCCAGAGGACCGTGGGCGAATGCCTCTGTTTTCGCGAACATTCAATCCCAAGCTTGTCAATCTATCTACATTCTGGACATTTGATGTCGATCAGTTAAACGAATTGATTAAGATGCTTGAGACTAATAACCTTGAACGGATAGACCCTGAGCTGAATTTGGAATTCACAACCCGGGAGGGTCAGGTTGAAGTTGCTCTATGGTCGGATACATATAGAGGTTCGATACTTGGCGTGCCCTGGAAGTCGTTTAATGCAACGGTGGATACCACCAAGAAAACAGGAACTAGAACGACAATAAATTTACTGTGTAAAGATAGAAACGTTTCGGTCGACTTGGAGACAGGTCCTGGAAGCTTAAATGATTCGTTTCGAGAAGTTGCTAGGAAAACTTTACGAGATAAAATTGGATCGCAATGCTTATAAACAGACTACGTTTTCTTTCCAATTATATAATTTTTTTGCTTATTGCCATGAACCTATCGCTTTTTTTTACCTCGTGTAAATCAATCGATGAGGAGGTTACTATGGATGATCACTTGGCTCATCTAATGGATAATCGGGAGTATAAGGAGGTAATTACTACAATTGACTCATTGCCGGAATCCGAGCGCGGAAAGCCGAAGCTAGTATTGTATCGGGCTCAGGCATTTTCTGGCCTTGCCGGGATCGATGCGGTATCGCTCACTAAGTTAGTCGGTCGTCTCATGGACTTTCAAGCGCTGGAGAGGGCTTATGGCAAACTTTTAAAGATGGATAAGGTGGCTGGCGAGAAAACGCCAGGTCATATTGTTTTCACCAAGGCGGTGGTTGCGTACGCAGGGTATCTCAAAGTTCTCGATGCTTTTCCGGACGTTTCACAGAGCGCCAGGCCGCTTTTGATGGAAAGTTTACTAGCGTTACAAGGCGTATCTGAATCAGATGCATTGTATTATAAAAGAGCGAGGACCCAATCTTTTATGTTACATTCGACAATCGTGGTCGCAGCGGTCAAGTCAGCAATCAGACGGGAAATTATAGTGACCGATGGTCAAGATTTGTTATGTTACATAGATGCCGCTAAGTTTTCGTCTGACCTTCCCTGGATGCTGGAGCATCTTTCCGGAGCTCTTGATGACGCTGAATTCGTAAGGTCAAAGTTAAGTGAAGCCAAGGGTGGATTTACAAACTTAGTAGCAATTCGTGAGCGGATTAAGGTACTGATGGCTGACACGAAATTAACATCGCCAATAGCAATCTCTTTACAAATTTCACAATTGCAAAGCAGTTTGCAATGCAACGATTAAGATTTCATATCGCGAAGGTTTTTTTGGGACGGGTAAGCCTACTGTTCTTTGCCTTGATATTCGCTCATAGTGTCAGTTTGGCAGGTTTACCAGTTCGGCATTTGGTTGGACCTCAGGATACACCCTATTCTCTAGTCTCGGGGGGACTATGTCCCTTTGTCTATTCAACCACCATTGGGGCGGTTTGTGGACTTAACCAATATCCAGGCTTGTCAGGTGCTACCATTGACTTTGGCATCATTGGAAAGTTTGATGTGGACGCTTATGAGGATTTCAGAATCATCGAAAAGAAGCCTGATGAGGAGCGCATTCAACGCATTTTCCGCGAACGAAAGTTTAACTCAGCCTCTGGTGTCGTGTCGCTGACAAGTTATTTTAATCGGACTCATATTTCATTTGTGCCGTTGCGATTGGTTCAAGCGTACTATATCACGAATCCGGTTTTCCCCGAGGTGCATTATGTAAGGGCGTTAGACAATATGCTCGCAGTGCAGCATACATTTGAATTTGGGACAGGTCGTTTGCATGATGATTTTAGACCCGGATCGATTAAGCTGGGTGTGATGCCTTCGGTAAGTCAGCGTAAGAGGACGCATTTAGACGCAGATTTATCAGACATACTTGTTAAAAAAGATTTGCAAAAAACGAAAACAACAGTTCATTACGATATGAACGCGACTCTTCGCTATCAGCCGGGTACCCCTTGGTTTCGCGGCGTGACGCTAGGTGTTAGGAATCTTAGGGGCGGTCGGGCATGTAGAGAGTGTGATGAGCCACTGCTTGACATCGATTCGGATTCTCGGATGTTGTTCCATGCGTCCGCCGATATCGGAGGGTCATTTCCTGTTGGAGCGTTCATTCTTGGTGCTGGTGTCGAATCGCAAGTGGAGGTCGATGCGAAGACTCCGGTGAAGTTTAATGCTACTGCCATTTACAAATTGACTTCGTTTGGATTTTATTCATCGTTCAGTGAAACGATTAGCCGAGTAGGATTTTTGTATGAGGGCCAGTTTTATCGGAGTGGTATTATCTATACGAACGAGAAACAAGTTAACCCCCTACGTTTCGAGAGGAAAAATGAAGCCTTTGTGGTTCTTGGCTGCGCTTTATAGTCAGCTTTTTGTCGTGGTACCTGCTGGTTTAGGGACGGAGGTTCCCGAGGCAAAAGTCGAGCGGCGAAGCGGACGGTTGTCTTTCTATAGCACAGCGTATGATGCGGTAATTCGAAAGGAACGGAGGCAGTTGAATCGTCGTAGTAACTTGGAGATGGTCGTGGGTGGGTCACTGGCTTTTGCTTTGGGAACTTACGGCTATTATTCAGACCCTAGGCTTAAAACCGCTGGAAAATTAATATATTCGGTGACCCAAAGTGGCGGAATTTTAGCATTATCAAACGGAATTGTGGGGTTGAATGCGTCGAGTCCATTGATAGCATTGGATGACGCATTTACTGAAAGTCGTCGTTTAAGCTACGAGGAATACAAGCGAATCGTTGTGATCTCGACGCGAGCCTCGGAGTTAGCAGAGATTAAGAAGACGTCGATCTCAGCGGGTTTGCTCGGTCTTCTATATGGATATAACGCCTATCTGGAGCGAAAAAGTAATCCTGTCCTAAGGAACACGTTTGGCTTTTTGGCTTTTAACTTTATGTTATTTTCAGGGGCGAGCTTCTACCGTTGGGCTACGTTCGAAGATTTTAGTGATAGCTTCTCCCAAATTAGGCCAAACATTTCACTGGCTCTCGGTACCCAATCAAGCTTTTCAGTGAGTTACACGTATCCTCTTAAGTAAACGTCTTTGTTTTCTCCACCACTGAATCATCATCACATGACAGAGTATGGCTGACTGACCGCAACGATGGCGTATTGCCAGACCGGCCAGGATGCTGTATGACCAAACGATAAATTGGACAGCTGGCCAACTGATGGGGAGGGGTCTTGTTATGAAGCTGTGGGGATGTGTGATCGGTGCTTGGGTTCTAATTTGGACAGCAGGTTGTGGGTCTTCAATCCGCAAGGACGTCAAGAGTCAGCAACCGCCCATGGTTGAGGATATTCGTGAACATCGCGAACATTCTCCAACAATGGAACCGAAGATCGTTCAAAATTTGGTCATGGCCAATGTTAAGAGTGATCAAGTCGGCGTTGCGTTGGCTTCCGATCGGGTTCAAGGTGAAATCACCTTTCGTAAGGAGCATATTCTAAATCGATTGTTTCTATATGGGTTTGATTTGCAGTATTCCTCGGCTCCAGATCCGGAATATGATTTGATTAGCCAATCTCTTGTCATTGGCCATGTGCCCGCGCGGTTTTCTGTGTTCAGCAATACGTTACGGTTAGTCTCAGATACTTCGCATCTGTTTGAGAGTAATATCAATCATCCAGAAGTGCTAATCGCTGAATTTGATATTATTCGCGTCGACTCCGAAACACTGACTGTTTCGTTCAAACGGCCCGGGCAATTGCTGCACAAGACTATGAACGGCGGCGACTCTGCGCCGCCAGCTGATTCATGGATTCGTTCGATCTCATACGTGGAAGACGGAAACTATCTCATGTTTGAATCTGCGGTTATGACGGCAGATGGACTTGTGCAAACGTTCATGGAGTCAGTTTTTCCTCGAGAGACATTGGTTCCAGAGGGCTATGTTGGAGTTGAAGATAATTTTGAGTCGAATCCGAATGCTAATAGATTTATGTTTATCAGTAATGAGCCAGTGTTTGTTGAACGAGGCATGACCAACGGTGTACCAAAACGAGAAAAAACAAGTTTTGCCAATCGCTTCCATCTTAAAACCGAGACGTCAACAATTGACTGGTATGTAACGGCCAACGCGCCAGATCAATGGATGCCTGAGATTAAAAGCGGAGTTGAAGGTTGGAACCGTTATTTTCGCGAGCAAAAGGGTCGGGACATCGTGCGGTTTCTCGGTCGCCTTCCGGACGGTATAAAGCTTGGCGATCCACGCTACAATGTTATCAATTTTGACTCAGTAGCAAATGCTGGGGCTGCATACGAGTCCCAAGCTTCAGATCCGTTGACAGGAATTCAAAGTCATAGTCTCGTTTATATGCCTTATGCTTGGTACAATATTGCAGCTGGCCTGAGTGAGGGCCGTAACATTCCTGAGCCCCTAAGTGCCAAAGCAATCCAGCCGAAGGGAAGTGAAGTTCTATTTGGTTCGTCTCGATCGGTGGTTCGTTGCGCTAGAGATGCGCGCGAGGCACATTTCTTGTTGCCATCTGGTGACGATGGATCTGACTCAGCCCAGACGGCCGTCGATCAGTTTGGTCGAAGAGTTTTCATCTCGACATTGCTCCACGAGATCGGTCATGGCTTAGGTCTTGGTCACAATTTTAAAGGTTCGTTATCATTCGATGGATCTCGCCCGCGAGATGCGGCTTCAAACCCCACTACTTATTCAGTCATGGACTACAATTATTATCAACATGAACAGGATCTCGTTGATCAAATTGGAACAGGCGAGGGTCCCCAGCTTGAATACGATCGGCAAATCATCAGCTACCTATACAATGATGGTCGAAACATCAGAGAGTCTGATCCCGTAGTCGCGGCTTGTGATGATGATTTGGCAGATCAAATCGAAGGGGGAGTTGACCCAAGTTGCATTCGTTATGATGCAGAGTCCAGTCCCTACATTGGTCTATTACATGCGATGGGACGTTATCAAGATTTATCGGGGGCTCGTGGTATTGAACGGCTAACTCTTAGCCAGGCCATTTATGCACAGACGGATCGTATCGCTGCGAAGCTTTCTGACGCTTCAACGATAAAAAACGCTGCTGACGCTAGGACTTATATAACAGAGCGCAGCGCGGCGGTTGGTCGTTTGATTCTTTACTATCTTAGCTCAGGGGCGCAGTCGCTGCGGGTCAATATTGCAAATAATAGCGTGCAGGTTCGCTCATGGCGATCATCAAACTTGTCAGTTGAACGCGAAAGTGAACAACGACGGGGCTACGTTAATCTTTTGACCAGTGTGGCGGCAATGTCAGAGGCCCCAAAATCAGTCAAAGATGCAGTCAATGGGGCTGCTGACGTGGTGGCGGCTTTGATTCAGTCAACGGATCGTTTTGGCTCACCTGAAGAACGGCGTGTTTTGGCCGCAGAACTTAGCCAGCTTATCTTGACTGAGTCTGAATCCGCCGTGAAGAAAGGTTTGTCATTGACACGTCGATCAATCGCGTCAAGTTTGGCTGCGGGTGATGATCGTGCATCGTTTGCCTCGTTTGCAATTGATGGCCGAAGTGTGGAAAGCGTTGCCGTTGATCTTTTGTTAAGTCTTGCAGCCAAAGACTTAACAGCTTCTAGTTTGGGCGGTTCAGACGCAGCAAGTGCGCGTGTGGCAGCTGTGACGTCACTAACATCGTTTCTGGAGTTGGGTAGTGATTATTCAAACGATATTTCTGTACTGCGTGCGCGTCTCATCGTGATCCGCGATGCCGCACGGGCATCTGCACGGCAGGATGTAGTCAATCACGTGCGAGAATTGCTTGCAAAGTTATAGAGTTCTTGTGCTGCACCACCCCGATATCGGGGTGGTGCTCGAATGAAGACGGCAATCGCGGCAGCGATTATGTCTCTTCTGGCTCTTATCAGCAAACTCCCTCCGACGATCTATGCGGAGGAATGTTACGGATTTAAGTGCCCATCTAGAGTCTTGATCTGTCGGCCTAATAGCAAGCTAAGTAATTTTGGCTGGTCACGGTTTTACGACCTAACATGTTTGACGTCATGCTTGCATCGCCAGGCTTTAACCATCCAAAACCAT
Organism: Oligoflexales bacterium; assembly: GCA_044360315.1. Taxonomy (GTDB): domain Bacteria; phylum Bdellovibrionota_B; class Oligoflexia; order Oligoflexales; family RGVZ01; genus CAMDKS01. Next base: position 16,516 of record JBIKKO010000054.1, read on the forward strand.
TTGAGTTTTTTTAGGATGTTCAAGTTTGCTCGGTGTGTGTCCGATCAACAAGAATCGGAGGTGGAACATGAAAATGACCCTAACTGCAATATCCGCGATGGCGACATGTCTGATGCTACAGGGCTGTCAGAAGCAGGATCCATCAATGGTTAAGGGGAACACCGATGGTCAAGGGACTGCTGGCTCATCCAGTCAGTACGAATTGGGTAAACCCGAAAATTTGTTGTTACCCTTTGTTGTATCAGATGACGTTAAAAATAATATTGGTGGCACGAAGCTCGTTCACATATACGTGACTAACGATTCGCGCGAGATGAATATGCAGTTAGCGGTGCAGTATGATCTCGAGCAACTTCAGGCGGCTTGCAATGGTAATCCCAATATAAATTGGGTTGCTCTGATCGGTAGCCATATTGCCACATCGAGAGCTAGTGGTCCGGCCATGAAAAAGCAAGAATTAGTCCCTGCTTGCGTTAGTGGTCAAAGGACTCTACTTCCTGGTTTGGAGTTATCGCCAGCTCCGGCTGATGCCTCAGACTTCCCTTGGTTAACTCCGTCGAATCTGAAAACAGCAATTCAGTTTGTTAGAGCCAAGTTTGAGGACCTGGGCGGCAACGTTAGCTATTTTCTGACTGTCAAAAGTCACGGGGCTCGTGGAAAACCCTTGGTCGGATTTACCCATGAGGGTATAAAACAGAAGATCAAAAAATCAGAGGATCGTATCGGAAATCGGTTTGATGCTCGGATCCAGTATGGATCAGTCGGATGGTATCGTGGCCCCGCTTATGGTGTGCTTCAAGAGGTTCGTCTCGACGAAGCGGAGAAAAAATTTCGCGACTCTTTAGCGTTAGGACCTGTCGACGATCAGGCTCGTCGTATAGCAGATGCCATTTTGCGAGACCTCCCTTCAGCTACCCCAGCAGATGTCTCGAAGCCAAGGACTGGCGGGTCTGGGCAAGGAGCCACCGATGGGCAAGGAGCCACCGATGGGCAAGGAGCCACCGATGGGCAAGGAGCCACCGATGGGCAAGGTGCTACCGATGGGCAAGGTACCACCGATGGGCAAGGTACCACCGATGGGCAAGGTACCACCGATGGGCAAGGTACCACCGATGGGCAAGGTACCACCGATGGGCAAGGTACCACCGATGGGCAAGGCGTCAGACATGGCATGCGCACAGCGACTGTTTTAAGTCAGATTCGCACCTTGGATAGAAACCAGTTTTGGGATGAGATTGACGCAGGCTTTACTGAAAAGACCAAAGCTGTGCTTCTCGGAGTATTCATTGATGCATGTGAGCCAACCCCGCTTACAAATAATGAGGGTCGATTCATGCAGACGGCAAAAAAGGGGTACCTATATAAAATATACTACCCGCGTGGAGTTTCATGGTATCGAACGATCAATCTGGACGAGATCTACAGTAATCTCGTTGGTAAGCGATCGGAAAAGATACCCCAGTTATTCTTAGAAGAGTTTGATAAACAGGCTAAAAAGGCATGGGTGTGGCCGTTAAATAAGCGCGATATGAAGTGAGGCGATCCAGGGTATCAAGATCGCCGCCCCTGGGAGACAAGGGATGGTTCAGACAGGGTCGAAAATCCTAGGATTCGTGGCAGCAGTTGTTATGACTGGTGCCATGTACCTTGTTTTTGGCGATATTCTTCGTAATGTAACGTTGTGGAAGTCTGCATTTTCGGATTCATGGACAATGACAGACAGTTGTCTCATCGAACAGATCTCAGATGATATAGGGGAACCTCTGAGTCGTTTAGAACACGCTCCAGCTCTCCACTTCGATCGTTTAAAATTCCCACTGCGATTAAATTCTAATCTCAACTATTTCTTATCAAAAAACCGTGCTGCACGCGTTTCGTGTTCTCTTGCTGTTACTGGCGACCTGGGTCGTGATCAAAATTCTCTTTGGCTCATTCTAGGGCCCGTCGATGGTGACCTAGCACTTTGGATTGATGA
>JBIKKO010000191.1:0-6046 GCA_044360315.1 Oligoflexales bacterium
GGGTAAGATAGAGCGTAAAAGCAAGAGCTGATATCGAAGCCGCACCAGGAACTCGTATACGAGCCAACCAAAACGTGGAGTTTGCTGTTGACGCCACCAAAGCCCCAAACCCTAAAGACAGAGAAGTGAAAGATAGAACATACGCCGTCGGTTCATTCATGTTTAGAGTAACACCTATGAAAAGGCGCCAGGAAAAATAAAAACAAAATCATAGACTTGGGGACATCTTGTCTTCCGTCAAACCATGAATCCGGCGCCGGAGTTGGAATCGATCAGGCAGGCCAATTTTAGTCAATTCCTGATGTTGATCTAAAATATCTCGCCCAAGCTCCGGCCATTGGGGTCAATGTAAGTTCATGTCAATGACGAGTTTACCTCGGACGCGGCCCGTCTCTAATTCAGTTTGGGCAGCTGGAACCTGGCTTAACGGTAGGGCGCGAGAGACGGAAGTCTTTAGCTCGCCGTTTTTAATGAGTTTAGAAATTTCCTGTAAGTCAGTGCGTTCACCCGATAACAGCATGAAGTCTGTCTTGATGTTTTTCTCCAATGCCAATGCCTTAGTTTCCTCGTCTGGTGGATTGACGATAGCCGGTACAGCTCCGCCGCGTTTGGTGGCGAGGATACTTCGGAAGTAGTTATCGCCGCCAATCGTCTCAAATATCACATCCATGCCTCCCCATTTATGGGCCACTTCTGTGAAATCCTCTTTGGTGTAATCGATGACGTGATCCGCACCCAGCGACTTAACATAATCGGCTTTGGCTGCGCTGGCTGTTGTGAATACAACTGCTCCGTGCTTTTTTGCATACTGAATCGCAAAGCTGCCAACGCCCCCTGCCCCAGCATGAATGAGTACCTTATCTTGTGGTTTGATGTTGGCAAAATCACGGAGCGCCTGGATCGTGGTTAGGCCAACAACAGGTAGAGATGCTGCCTCGACGTGGCTAAGTTCTTCTGGTTTGCGAGCGACAATTTTTTGACTCACGGTAACGTATTCGGCATAGCCCCCGTCACGATCTAGCGGATTAGCAAAAAACACCTCATCACCTGGTTGGAAATCCGTGGCATCAGGACTGGTAGAAATGACGACTCCGGAGATATCTCCTCCTAAAATCCTCGGAAATTTTACGGGAAAAAGCTGCTCTAGATGGCCTTGGCGAATTTTGAAATCGACTGGATTCAGTCCCGTGGCATGGATTTTAACCAAGATTTCACCTGAGGCAGGTGTAGGGATGGGGCGTTTGGTCAAAGAAAGAACCTCTGCACCGCCATAATTGTTCATGATGACTGCGTTCATTGACTGGGGGGTATTCATACATTTGACCTTTCGTGGAAATAGTTAAGTCCGTTCACGGAGGTCTGTTTAGGCTGTGACAGTGACGATTGCAAATGAATAGCTTATATGATACCTATGTCGTATGAGACATATAAGGGGTAAAGATCTAAATTTATTAATGGTTTTTTCTGCGCTGTGGCGTGAGCGTAACGTCACGCGTGCAGCAAAATCTATTGGCATGACGCAGCCAGCGCTATCTCGGGCGTTGAGTCGAATGCGTGTGGAATTCGGAGATCCTCTCTTTGTTCGTAGCTCGTCTGGGGTTAGTCCAACGGCCAGGGCGATTGAGTTATCGATCGAGCTTCTGACTGTGATTGATTCGCTTGAAAAGGTGTATTCACCCGGCGAAAAATTCGATCCATCACGAATCAAGCGCGTTTTTCAAATTGTCACCACCGATTATTTCGAGACACTTGCGGTGAGACGTCTCATCCCAATTATTTTGAAGGAAGCACCAGGGATATCGTTAAGTTTCAGGCCAACCGATGGGTCTATTCCGCGTGATGCTCTTGAAAAAGGTGATGCAGACCTATGTGTGTCAGGCGTTTTTGAAAGACTGGGAGAAGGTCTTCACTCAGAAAAGATCATCCATGATCGCTACTGTTCTGTCGTGAGGTCAACGCACCCGGTTAAGAAATGGGATTTGGAAAGTTTTGTCCTATATCCTCACGTCCTAATGACCCCGAAAGGTGATATGCGAGGCATTGTGGACGACGCGCTGAATAAAAAATCAAAAAGTCGTCATATTGCGATAGGTTGTTCAAACTTCTTATCTGCTGGTTGGAGCATTTCAAGCAGTGATATGGTATTGACCGCTCCCGAAGGAGTGTTGGATCAGATGGTTGAGCAATTACCCCTCCGAAAGTTTGATACACCTGTTAAGTTGCCCCATTTGGATATCTTCCAGGTTTGGCATGCCCGCAGCGACAGAGATCCGGCACATCAATGGCTCCGCCAAAACATTGCCGCCGCGTGTGGACGCTCATCGAGAGTCTAATTGAGTTTGGTCGGGCGTCCCCAAATCGTTCTCTTTACTTTTCCTTATCGCTAAGGCATGACCTAAATGTTGTAAATGGTCAGTGTGCCCCACATTCCAAAATCTAGTCGCCGTGTCACAGTAGTTACTTAACTTATACACGGAGGTTTTTATGGATTTGTCGACGCTAAAAAAGAAGCTCAGCACCGACCAATCAGACAAAGGCTATTTAAAAAATGTTAGTGATGATGTGTTGTACGAGGTTCTTGTGGCCTGGGAGAACTGGACTGGGCCAAGCAAGGACCTTTACCGTCTTCTAGGATTTACGCACCGTCAGATGGCGGGAATTGTGGGTAAGGCTAAGAAGCTCAAGCGGGGAGGAGCCTTTGGGTCTGGCGAGTTTGAGCAGCTCAAAGTGGATCCCGTAATGGTGGAGCGCGCGCCATCAGGTCACTGCATCGGTGCCGAGGTCGTGTGAAAAATGTCTATTGCTACTACAGCCCCCCCCCACCCTGGTGCTGTGATTTTTTTCCGTAATTGCAGGCAACCGACATGGCGCAAAGAATTGTAACCATCAGAAGCGCAGCTTGTTTGATTCGAAATATCATGCATTCTGCCGCAAATTCCCCACGCCTGGCATCGATGGTTTATGCAATATTCAAAGGGTAAATACCCAGACCCGTTATAGCCCCACTTAGATCCCCATGAGTTCTTTATTTAGAGCCACCCGCCCCCTGGTGCCGCTGAATCTAAAACCGCCCAGACTACCGCCATCGCGTTACCAAACACCAATTTGCTTTTCTTTGCACTAATAAGACCGTTTACCGGATAAAGGAACTGCTCCGAGATATCTGCGGTGAGGATGACTGGAAATCCTTTGTTGAGGAGCACATCAAGCATTTGATCCCAATTTAACGTTCATAAGTCGGTTACATAGGCAAACTCTTTCCCCTTGAGATCTGTAAGTGTCGAAGCCGAATTATACGGCCAAGTTTCTTCGCTGGTGATCTTTATCGAGGTCGCGGCCCAGAATACCCATTCGAGGCTTTGCGTTTGATAACGACTCCAGAGATGCTCTTCCGAGAGGTCTACTTCAACGTCGTGCTGCGCATTTAAGATGTTTTCGATCGTGCCAATAAGTGCGAACGCAGTACAGGTTTATCGCTGCCCTTGGTCCTTCATTGGCGAATCGTATCCCGTTAAATTGACTTCGGACGACGAGTTCAAAAGTGAAAAACTGCCTGCAGGGACGAGGAATGGATGCCTTGCGTCAAATATAGCTCCATTGGGTATCAAGCACTTCAGATCGTCAGGGTGAGGATCACGGGGTTTCTCGCTCTCAATACTCTTAAAATGCTCCGAAATCTCTGATTTATTCCCAAAAACTCGCTTAGAGCTGCCATCGGATTGCGTTGAATTTGACTTCTTGGGCAAACATGCAACACAGAATATAAGCAGTCAGTTGCAGATAATATGTCGAGCTAACATATTCTAAAAAATAGTTAGGTATGCCCGTCTATTGTTGCGAGTCATAAACCTATTTCCATGGTTGTGGGCCTACAGGCGCCGGTCTCCCGACGAAATGGTCACGTGATCTATCCGTGAGGCGGAATGCTCCTATTGGCTTCGCACTTTCATACATTAATTCTTCTGGGAATTCCTGACGCGAAATTCTTGTTTGAGACCGACGATACCTTTTAAACAGTTCAGCATAACTATGCGATTTATTCTGACTGAGAGTTAGGTATCGAACAAATAGCGGTGCGCTAAAGCTCGTACCACTTAGATCGATAAGGAAATTTTCAGGTGCAGCTGCAATGATGTTTTTTCCCGGGACAAATACATCGGCGCATTTCCCTCGATTCGAGAAGTCAGCTATGTTTCCGTCGTAGTCCGTAGATGCGACCGTGATAGTGTCAATAGCTCCACATTCTTCGCCATCTTCTAAAGAGTCCATTTGCACGGTGTCGTTTCCCAACGCCAGAATTGTGATTGCCTTAAAATTACCGACACCTTGGCTTTTACGATGCTTATCAATTAACTGTTCGAATAAGCTTTGGGCTTTCCTGTTTTCTCCCAAACGTATAGCCCCACAACCAGACTCCTGTAATAACTGCTCCCTTTTAGAAACGGGAGCCTCTCCGAAGCTAGCGTTAATAAAATCGAAGTCATACTTTTCAATCATCTTGTATATCTGACTGGTAACGGCGTCGAGCTTTTGCGCCATAGCAGCTGCTAGGAATTCATTGTCTGAATACAGCCGCGTTTCCCAGTCGATATCCTGTTGAGTTGGACATTTCTCGACTTTCTTCGCTTCACCTGTTCTCAGCTTTATATTAACAAAAACCAGTTCGACGTTTGGGTTGTTGTAAGCTATAAGGCTTGCCACCTTTGTGCCGTGGTAGTTGTATTTTCCTTCGCCGCTCAAAATGAACCGGAGTTCGTCAATTTGTTCCTGCGTGAAATGTTTCGTTTTTTGGAGTGCGAGTGAATTCCCGTGCAGCCCAAACCCAACTGATGACATGCCATTGTCGTTTGGATTTACCTCAGTAGATGGTGTCGACCCCGTACTCGAATCTTGAATATTTCTCGACAGTCCTTGTAGGTAAACGTTGTTCCACTCCTCTTTGTATGGACGCACTTTTTTCAAAGCTGGGCTTTTGATAAGGTCTACGTTTTCAGTGAATCTACAAGTCGTTGATTCAGATTTCGTTAGTTGCTCGATTTTCGTGCGCTTGAATTCTTCAAAAGATGAGGCTTTTCTTTCATCAACTGCCTCGTGATTGTCACAAAGATACGAGTACGTGGCTAAAATCTTTCCTTGAAAGACAGGCAAAGTCACATCGAATCCATCATCTACGACTAGAACTCGGAATTTTCCTGTGGTTCTGGCTAAGTCGCGTTTTACATTGGATCTATTTTCGATCCTGCTCGACGGCTGAATAAATTTGCAGCTGGAGACTATAAGGCCGACGGATATTGCCAATGTAAATCGCGTATGGATGCCCAACATCAAATGTCCCTCCGGCAAAGCGAACGTTCGCGCGCATGAACGATGGAATGTCGGTTGGAAGTGGCTAAAACTTTAGGGGCAGTTTAGATATTATTGTGTGAATCAGCTTGTGGTTGAAATCACGGGAAAAAATCTGTAGTAACACTGAACGCGCGGAAGTTGCGTGCATGTACCAATTCGCAGTACTGTGGCCGCTTTCTCAAACTGGCTTACACCGCCCCAGTGCTTAAACTGAGCCCCTTGGTCAGTTAGCACTTCCTTAGGTGCGCCATGCCTAGCGAGCGCGCCACGCAAGACCTCGAGGACATTGTCAGCTGTTTGTTCACGAAACAAACCCCAATTGACCACGTAGCGCGAACAGTCATCAAGTGCCGTCATCAAATAGACTTTGTGAGCGCCGCGGATATAGAACCCCATAATATCCATTTGCCACAAGTCGTTTGGATTTGGCCTGGCAAACCGCTCCCATTCATCTAACCCAGCCTCGAGCTGTTGCTCCGTCTCTTTATTCTTGTCGCCTTTGACGTGATACGCTGATTCAGCAGCCCCTTGATCGCCATCGGGTAAATAGACAACAAGCTTGCAGCTACCGTCAGATCTCGAGCCACAACATGCGCGCTCTCGCCAGCCAACACACGCTTTACCGCTGTAAGTTTAAATTCCTGGGAATGCTTACGCATTACCCGCCCAGTAGTGGGGGTTGATTCTTGAGTGGTCATAA
>JBIKKO010000192.1:0-6045 GCA_044360315.1 Oligoflexales bacterium
GTCGTAGCAGCCATCGACTGTGGACCAGTCGTGAATCCTGACGGCGTTAAGGCGCAGATGGAAGGCGCCATCATATTCGGGCTTTCCGCAGCGCTCAAAGGCGAGATCACGATCGAAAACGGCAGGGTTAAACAAAGCAACTTCCATGACTACGAGGTCCTAAGAATCAATGAGGCCCCAAAAATTGAGATACACATTATGGAAAGCCCGCACCCTGTAACAGGCGTGGGCGAGCCAGGAGTGCCCCCGATTGCTCCAGCCCTCGCTAACGCTATCTTCGCAGCCACGGGTAAGCGACTAAGGAAATTGCCGCTAAATCTAAGCAACGCTTAAGATACTGAGACGCATCGTAGGTTTGATGGATGCGTTTGCGGAATGGCATGTCCAACGACGTTCGCCAAAAAAATTGTCATAGATTTCTTAATGAATTGTATTCGATACTTCAGAAGTATCGCTCTAGAAGCTTCGATCGAATTTTCAGAAATGGTCTTTCCACCAGTGCGTGTAGTGCCAAAGCCATCACGGCCATAAAAATGAAGGATAGGGTAATTGTGGCAACGCGGTGCTCTTGGTAATCGCCAATGAACTCCGCTGCTAGATGAATCATTTGTTTATGTGTTAAATATAAGGCAAAAGCCAAAGTCGCCAGGGTTGCTGCTCCTGGGATTTTTTTGGAAAATAGAACTTGCCAAATTCGACGTATCGTTGAACTTTGACAGAGTGAAACAATTGACCGCCGATGAGAAACCCACTGAGAACAAAAAATAGCTCCACACCGATCCAGCCCGACTTAAATATTGGCTTGAGAAACGACCCTACAAATTCACCGCCAAGTAGTTCCCAGGCGTGGCGAGGTATGACCATTAAAATTGCTGCAGCCCGAAGCGTATCAAGCCCTGCATAGTACGCGGCTGAGGCACCCGATTGATTGTCTTCGATAGCAGGCGGCATTGTTCAAACCTCGAAAATTGACCCTACTAAAGCCAGTCCAAAACTGCTGCAGGACAACAAACCTTGCCTCCGTGGAATTGTATCAACTCACGCAATATATCACAATGAACTATACTCTGATTTTGATTCCGCACACATGAGCCCAACTAATGGAACCCCTGAGCTACATTTGGCCTAAGGTTTTACGTAGAGCTGTTGGCGAATATCCGGTTTTGATGATTTATATAAGCTGTGATTGCCAGGATTTTTTTGAGTCGCGGCATTAACCGGGGACTGGATAGTTTTTCGTCGGTTGTGTAGACTTAACAGTCATCACGGGAGAACTGAACAATGGATAAGACTCGATTAGAGGCTTTCAGCGATTATATGAGTTCACTTCTAAACATCAGGCTACGGCTTTGATATCGAACTCTAAGAACAAAATCACCTAGGGGCGACCCCTTGAGCTTTTGCGAGGATTATTGCAAAGGCGAGCTTCTTCGTAAAGTACGTTCGACCCGCTTAAGTATATGATGTCTATATAGAGGGTGTCCCTACGTTGTGTCTTTAAGTTGTAAAAAGGTCTTAAAGGCCTTTAGTGGCAGGCTTACGTTTTTCGATGGGCGCATTGCAAAATCTAGACCGACCAATGTTGGTTTTGCATAGGGGAATGGCGCAACCAAGCTACCGTCTTTAAGCTCACTTTGAACCATATATAATGGCAATGTGGCAATACCGATACTTTGGGAGACTAATAGCTTGACGGAAGAATAATTCTCGATCACATACTTGGACGTTAGATCTTCAGTGATTGATTGCCAGTTTTTGGTGTTTTTCTTGAGCCAGTGTTTGATATTTGGGAGATCTTCGCCAAAATCGATCAAACTTGCATTTTTTAAAGAGTCGAAACCAATTTTTTTTTCGCTAACAGATTTAGCCCAACGTTCCAAATAATTTTTTGAGCAGATCGGCATTTCTTGAAACTGCGCAAATTCATAGACGTCGAAGCGATGCCGCTCTCGGAACTCAATGATAAATGCGCAATCGATGATGTCGTCTCGCAATTTAGTCTCGAGCTCTTCATCGGGATTAAGTACCAGGTCGAAAAATACCTTGGGATGAGTTCCTTGAAATTTGGTGATAACCGGAAGCAATAAGTGATCGCAGACGCTAGGAGTGACGCCGACGCGAATTCTTCCTTCGACATCCTTAAGACGCCCCTGTATGTCGCGGATTTTTTCTTCCATTTGAATGAAGAGTCCACGAAGAGAAGAATGAAGGCTTTTTCCTTCGCGCGTTAAATAGACTCGTCCGCCACGACGTTCGAGAAGTTGCAGCTCAAGCTCATCCTCCAGTGCGTCGATCTGCTGACTAATGGCAGACTGAGTACGGCGAAGTTTTTTTGCTGCATCCGTGACGCCCTGGCTCTCAGCGACAATCATGAAGTTGTATAACTTATTAAAATCAAACATTTAAAAGCTTATTAGAAAAATTAACAAAATAGTTCAAATAAATTAATTTTACTACTATGCAGCCTAAATGTAAATCTCTCTCTGTCAGCAACAAGGTGAAGGTCTAACGGGAGTTTTTATGGCTGCCACATCAATCATCGCATTCGTCATATTTGCAGTTCTAACCCTCGCGAATAGGCGTTCGCGCCTAGACGCCGCAAGTCGCTCAATCGTCGATTGGGTTGTTGATTTGGTAAGTCTCGCGATGCATTTTGTAGGACTTCCGATCATGAGTGGCTTCATTGTTTACAAATTTTGTGATTGGCAACTATCCAACCATCAAGGTTCGATCGGCGGAGGATGGCTTTCAGGCGTTTTGGCTTATGTGTTTTTGGATTATCTGTGGTATTGGAACCATAGAATTTTCCATGCCGAAACACCTCTCTGGAGTCTTCATAGCACCCATCACAAGTCGACTCATTTTGATGTTTTCATAACCTCGCGTAATGCTCTCGTGTCACATTTTGCGATGGTCTACTTCTGGGGCATAGGCATTGCCGTCTACTTACTAAAAGATCCGTCATCATTCGCTATGATGGTTGCCATTGGCGGATTTGTGAACTTTTGGAGCCACACCGAGTACAATCTGCCTAAGCACTCGATTTTGGAAAAAGTATTGGGCTCGATATTTATTCTGCCTAGTGATCACGCATGGCACCATAGCCGTGAGGAGTCGAGTGTCAATTTCGGGACATTCCTGAGTGTGTGGGATCGCCTCCACCGGACACTTCACCGCCCAGGGCGCAGTCCCACGGCCTTTGGTGAGGAAAAAGAAGTGTCCGTTTGGAAACAGCTAGTTTGGCCAGTATAATTTAATAATTTTCAATTACCGGAGATAAGAAATGAAAACGCAATCAAAAGCTCTTATTGCCGTTACAGGCGCCAGTTCAGGAATTGGTGAAGCAGTTGCACGGTATTTATCCAACGAGGGATATCCTCTGCTACTGATGGCGCGTCGATTAGATCGCTTGGAGGCTCTAAAACTGCCAAATACGATTTGCGTAAAAGTTGACGTGACTAATGAGGCGGAACTAAATCATGCAATAAAAAAAGCTGAGGCTGAGTTCGGTCCAATTGATTGCTTGATCAATAATGCGGGTTTGATGCTATTGGGCCAGATTGACACTCAGGACTCTCAGGAATGGGATAAGATGTACGAAGTGAATGTTCTAGCTTTGTTGAAAGGTATGCGAGCGGTACTCGGAGAAATGAAAAGTCGCCGCGGAGGGACTATTATCAACATAAGTTCTGTTGCTGGCCGAAAGACATTCCCCAATCATGCCGCTTACTGCGGGACTAAATTTGCCGTTTCAGCAATCAGTGAAAACGTGCGTGAAGAAGTCGCGCCATTCGGCGTGCGAGTCATTAGTATCTGCCCCGGTGCAGTTGAAACTGAGCTTTTAAGTCACACCACTTCACCGGAGATTAAAGACGGATATGAAGCCTGGAAGTCTGATATGGGAGGAGTATTGGTGGCTGATGATATTGCTCGTGCGATCATGTTTGCATACCAACAGCCGCAACATGTATGTATTCGAGAGATTGTTCTAGCGGCGACCGGTCAGCAGCCATAAGACCACTCAAGAAGTCGCTCGGCACTAAGGTTGATTACTGGAAAGAATCGGGCAGAGCCTTTGTTAGGCCTCAGCCGAAGTAGGAAATATGTCTATTGCTACTGCACTCAACGCGAAGGTTAACTTTGTTTGTGAACTAAGTTCATTACCCGTCACGCTTCATCCTGGCCCGTCTCGGCAATAGGACACACTCGTGTTGGTCAGCAAACGCCTCGAGTGCCACCAGATCATGAGATGACCAATAGATAAAGTCTTCACGCCCGCAAAGACTTTCCTCATAAGCCGGAGTGAAAATAATTCTTGATCTGCTCATGTAGGGTTTTCCTTGTTTAAACGGTTTTGACTAAAACGATTTGCTAACGTCGGCAATCTGTAACGCACCTGAAGTATACTCAATAATGGCCAACATCAACTAGGTGACAGTCACTATCTGATATTCATTTCTCATCACTACTGAGAAGACCTGGATAGGTTAGAAAATAAATCAGAGGGCCGATCGCACCAAGAAGCAAAGTCAAAATGATAAACGGTGCGATCTTGCGTTTTGATCTCTTGTTCCTTTTGCTGTCAGCGATCATAAGCAACATAAGCATGCCGACCGAGATAAAAAGGTCAATGAGCGCTTGAGTAGTCGGATGTTCGCGGAGCCCAACGGTAAACACGCTTGTGTAGCCGAACTCCCAAGCAACCCAGGCAGTGTAAACGGAAAATGGTACAAGTAGAATAATCAGCAATGGCCTCATGATTGTTTTCCAAATGTATCTATCAACTTAAACTCGCTTTGTTATGCTAAGGGCTTCCAATCATTGCCTCAGATAGAAGTGCCATTATCCCGTAAACCCTGCTGCTTCAAGCAGATCCCATACGCTCGTTGAGCTTCGCATAACTCATTTGGGATGACAAGATCAAAGTGCCAACATCCCGAACCACCCAATATTCATTATAATAAAACATGATGACAAAACGTGATATTCCCAGAAAACTATTTTTGTTTAATTATGGCCAGAGTGTTTTGAATACCGCCGGATTTCTAGCAACTGATGTTTACAGTATACGCACAATTAACCTTTAATCTTTCGCTGGATCGCACGCAGGTGCAAAAGAGTTTCTTTATCTTTCGGACGTGACATTGTTTCTTTAATGCGTATTAGATCCTCTAAAGAAACAACTTTGCAGTCATGACCGTATAGCCTGATTGTAACTGCACGTTGACTTACAGATTGAAAATCTCCAAGTGGCTGTAACTCAGACATCATATCTAGAATCCCAAGATTTGTTTCTAAATAAATATTCTTGAGTTCATTACTTCGTTTAGGGTGATCAAGAAAAGAAGGCTTAAAATTCGGATTCATCCTAAGCCTGGGCTCGAGGTCTTTCAGGGCTTCCCGCAACTTTGCAATCTGCAAGTCGTCAAAAAAAATGCAGATATCTATATCTTGAGTAACGAGTGGCGACCCGTGAACAACGCACGCAAGCCCTCCGGCAAGAACAAAATTCACTTCATGTTCGAGCAGTCGTTTAAGTAGCACCTTGAGATTGTCTCGCATAATAATCTTTGCCTGCTTCCATGAGGTCTCGAACAAGTTCGCGCGCTGATTCATGGGCGTCGAGTCGTTGTTCATGTGATAGTGATAAAAGGTGTGCGACAAGCGAGTCATCAATTTGACCGACATCATTGTCAGTTTCTGAATCAGAAGTAGTTTTATCGGCAATGTCTTGTTGGGTTCCCAAATTCTCGATCTCCTTGTCTATTCTTATTCTGGTCACATAGCACAAGTTGACGGTACGGTCAATTCATTGGTCAAGAGTTGCACATAGGCGTCGAGGCACGTTGACCCTCCGCTCGAAAAACCAAGGACTAACCACTAATCTTCTCACTTATAAAAATATTACAGCTCCAAATTCGTTGGCCTTCCTTTCCGCTAGGCTCACAAAAATAATGGCTATGTCCGGATCTCCCAACGTAAAATCGCATAAATTATCGTAATTTACAGCTTCGACCGCTGCTTTTACGATGCGCGTTTTGAGTT
>JBIKKO010000193.1:0-5999 GCA_044360315.1 Oligoflexales bacterium
GGTTACATCCGCAAGGCGTGCCTGATATGTCGGATCTTTTTCAAATCCTTCCGCTTTCGCCTTGCGAGCTACAAGTTGGCTGTTTATCACGTGATCGAGGAATCGCTTACGTAACTCAGGGTTTGCGGCCACCATCTGGCCTTGGGATCCTAGTGCCTTTAATGCTTCGGCAAATGATTGCGTTGTGATGACAACGTCATCGACCCGGGCGAGTTCAGCTCCCTGGATGATGGCAGTGTGTGTGGCTATAGCCAGAAGAAGCAGTTTGCCTAGTTTTTGTATCATCGTTGTTCCGCCTGAAAGGTTGAGGTTAAATACATTGTGAGATTTTTAAACTCTCCGTCGACGTCTTGATCGGTGAGGGTTTTTTCCGAAGATCTGAAGCTAAAAGACCAGGCCACACTTTTTTTGCCTTTAGGGATATGTTCGCCTTGGAAAACGTCAAAAAGTCGCCAATGATGGAGGTGTCGCCTTTGCGGAAATTTTGCAATGGCAGACGCCATGGCGTCGTGGGTTAAATCAGTGCTCACCAGTAATGCAAGATCGCGAGTGCTCGGCGGGAATTTGTGCGACTCAGGCTGGCTCTTTGCGCGTTTACTACTGGCATCGAGTACAGATTCCATATCGAGTTCAAATAGGAGCGGTGCTTTCGTTGGTTCCAGATCGTAGGCCAATGCGACTTCTGGGTGAAGCTCTCCAATCCAGCCAATCACCTGGCCCTTGGCAAACAAGTAAGCAGAGGCCCCCGGGTGCAAAAAGGGAATGCAGTCGCGCTCAAGAGGGTGAACTTGGACCTCCGTCACTCCAAATCCCCTGAGCCATGCCAAAACTAAACCCTTCATGTGAAAGAAATTTGCGCGCTCTTCTGCCGTGTCCCAGGTTTTGGGGCGCCACGGCTGATCGCAAACTCCACCAAGCCAATGGCGCTCGGTGGGGCGATTTTTCTCTTCTCGAGCCCTTGGGCTTAGGTGACGTCCTTTCCGGTCTAAGCTTTTAAACAGCGTGTGGAACGAACGCTGTAGGGGCTTAGCATTGAAGTCAAAATATCCGCGGCCAAGTTCAAATAGGCGAGCCCCTTTCACGCCGTGGCGGTTGTTGTGACGGATCGCTTTGATCAGAGAGCATGCAAGAGTGGTTTGCATCCAACACTGGTCATCAGCAATCGGATTGGCGAGTTTGAGTGATGGCCTGAGAGGATGCTCGTCTTTAAGTCTTAACTTCTGAGCATCTTCATTCGACCAAAACGGAAAGCTAATGACCTCACGTAACCCACGAGCTGCCGTTGCAACGCGCGCAGACTCGATAAACTCGATCAAGGGATCTTCTGGTGTTGGCTCAAGTGACATAACAGGCAGATTGTAGGGTATTTTGTCATACCCCTGGAGTCTTGCAATTTCCTCAACTAAGTCACACTCCCGTTCCATGTCCACACGCCAAGAAGGAATATCAAAGACGAGTCGATCTGGGGCTTGATCCACAAGAGTGAATTGAAGTCCTTCGAGTATTTTCTTGATTTGATCAGCGGTCAGATGGGGACTGGCGAGAAACCGTTTGGTTTCGCTTACTCTTAGTGCAATCAACTTGGGCTGGGGTTTTATCGGAAAATTATCGCATAACTCTCCTGCTGCGTCCGGCAGAGGAAGGCCAGCGCCATCAGCATTCAATTGCTCGACGCAGGTGCGAAGTAAGTCGCAGAAACGACGTGCAACAGCATCAGCCCCTTTGATATCGACGCCGCGCTCAAAGCGATGAGAGGCTTCAGAGTGAAGGCCCAAACGCCTTGCGGTCGCGCGGATCGAAGCTGGGTCAAACCATGCAACCTCAAGAATGATATTTGTGGTGTCTTCTTTGATTTCGCTGTTTAAACCACCCATGATACCTGCGAGTCCGATGGGCCTTTGCTCATCACAAATCAATAAATCACCTGGCATCAGCCGGTGTTCGGTCTGATCTAAGGTCACAAATGTTTCCTCAGCGTTGGCCTCTCGTACGATAAAATGGTGTCCCTTAACCTCTCGTTCATCGTAGGCGTGCACGGGATGATTCATCTCAAGCATAACGTAGTTTGTGAGGTCCACGATCAGGTTGATCGACCGCATGCCAACGGCTTCGATACGCTGACGAAGCCAAGCGGGAGAAGACACTGGTCGTACATTTTTAATTCTTGTGGCTACAAACCGGGCGCACCGGTCACTTTTGAGATCGATTTTTATATCTTTAGAGTTGGTAATACTCGGTCGTGAGGACAGACTAGGAAATTTTAGTGAACGACCAAGTCTGGCGCTTAGATCTCTTGCAACCCCAATGTGCCCCAGACAGTCCGCCCGATTAGGGGTGACATTCAAGGTGAAAATAACGTCGTCTAGTCCTAGTGCCTTGACGACGGGAGTTCCGGGTTTGTACTTGGTCTGCAGTTCAATGATGCCGCTATGTCCGTCACCGAGTCCAAGTTCGCGGTGTGAACACATCATGCCAAAGCTTTCTTCACCGCGGATTTTTGCTTCCTTAATCTTGAGGTCTCCCGGTAAAACAGTGCCAACCAGGGCGACACAGGCGTCAAGGCCCGCACGGGCATTAGGTGCCCCACAGACGATTTGTAACGGATCTGGTTTTCCGATGTCGACCTTGCAAACTTTAAGGCTATCAGCGTTTGGATGTTTATTGGCTTCCACGATACGTCCAACGACAACCGTGTCACCGAAGCTAGCTGAACGCTGTGTGCCCTCGACCTCCAGGCCTATGTCGGTTAGCGTTGCTGAAATTTGATCAAGTGAAATTCCGTCGAGGTTAATATAATCCTTGAGCCAGTTGAGTGATATTTGCATAGATGATCCTGAATTTTGTTTGATGAAGTTTTCTTATCCGCCAACAACGGGAAAGCTGCCTTGGAAGTCGTAGTCACCCTCAAATAATTGCCTTAAGTCCGGAAGGGCAAAGCGATTCATGGCGATCCGATCAATCCCAAAACCGAAGGCAAATCCAGAAAACCGACTGCTATCATAACCGACAGCTTCAAAAACGTTGGGATGGATCATGCCGCATCCGCCAATCTCAATCCAGCCCGTGTCTTTACAGGTGCGGCAGCCTTTACCCTTGCAGACCCCGCACTCCACGTCAAATTCTGCACCTGGTTCAACAAATGGGAAAAAGCTTGGGCGTAATCTTGTTTTAAGGGAGGCCCCAAAAATTGCCTTGAGAAATGTGTCGATCGTGCCCTTCAAATGAGCGAACGTGATATTTTCATCGACAACAAATCCTTCGATCT
The DNA here is from genome assembly GCA_044360315.1 of Oligoflexales bacterium. Lineage (GTDB taxonomy): Bacteria > Bdellovibrionota_B > Oligoflexia > Oligoflexales > RGVZ01 > CAMDKS01. Next base: position 3,266 of record JBIKKO010000193.1, read on the forward strand.
GGTGGAACATGGGCGTGTGGGTCATATCGTTGTCGCAGCGAAAAACGCGGCCCGGGGCAATGATTCGGAGAGGTGGCCTTTGATTCAGCATGGTGTGGATCTGGATATTTGATGTGTGTGTCCTTAAAATCATCTTTTCGGGGCCGTCGACGTAGAACGTGTCCTGCATGTCGCGAGCTGGGTGATGATCGGGGATGTTTAAAGCTGAGAAATTAAAGAAATCAAAGTCGATCTCGGGGCCGTCAGCTACCGTAAAACCGAGAGATCTAAATATTTTAATCAATTGCTGTCGCATGAGTGAGACGGGGTGTAGAGATCCGATCTGGCTCGTGTCTTCAACCGGAAGCGTAACATCAAGGGGTGGTCGATTGATGATGGCATCAAGTTCCCAAGCTCGTGCCTGAGATTTTAAGTCTTCTATGGCTGCTTCAATCGACTGCCTCATCTGGTTAACTGCTTTTCCAGCAGTGGGACGTTCTTCTTTGGAAACGTTACGTAGCTCCTCCATGAGAGATGTGACTTTACCTTTGCGTCCAAGGTAGCTCACTCGAAGTGTTTCCACGGCCTCTGCCTTTGCCTCGGCGAGGGCCTTTGCCTTATCCAATTCGAATTCTGCGCGGATCTTTTCTGATTTTTCTAATAAGCTCATAAGCTGTGACCAATCCTAAACGATTATGAATATTATTGCTTTTTGTATGATTTAATGGCTCAAAGCTTTGTGTAGTCTGCGGATGCCTTCTTCGATCGTTGCTTCATCGGTGGCGTAACTAAGACGCAAAAAGCCAGGTGTTCCGAATGCTTCGCCTGGAGCTAATGCGAGGTGGTGTTCCTGAAGAAGTCGCTCGCTGAATGATAGGCTTGACTCACCGTGTTGCAGCTTATTGCGGATGTCGACGAAGATATAAAATGCCCCTTGAGGGTAGAAATATTTTATTCCGCCAAGGGAATCCAATAGTTTGGTTGCCATATCACGGCGGCGGCGTAGCTTGGCGATGTCTTCAGTCATCAGTGCTTTGCCGTGCTTGAGGGCAACCACCGCGGCGTCTTCGATAAATCCTGGTATGCAGGTTGAGCTGTGGCTTTGCAGTGAGCGAACCATATCTGCGATGTCTTGGGGTGCAGCACAGTAGCCGACGCGCCATCCCGTCATGGCAAAGGCTTTCGATAAACCATTGATTAAGACAAATTTCGATTTTAACTCAGGGCATATCTGCAGGAGGCTTTGATGGGGTTCATCAAAACACATGTACTCGTAAATCTCATCGGAGATGACCCACCACCCTTGGCGTGCTAACAGGCTCCCTAAATCGCGTAGATCACGTTCGCCGAGAATGTAGCCAGAGGGGTTATTGGGTGAGTTGATCACAAAAACTTTGGTCTTCCTGGTGGCATACTTCAATATTTCATCGTTCGATGGTAATCGACCTGTTGCAGTGACAGGTATAATCACAGGAACGCCGCCTGCAGCTCGAATCTGATCTGCATAACTCACCCAGCATGGAGCTGTTAGCAAAACTTCATCGCCGTCATTGAGCACGCTAAGGAATGTGTGAAACAAAATCTCCTTGGCGCCCGTTCCAACCACAATTTGTGAGGCGTCGAAGGCGAGATTATTGTCTCGCGCTAATTTATTGACGATCGCTTGACGTAGCTCAGGGCCTCCCCCTGGGGGTGTGTATTTTGTGCGGCCTGCTTGTAAGCTTTCAATCGCGCGATCGACGATGACGCGCGGCGTAGGATAGTCAGGCTCTCCTACTGCAAAATTTAAAACTTTATGTCCCTGCTTTGCCAATTGGGCTGCCTTGGCATTAAGGGCGAGTGTGGGAGAGGGTTGAACCGACATGATGCGTCGCGATAAGTCCATGATTTGTTCCTCCGGTGATTGGGAAGTGTACCCTTTTGCAGTCCCTTGGGGCAATTGGTAAATGGCTAATATTGCAAATAAAAGGTTAAACTAATGGGCTGCGATAGGTTGAGCCGATGGGCTCTGTTGTCTCGCGTTGACGACAGTCTAGAAAATCGTTTAGGCGATGATGGTCGTTATCGAGCCTGTAAGTATGCAGTAAGGTCTTGAAACAATTTAGCCTTCTGGCGCTCGAGGTGAAGGGGCTGCAGCCACAGAAAAAGAGCGACTGGTTCTTCCCAGCTGGCTGAAGGGAGCGGAGATTGAACAGATTTTAAGTATCAATATGATTTGAGGTGGTTGCCTGAAAGGCAAGATGTTAGGGGCTCGGGGTGTTACTTAAACAGGCCAGGAAAACCCACCTCGTAATAGGTGGGTGCCATCGACCGGAACTTTAGGCTTCCTCCTAACGCAGAGCGGGAGGCTTGCACACCGTCTCGGAAATCTGGCTCCCTTTTGTATAAGCATCGGTTCTCCGGCAATGAATCAGCCAACACCCCGAGCTGACTCCAGTGTAACACAAGCTCTCATGTGGTTCCACAGATAAGCAAGGGCCTGAAAATTGTTCTTGTGCCGCGACTGTCAGCGTTATATCCATGAGCGAACTGGTTGATATGAAAGACCTCCACTCAGTTTGATAGGACCTATGGCTGACGCTGCTATCTTTGTTGTTGCAACACCGATCGGAAATCTTGATGATTTTTCTCCTCGTGCCATTGCAACTCTGCGTCACGTTGACATCATTGCTGCGGAAGATACCCGCACTACCCGAAAACTTCTCTCCCATTTTGGCATCACAGGCAAAGAGTTGATCAGTTATCACGATCATGT
>JBIKKO010000007.1:0-53663 GCA_044360315.1 Oligoflexales bacterium
TTTAGGGTTTTTACGTCAGATTTCGCCGCGCAAGGACTTAGGGTTCCAGAGGGGGCGAACTTGAATTTTTGGCGGAATAGTTGAACGTCGCCTTCACAGCTGCTCTTCAGCAATACAGTCGTCTTGAAAAAAAAACCAAACTTTTTGGAGACTTAGATTTGGCATAGTTTCTGCTGCTGACACAGTATGGAACAACATCGGAGGACAACTATGAAGTGGGGATTACTGTTTACGGTGATGAGTGTTATGGGTTTTAACTCAGCAGCCTTGGGCGAGGATTTGAGGCAGAGGGCCATAGATGCGAGAGCAGAGGCTGAGAGCGTTAGACAAAACCTTGATACGTTACAAGATCTTGAGCGATTTATCCTTCAGGAGTTACAGCCTGTCCGGAATAAGCAACCTCGCATCGAGGCTATGATGGACCCCTGCGGAGAAGGTCGATACGAGGGTCTTGAGGAGATTAAAATCGAGCGCGGATTAGTAGAAGACATGGTCTGGACAATTGATGATCAGCTCAGTCGTGCTGATGATGCGCTCTATGCGGGTGATCGACATTTTGCTAGGGGTGAATATTCTGAGGCTATTGGGCAATATCAAAGGGCAAAAAGTTTCAGTGAGGAGTCTGCGACGACGATGCGTCTTTTAAATCCTGTTAAGTTTTTCGACTATAGAAGAGCGATTGAGGACGCCGAGGAGTGGTACAGTCATCGCCAATGGCTGAAGTACAGAGGTGAATGTCCCCAATTGGCGTCGAACCAGCACTCTTTGCCTGAGCCTATCTTGGAAGTCATAGGCGATGATGTTATGTCTCACGTTGTGATGTCATACGGACAGTGATCCTTAAAGGTGAGCACCAGTAATCTGACTTGTGAGTTTTTAGGTTGAAAGTTGGGTTATTGGTGCTCGACAGCGACGTCTGTCAAGAGGTGAATTGATAATTATTTTCAGACGTTAACATAATTTACGACTCTTCTTCCCCCCTGGTTTAACTCGGACCGGGGTTGTTGTCTTCGCCAGAACTCAATCGTATTCACATGCGGGTTTAGCAACCGACGAAGTCTCCAGGTTTGAATGGGGATATTATATTCTTTGCTTGGAGGCGCATTCCGTTTAGTATCTCGGCGGCTGTTGGGTTTAGCGGCCTCAGCGGGTGGCTATCTTAAATGGGTCCGTTATCATTACCGCTATCATTGATCTTCGACGTACAGGAGTGACCCTACAGTAATCGGTTCGGCAAGGGAGCATTCAGCCCCTGCGGCCGGTTCTTATGACGGAGATGGTGGCTAGACGCCGCAACGGCACGATGGTCGAGATTTCTCACATGGATGAATCAGCTAAAAGGCGATGAATTTGTTCATCAGCTCCGGGATGCTGCCATTTGAGAGATTGAACAAAGGATATTTATGCGACTTATATTTATTTTGCTGGTGTTCTTTTCTTCCATTGACGCTATGGCTGCTCCGACGTTCGGTCGGTATTTTGGCATCCTACGTCACCAGCGGATTGCCCAGGATCAGCTGGCTCGTTTGGACTTTGTGACGGAACAGGAATCAGCTGGGGTGTTAAAATTACGTGCAACACTTGTTTTGTATTTTGGTGATTTCACCAGTGATGAGTATGCTAGTTACGATTATGACAACGTGACCTATAATTTGCAAACCGGGGACTTGGTATTTGATAGTTCCGAGCGCGAAGTCCATTTTGTTGTTAATCATTTTCAGGGTGGACGTCTCGAGGCTGAACTGCGTAATGGTCTTGGCATCACTGGACAATTGATCTTAAGCCAGAATCCAGTGGTTGAGATTGAACGCCCGCTAGTCCAGAAAATTTGGGGTGAATACCGCGGCGTTTGTCGAGGGCGCGGTCAGAGGCTACAGATTCAATCAAGCCCATCACAATCCATCGCGACAAATCGTACCGACTCTTTTGCGCCGTTTGTAGTGATGGCTCAGCTTGGTGATAACGGCGGATCTGGTTGTGTCGCAGGTGTTAGTACTTGCGTTACAAAAGTATTTTACGATGCTGACTACGATATTTTTACAGGTCATATTGATTTTCATGGAACGCGTGGCTCCCTAGCCTGCGATGTCGACGAGGTTGGAATCTCATGTGGTTCATGCCGCTACATGCGAACGTCACGAGAAGCGGTGTTAGGCCGTCGGATGCCGTTCACTAGCACCAGTCCGGAGTGGAGTTTGAAGCTTGATGACAATGCCCCCGAGGCAGGATTACAGGGTGTTTACAAGGGCTATGTCCATATTGAACGGCGTGGGATTTATCAGCCGATGTCGATTGCTGTGACGACCTATCGCCAAGGAGCTGGTGAAGGCAGTGACCAGGACGAATTGATGGTATCCCTTCTGTCGAGTGTCAGATTTGGAGGGCACACCGATACGGATCAGTCGATCAATACGAAGTTTGATCCACGTCCGTTCAATATCATGAGCGCTCAACCTGTCTTTGTTCGGGCCGATCACTCAACTGACATGATTTTGAAGTTGACGAAGATGAGTGGTGGGGTCGCGGAGGGGCTCTGGTATTCCCGTCGCTTTGGATTTGTTGGGACTTTTCTGTTAACATCATGGGGCATAGTCGAGCTGGTGGATCCCAGTAAACTGGATTCAAAACTGAGTGGTCGTTTCAGTGATGGTCTTTTGAATGTCGACATGATGGTCGGCATGACAGATCGCGCGGTAAGCTCTGCAGATCCGTTTTCACCTCTGATGATCCAAGGTAATCTTTGGTACTCGGATATTACGGCGCGGAAGTCCTTTGTCGACACGGCATTTGATCCGTTTACAGGAAAATTCTCTGTAGAAACCGACGGCCCCGGTGGTGCCTATATCGGTTACCGAACGGCGCGAGGAATTGTGCTCAAGGTGGCAAACCAGGGCGTTCTGCGACCAATGCAGTCTCATAACTTAATTGAACTGTTGGAGGTTTTACAATGAGACTTTTAAACATTTTGGTCGGGTTGATGCTTTGTATGTTGTCCTCAATGGCCCGCGCTGCAATTCATTCGTATAAGCTTCCAAGAATTTCCGCCACCGCCGAGTCCTGCGAAGTTAGAGCTCGTGAAGTCTTAGAGCGCTTTTCAGATCTGGCAAGAGGGAGCGTTTTAGGTCACGGTTGTGAACGGGACTTGGCAGGTTTTTACGATCTCGTTATTGATTATGCTAAGCCGTCAATGGCTAACTTAGTGTCGACGTTTAGTGAGTTTGATTTTGTACATGGTTTGTTTTCATCCAACGATGACTGTTCGGCCCACTATAGTGAGGAGATGGCTTCTTTCAGATCTGCGACGGGGATTGAGCCCATTATAGCGTACTGCTTTCCAGCTCTGGGAGGATGGGAGCCAAATGGTCTTTGGATTATGCGAATTGATGGGTTTGGTGTTCCACAAGCATCGCCACGCCATATTGTGGCGGATCTTTCATTCAGTCTGGTGGGTGATATGTCGACGTTTTCGTCGCAAATCACAGCATCCTTGCATGCGTTTGGAGCTCAGGGTGTTCGCGTTAAAATTTCGGCTGATCGTGATCGATCCACAATTCATGCCTTTTATTACGGTGAAAAGGATGTGCCTCTTGTGGAGTTCACAGACGCCCAGTTTGATACGCTTGAGTCTTGCGAAGCTTATCGTGCTCAGATGAGCGAGGTTTATGCTCGCGCCGGAGGCCAGAGTTTGCTCCACGTTTGCGGTGGTAATTCCTATTCCGCTTCGGTCTTCCTATATACAGCGGGACTAGTTATCGAGCCCCTAGCATCGGAATTACTTTCCCTAAAATACCCAAGCCACGCAGCCTGTGAAGCGGACAGGAATAGAACTCAGTCTGCTTGGGGCGATGCGCTTGATCAAGCTGTGATTGGATCCATGTGCCTGACGGAAGTCAGGATTACAGATCAGGTGGTAAGGATGCGACTGTTTTGGCTAGAATGATATTTGAAAATCGCTCTTGAGGTAGGCTGAACGTCAGCAACGGATCAGCCCGGCCAGCCTCCGAGTCGACCGCCCTTCGGTTTTGACAGTTGAATGGCTTGGTGTCGAGGCGCAATACAATCCTTACTTTTAATTCCCTCGTCATTTCAGTTTATTAGCATTGGCATGCTCTTTGCTCGGTTAATATCACCTATTAACAACCATCGGAGGTCAATTATGAAATGGGGAGTTTTGTTTACAGTTTTTAGCGTAGTGGGTTTTGCGTTCAATGCTCAGGCGACAACTCGGAGTGAGGCTGAGGCTGCACAGGATGAAGCGGATGATGCTGAAAGTGCGATGCGGCAGAAAAGAGAGGAAGCATACGCCCAAAAAGCCGAACTAATTCAAAAACATAACAAGATGAAGGATAGGCTCGATAAGCTGAAGAAGGCAGGAGACCCTTGTGGAACCGGAGCACCAGCGTCAGATTTGGGTCAGATTGAGCGCAATTTGGCGACCCTTCTCCTTACAGTCGAGTTAAGCCGCTTGGATTTTGACGCAGCTAGTGAAAGGTATGACGCAGGATGGAGACTTTATTCCAGTGGATGGGACGAGTTATACAGAAAGTACAACTATGAGAACGCAAAGGCAAGGTTTGGCGACGCAAAGTACGAGTATAACCGGGCTAACCGGATGTATGACAGGATCAAGCGGGGCTTCTCGCAACAGACGGAGATCGCACGGGCGATTGATGATGCCTTGAAGGCAGCTGAAATGTGGTTAAAGCAACGCGAGATGGAATGTCCGAAAGGCATCTCTGAGATCATCGAAGAGCCACTAGATGCGCCTGACATGTCGCCAGGTTCCGGAAGTTGATAAAGCAAGGTGGTGGGCGCTGTGGCTTGAAGTTATAGCGATCGAAAAAAGAAAGGGCGGGAGTTAATCCCGCCCTTTCTTTTTTCGATTGCTGTGGTTATTGGCGATTTCAGTTGATGGTTAATGACTTCAAGGCCGTCTGCATTTGGGTTGCTTCGGTTTCAGTACGTCTGACTCCCCTATCCAAATCACCGGAAGTGTCCAAAAACGTTACATGAACGATATGAAATGGCTTGTCTTTTTTTATACTTAGATCTGGCATGCCTATTGCTGCATGAAGGTACCTGGAATAATAACAAAAGGAGCGCAATTATGAAGTTGGAAGTTTTGTTTACGGTTTTTAGTTTTGCGGGTTTTGCATTTAATGTTCAGGCGGCGACAGCCCGGCAGGCTGAGCAAGCTGAGCACAATGCGGAGCAGGCGTATCTTAGTGCGGAAAGTTTATATCATGACAACGAGAGTCTCAGTTTGGCTAGCGAGCGGAGTTATGCGCGACTCCTCGAAATGTTAGAAAAATTGAAAGGTGAGCGTGATCCTTGTGATGCTAATAGCCCCATTCCGCGTCTCGCTGTTAATGAAGCACTTTTACAGGGGGTTCGAACCGCCTTAAACTCCTTAGGCAGAGTGTTAAACAGTCATCGGTCAGATTATTTTACAGCTTGGGACTATTATCTCGACGGAACGAGTGAGCTATCGAGAAGCCGGTTTGATCAAGCCATTGAGAATTTTAATCAGGCCCTGCACCGTTTTGCATATATTTCACGAGAGCTCACATTGTTGGATAGTGGTTACCAAGTGGAGTTAGGTAGGCTTTTGGATATCGGTGATGCTCTTAAAGAAATTAACCAGTGGCTCGAACAGCGAAAGCAAGAGTGCCCTAAGGGCATCTCCGCCCCGGTGGCGCCAGCTATGGAGGATGATGGGGTTGACGTCATGTCTTCATCTGAGATGTGATCGGACTCAATATTTGAGTTTTACAAACAACCCACCTTGTTTGTGCTGAACACATTTAGCCGTTTGTAGGGTTTTGTGTCATCCCCGGCGCCGTGGCGCGTCGGGGATCTTTTTTTGCAGCGAGTTTAAAAATTATAAAATTGGCATTGTATTTAACGCAATTGCGATTCCGACGCGGCATTATCGTGCTTTGCGGCAGAGGCTAGCTAAAATGTTTAAAAAATAATCACGAGGGCTGGCTTGGTTCTAAAGCAACAGCAAAAGTGTTGCTATTGACGTAAAAATAAGCAAGCAGCAGCGGAAATGCTGTCGTTCGTGTATATTTAAATATCAAAATGATATCAAATGCTTAGATCTGCGGCGATTCGTTCAAAAAACAGATGTAAAATGAACGTTTCTGAAAATCATTAAAAAATCAATAAATTCAATAGGTTAAGTCGCAAAAGGGGGGTATAATGAATAAACAACAGGAGTTAGCGCATTCTTTTGAAAATTAATAAGTAATAAAAAAGAGCTTTGATTAAATTTTATACATTTAAGCGGAGCGACCATAGCCTGCAGGACGATGCTGAGGGGATCATGGAGCTTCATAAACGACCTTTTGACTTTCAGCAAACCCTAGGAGACTCAAAAGTCTTATGGAATTGTAGGGGGGGCTGGTGCTTTGGACAACCAAGCACGGCAGTGCTCGTAACAACAGTCGTCACGAGGCTCTTGCAGGCACCTGTACGGTTAATCAGTCTTCTGTTGTACAATTAAGGTATGTTTTCGCAATTTATTTGAACCGAGATCTTGGAGCTTTGAGGTGCACAGATTCATAATTTTTTTGTCATGCTTGCCTCTTGGCGTTGTTGTGGCGCTTAGCGTAGGTGCATGTAAGAAACGCGAGTTTCGGGGTGACCTTGCGAGTGTTGATATTCCCCAGTCGGAGGTGAAAAACAAAAAGAAGATTGGATTTTGTTGGGCCTATGCAACCACGGACTTTCTTGAGTCCGAATACAAGAAAACGCGGGGAGGTACAATAAACCTAAGTGAAGAGGCGCTGGGCTTCTACCGCATCGCAGAACACCTTCTGGAGATCGTAAAGGGTTCAAAATCTGACCAAGAGATTATCACGAAGATTGGATGTCAGCGATTCCAAGGGCTGCACATACTCAAAGTAAATGATCGGCAGCGATCAGGCGGCTTCGAGCTTGCCGAACAGTACGGCGTCATTCCGGAGGATGTGTATTCCGTCAAGTTTGAGACTGAAACACAAAGGACAGATACCATCCTAGGAATTCGTGAGCGCATGAGGTTCCTGCTTGAACGAAAGTCTAGGGACTCAATCACGCAAGAAGACATTGAGACCCAAGTGATCGTTAAACCACCACAATCCCAAAGTCGGCCATCGAATTTTGTTAAACGGCCTCCTGTTTTCTTTGATTATGAGGGCAGGCGATGGACAGCAAAAGAATTTTTCAATAGTAAGTTCGATGTCACTTCATCGCGTTTCGTGAAGTTAGAATTCAATTCCATAGACGAATATCCGAGATTTGTAACCCTGGTGAAGAAGACTCTTGCTTCCGGGACCAGCGTTCCATTTGGATTTGGTGTTGATCGCAATTATCTTTTTCAAGAAGGTGGTGTCACCGTTTTTTCTGGTAAAAGATCTGTTTTTGATCCTAGTTCTGTTGAGGACCCTTACCCCCCAAAGCCGGATCCCCTGAAGGAGTCAGGATGTCCTCCGAAAGTGATGAGAGCTTTTGCTCAGGGCAAGCATGCGGTTGTCATAACGGATTTTGTAAATGAAGGTGGCATGGAAGGCGGGCTGGGATCTTCTGACGACCTTCAACGGGAAGTTGCCAGGCCAGCAAGTGAGCTGGTATACCTGAAAGTCAAAAACAATTGGGGTATTGACGAGGCCGGTGATGAAGAAGGTTCCTCATGGCTTTCCTCCAAAGATGGTTACTATCGAGTTGATCGTCAATATATCATCGGACACCTAGAAGCCGGCATCAGTATGAATATCATAGTACCGAGGGCAATCGTTGAGGCAATTCATGTTCATGGGGGTATGTAGTAAAACTGACGCTCACTGTTACCCGGCTGTTAGGGCGTGCTTCGGCCTTCAACATCACTATCATGGGCCGGCGTTGTTGATGCGCCATTAGCATGTCCATCAGGCGATCTCGAGTCAGACGGCTTATTTGCACTCGTTGGAGCTGAGTTGGTGTTGGTTTGATTTAGGGGCTTTGCGGCTAGTTCTGCGGCGATCCTGGCTTCGACATCTAGTTTTGCTCTATCGAAAAGCTGCTTTGCGGAGAGGATTTCTGGTATTTTCCCTGGGCCAGCTAACTGGGGCACCGGCAACCGCCCGTTTAATTGGATAAATTTTAACGCGTCTACCACTGGCGCAACCAAATGTTGGGGAACTCCGAGGGCTGTTAAGGATGTCGCCGCAGTGGCGGTTAAGCTTTTGGCTTTATCTTTCATGGCAGTCTGATTGATTGTGAAAGCTTGCAGGGTTTTTTGGGTCTGCTGTAATAAAGGTTTAGCGGCTTTCATCGGCTGAACCATGGCTTCTCCAGACTTCATCAAATCAATGGACTCCGCAGCGTCTTTCACGCACAGCAGGAATGTCAGGGCATTGGAGCAATGACCGCAAGAGCTGCTGTCTTTATATGAGCATCGTTCTTCGCCGCCCCGGCTCAATCCGGCTACGACTCTTTCTAAAGAATTTGATCCAGCCGAGTTTGTGCTGTGAGGTGCGGTTGATAGAGTGGCTGAGTTTGAAAAAGCATCTTTTGGTGTCGTTACCTGTGCGAATGATGAATGTGCAAATACGAATGCAGAGATCAAAAGATTGGCGAAAAATCGCTGATTCTCCTTGCAACAAGCCGACTGTTTCATGGTTAACTAGTCTCCTTTGCGACTATTCTGGTTGTTTTTAAAAGTTCGGACCATCCCCGAATATGAGTTCCTGGCAAGTCCCCTCAAGTAATCCAACCATTCCAGGATAGTAAGAACCAGCCTCGGCTCCGATCTGGGTTATCTGGGCAATGATATTCTGCAGCTCGGGTGACAGCTGGTCAGCCATCGGACAAGCCCAACCACATATCCGACCTCCCGCTAATCGACAACCTAGCTGGTAGCCACCGCAGATGTTATTCCACCAGTTTGTGAAGTTTTGACCTCTGGCGGCACACGTGATCGATTGCTCAAGCAAATGACATATACCGACCGATCTAACTGGTCCAGACAAGGAGTGCCCTCCGGAAAGTCCTTGCCACGAAGCACCAAGGGCTGCCCCTAAGCATCGTAATGCTTGAGGATCGTTGCCCAATGATGTGCAAAAGCCGGTATTTGCGTTACAAGGTGTGTGTGCCTCGATAATGTTTGTGACAAGCGAAGAGCAGTTTTTACAACTCCCAAGCTGGGTGGTTACGGCCACTTGAAGGCAAGAGCGCATGTTGTGCACGTAATTTTGGAAGTTTTGATTCGATGAACAGGCTGCGATAAGGTTGCCGCCATCACCCCCGAGATTGTAAATAGGAGGAGTCGCAATCGGTGAAATCAACTGCGTCATTCCAGAACAAGTTTGGAAGTAGCCAATGAGTCGATTCTTTTCCATCTCGCTGCAACCTTTCTGACAGGCCAGCAGATGCCGATAAAACGAGCAGGGGTCTTGGGGATTCGGAAATCCCCCTGTGAAGCCAGGCTGTCCGGGTAAAGGCTGATTGGAAGTGCTCCAAGGTGGCGTCGTCGGCTGGATGTTACGGCAGTCAAAACTGGGTGTCTTAAAGTCGGATAGGAACGGGCATGTTTCTCCATAACCGCCACCTGGGATTACCGACTTTGGCTCGCCAAACATCCAGGCGTAAATTGATTCGCCAGCATGCCTGCCGATCGCGACAGGAGAAAACAATAAAACGTTAACGGCTCTCTCCATAGCACTGTCAGCTTTAGCTGGCGAATAGGCGGTGGTGATCGAAAGACCAAGAACTACGGTCAAAATGTAGGTTGAGATGAGTGCGGCGATTGGCACTTTAAGCGATCTCAACCGATTTAGGTTCCTGAATCTCACTGTCCAGACTCCTTTAACAATAATTGCTCAAAATAAGGTGAAAACTGAGCCTCGTTGTATAAGCGTAATATTCCGTGAGGAGGTTCGACTCCAAACCCTACGTGCCGAAAATGCATGGACTTCACCGGAGCCATCTGTCTTGAAAATGGTGGGGCCACATCTACGGCTACAGGACCGGTGTTTCTCGCGTGGCATTGCGCGCAAGTCATTGCAGCGTCGTGCTCAAAAGCAGGGTGATTGAGCGCGACAAGTCCCCCATGAGCGATTGGCGATAGGAGATCAACCATGACGTCGGTGGACTCTCCACTCCAGAATGTTCGGTAAGATGTTCCATCCTTAGAGTTCTCCAACAGACCATCTGAACCAAGTTGCTTGAAGGGAAACTCCATTTGCACAATTCGCAACTCATATGCAGCGGAAGTAAGGCGAGAAGACGTTGCTGAATTGCCCGATAGGATCACGTTTGATGGAGTAACCAACTTTCCTTCTGTGAACCGCCATTCCTTAACAGAAGACGAGAGATCGAAAATGTTTGAATGGACGAAAAAATATTCACTTACGGTCAACCATTTGCGCAGAAAGGTATCTAGCGAGCAGGCCAGGCTCTCCTGCGTCTGATCTAAACGAGCCAGATCAGATTGATACTGATTAACTAAGGTCTCAGGAATTTTAAAGGAGTGGATAAGAGCTGCAAACTCAATGGTACCATCGACTTTCGAATCGATCAGTGGCAACTCGTAGTTCAATTTTATGTGATTGGTTCTGAAGCGGATCAGGTTAAGCTGCCAGGCATCTGGCCTGATCCCTTCGCCAAGTCTCTGTCGAATGGCAGGGTGAGCAGGGCTTCCAGGAGCGCGAACCTTGGAGGCGTCAGCTTCCTCAAGGCTTGCTAGATATGTTCCAAGCAGGTCGCGACCATTTGCAAATGGTTCGAGAACCTTTCCCATGGTAAAGAGATCCGGTAGAAAAATCCGCCCCGATGGTCCGCACTTGCCGATGAAGTCAACCCCAGTATACCCGAGGCGAACTTTGCTTTTTTTCAGATCATGGATGTTGGCGAATGAATCAGATAAGTTAAATCCGCGTTCGGTCGAACGAGGTGCATTCGCAGCACCCACATTGGTATCTGTCACGGCCTTGCTTTTATCTGTGAGCAATACCGTTTTCTGTGCCCGATGACATCCAGTGGTGACCCAGGCCGTGGAATAAAAAAGCAAACAACCGATTTTGAGTATAAAAGATAAACCTGTCGGTACACCATTCATACGAGCTCCTCGCAAGATACCTGGGGAGATCGGAGATTTGGGTCAGAACTTTAGAATTTTTTTATCAACTGAATTCATGACGATTATCGATTTGGTTGCGGGCACTTATGATCAGCTTTAGGATGTGCTCGGCCTTGAGATCCAAGTTACGTCATTTAGGCGGTGAGATTTTGTCTGTAGCATTGGGGTTATGAGGCTAATGGTCAAGACAAGATGCCCAGAACACTAGTGGTCCTTGACTTGGGTCTTCTTTGACTTGGCCACGGGACGCGCTCCTTTTTCCTTCACGGTGTTGTGACGGATGGCCATTTCATACGGCAATGACTTGATGCCGTAGTCTCTAGCTAGTTCTATAAACTTTTGTTGTGCGCGCACCTCCTTCTCGTGGGCTCCGCGCTGTCGGCGTACGTAGCTTCCATCTGAGCACAGGTGCCAAGCTTTGACATTGTCAGAGAGGTAGGTCGCCAAGATGTGGTTGATCACGTGTTCCTTCACCTCAGCCGACTCGATCGGAAAGCACACTTCAACCCTGCGGTCCATATTCCGCGGACTCATGTCGGCGCTGGCCATGTAGACTTCTTTTTTGCCATTGGCGTGAAAGAAGTAAATGCGGCTGTGTTCCAAAAAGCGGTCTATTATTGACGTCACAGAGATGTTTTCAGATAAGCCTTTCACGCCGGGGCGCAAGCAGCACATGCCGCGAACAATTAAATGCACGTCCACGCCCGCAAGGCTTGCCTCATAGAGAGCATCGATCAGCTCCTTATCGGTCACGGCATTGACTTTGATGATGATGCTAGCTTTAGCCCCCTCTTTTTTAAACTGAATCTCCCGTTTGATCATGTCGATGATCCGGGGTCTTAGGGTGATCGGAGCAATCAAAATCTTTTTGAGATTAGGCACAATATGTTTGCGCCGTAATTTGGCTTCGCCCGTCAGTATGTTAAAGCCGGTTAAAATATTGAATAACTGTCCGATGTCGTCGGCTAGATCAGGATTAACGCTGAAGAAGCCAATGTCGGTATAAAGCTTCGCTGTGTTTGAGTTGTAGTTACCCGTCGACAGATGGACGTAGCGGGCCAGTTTGCTACCTTCTCTGCGGATCACAAGTGTTGCTTTTGCGTGGGTTTTAAGACCCACAAACCCGAACACAACATTAACCCCGGCCCTTTCAAGGCGACGCGCCCAGGAGATGTTGTTTTTTTCGTCAAAACGAGCTTTTAACTCCACAACAACAGTAACTTGCTTGCCATTTTCAGCGGCAGCTATGAGGGACTCGATGATGGGGCTGTCGCCGCCACTTCGATATAATGTTTGCTTGATAGCCAAGACATTAGGGTCATGGGCAGCGATCTGAAGCAACTCTACCACTGGGTAAAAACTATCGTAAGGATGATGAACCAAAATGTCTTCGCGACTGATCAAAGCAAAAAGATCTTCGTTGCTCATCATCTGCATGGGCAAACGAGGATTGAATGCGGGATCTTTCAACTGTGGCATGGGGAGATGGTACAAGGTCATAAGGCCCGGAATGAGCAGCGGCTCTGACGTTTCGTAAATCTCTTTGCTCGTAACGTGGAGTTCACGCTTTAAGATCTCAAACACACTTTTAGGTAGTTTGCCTCCAACTTCGAGGCGCACGGCTTCCTGGTGCTCTCGGTTCGTGAGCTCGCGCTGAACAGACTTCAGGAGATCCACGACCTCATTTTCAAGTAGCGTGTAGTCAAGATTGCGCGTCACGCGAATGGGATGAGCATCCGCCAATTCGTAGCCCATAAATAGTTTGCCGATGTTGGACTTGACGAGATCTTCAAGGAGAATGAATTGTTTTTTATCAGATTTCCAAGACACAGGTATGAGGCGTGGAAGCACGGAGGGGATTTCAACTAAGCCGATCGGTGGAGCGCCAATTTGACTGTTGTAATTGATATCTTTGAATAAGACGACCAAGTATTGAGCCAGGTTTGTTAAAAATGGGAAGGGGTGCGCAGGATCAACCGCTAGCGGTGTTAACACGGGAAGGACATTATCATTAAAATACTGACTTAAGCTCGCTTTTGCCTCCACGGGAAGAGCTTCGTAGGAAACAATTTCGACGCCTTCATGGTTTAGTCCGGGAATAATGTCTTTTAGAAAGACCTCGTAGGCCACAGTTGTCATCTCGAGAACTCTTTTTCTAATCTGCTCTAGTATCTCCTCACCCGGCAATTCATCCGGTGAGTCTGATGCCGATTTGATGTCCTCTTGCACCATTTTGCGAAGGCCGGCGACGCGGACCATGAAAAACTCGTCGAGATTGCCCATGAAAATGCTCACAAACTTGAGTCGTTCCAGTAGAGGGACACTGTGACTCAGGGCTTCTTCCAGAACCCTGGCGTTAAACTCTAGCCAGCTTAGCTCTCGGTTTAGGTAGCGATCCGTGTGAATACGGGTGAGCTTACTCCGTGTGGCTGATATTGCCAGTGGTTTGATTTCCTTTGGTTCATGCGTTTCAGTTGGAGACGTCGTCTGGTGCGATCCAGAACTGGTGTTAGGTTCTGAGCTTGAACGATCAGTTTTCTGCTCCCCTATTGCTTCTGGGATTGCTTCCGGAATTTTTTCGGCTGTTTGTCGATCTGACATGTGGTTGAGCCTCCCACGCTCAATCGGTAGCAATCCTCGATGAGTGCCACTCCTATGTTCTTAGTCTAACGCATCGATCAAAGGATGTATGTGGGAAGATTTTACCCTGCTCGATCATCGACTGCGGGTGTACAATTAAGGATGGAGTCGCTTTCAGATAAATCAAGGCTTTGGCTATTATCCTGTATCCCTCCAAGCCAGTGTCAAATCTTTAGACGGTGGTCGGCTGGTAGCGCAATCGATTCGTCTAGTCGTTACTTGCTGTTAGGCGATACCTGATTGTGGAATAGAAGTTGCTGTCTCCTGTTGTATGTATTTTTTTAAGTGCTCATTTGATTCTGGAGGGCAATTTATGATTCTAAAGTCTATCTCAGTAGCAGTCCTATTGGGGGCTCTTGTAAGCTGTCAGGCAGCGGATTCGGGTAAGAAAAACGAGGCTACACAGCAGAGTCCAAGAGCGGCAAGGTCGACCACCCTGACAGATATAGGAGCTTCCTCCCTCATGGTGATGCGAGGGTCCTCCATGGTTTCTTTGGCCTCTATTGCTGCAAACTCCGGGCGAGAGTTGAGCGTATTCCAATTTGCGGGTGTGACCTGCGAGTCTTGTAAGGAAGAGGGGCCAGTGGTGACAGCATCTCTAGCGAAATTTGCTTCCCGAGTTAATCGCATGGTAATCTTTCCAAACCAGGTGTCCGAGTTTACCCAAGATCGATATGAGGGATTCACCCGTGCATACATGGCAGGCGCTCCTTACGTGATCGACGATACGCTGTCGGTGATCAAAACCGTGCGAGCTAATTCCACCCAGTATTTTGGTGTCTACATCTTGGTATCCCGAGATGGAAGAGGGCGAATTTTAAACGAAGATAAGGCATTCCGAAATGTCGAAGCCGCGGTTGCTCAGGTTTTGAACCCATAAGTTTAGCTCGCGGGAGGGTTTGGTGATGGTTGGGTCTCGAAGCGGTTTGGTTGCCATTTTATCGATCATATTGATGCAGGCTTCAATGGTTTGGGCAAAGTCCGACGTTATCGTAAAGCCTGTGAAGCCTCTGCCAGCGCTGGCTGGGCCAGCAGCTATGGTGACGTTGGATTCCAGCGATATCGTCATCTACCAGTTTTGGGCGTCTTGGTGCACTGGCTGCGGGACAGTGATGACGCAGATTGGTAAAACGCTGCAGGCGTTTCCAAAAGCTGCTTATGTGTCGGTGTCTTTGGACGAGACCAAGGAGATTGCGTTGAAGTTTTTTGCCAATAAGCCTGAAGCAGCCGCCTTCGCCCTTCAGAGGTCTTATTTGGACGAGTCAGGCAAGTACTTTGCTGAGCCTTCAAAGGTCGAAAGCTTGCCATATCTCATTATTACGAAAAAAGACGGGACTGTGATCAAGCGCTTTAAAGGCCACCCGTCTCAAGGTGAGCTTGATCGCGTTTTAAAGCAGGGGTCATAATCGATGCAAGCTCCAAGGAAACTGTTTTGTCTGTTAACTATAAAGCTCGCTTTGTCGGGATGCGTGTATCCAGGCATTTCGTTGAATAAGGGGCATCTACTTGATCCAACGATGGATCCTGCAAAAACAGGAAGCCTTGCTGATTTGACCGTTGCCGAGGTACATGGACGTTTTGAGCGATCTGCAAAAAATGGTGGAGGAAGCAGTGATAGCGCTTGCCCGACCTGCCGCTAAAATTCATTTAATGGTAGCGCGACGCCTATGTGTAGTCTTGGCTGCACTGCCCTCTGTCGCCTCTGCTGAGACGGTTATTGAATCGGCACTTTCTCGCAGTGTGGGAAAGACTTACAGTGACAAAATGGGTTCTCTCAGCTTGTCGCACATGGGAGATTATATTTCCGAGTCAGGATACACCACCCAGCTTAGTATGGCTCATAACTTCATTGAATCCGTTGCTCCTGACGCCTACGGTCAGGACGTTAAATCGTACGATCGAAGGGCATCTCTATCTGTCGATCAAACGATTGACGGTCTTTCCCAGGTGGGAGCAACCATCGGTTGTAATTTGGTGACTAGCGCAGGTAAGTCGAACAGTAGATTCTATTCTTTGCGTTTAGGACATTGGTGGAACAAGGCCACACTTCAAACCTCTTTCGAGATGTCGCAATCTCGCTCAGAAAAAAAATCGCGAGAATTTCAGGATACTGACTTTCGACTGATTACAACAGCCGATCGCGTCGCCGGACGCAGTTATTCTCTCGGTGTAACATGGCTTGCCACAACATATGCGATGATCTTAGCGCGTGCAACCACGGCCGTGAGTTCCGATCGCCCCGTGGCAGATTTTGCAACACTAGAAGGCCGCTATTTTATCTCTGACTGGCGAACGGCCCTTCATGTGAAGGTCGGTGCGTACCGCGATCGAAACGGTGTTGGCCGAGGCACTGACTACGGTCAGATCCGTGGACAGGGAGTTGAGGGCCGCCTTCATCAGCACCTAAGCGATCGGTGGATTGGGTCGCTCTCGCATCGCCGGCAATGGGAGACCGAAACGCCGCGATCGAATGAGTCAGACAAAATTGAACGCTATTCATCAGCCTCCCAAGTGCGCCTTCGGTGGCGCTACGTGACAGGTCCTGTTACGGAAAACGTGTCTGAAGTTTATGTGTACTTGGGTCAGTACAAAAATAATGAAGAGGATTCTTTGACGCGCCATTTCGGTCTAGGGGGAAAATATGTTCTTTAGGTACCTAACTCTCCTCAGTTTTCTATCCTCGTCCCTTATGACATCGTGTGTCCCCTCTTTCAACGAGCGGGGGGTACGACGGGGCGGCAGTACGCTGTCTAGCGTTAACTTTAAGGTTCCTGCGGTTGAAAGTTTGGTGGCGTCTGACGGATCAAAACCGGTTGATGGCCTTCGGCTACAGGTAAGACCGGTGGACGCGTCTTGTCTCGAGGCAACAAAAATCGATCAAACCATAGCTGTGTCGAGTTTAAGTGCGATACAGGAAAAAGTTCGTAAAGGTTGTGCGTATGATGTGACCGTGGAACTAGGAAAGATCGATGACCCCGCGCGTCCAACATCTTTAACGGATGTCTTTTATGCTCAACGTGAACCAAGTCGTGTCACGGCTGATATGACGCAACAAGAACGGATTCCCCTATCCTTGACCCTCATGCTCACCGATACGGGCCGATCTAAGGGATTGCCTGAGAGGCCTGTAACTGGTGATGGATCTGATTTCGAGCCTGAGCCCCGGCCTGATCCCTCGCCCTCGCCTACTCCTGATCTTCGTCCGCAGCCTCAACCTCAACCTCAGCCGCAACGACCAGGTCCTTCGTCGCTGCCTGCCAGGCTGAACGTCAGTTTGACGGGTACGGCAGGCCCTGTGCCTCTCTCTGAAATCTTTACGAAGGAATACATGGTCGTGGACTTTTCGCGTCCAGGTTGTGGTCCCTGTGTCAGCCTATCGCGAAGCTTGGAGAGTGACCGCCGATTTAAGGCTTTTTTTGCGGAAACTAGCAAATGTTCTTATCTAACTGTCACACCGCCAAACCAGTTGTCAGATTGGAAAGATATCGTGGGTGCCAACAGCTGGTCAGCCAAACAATCGTATGCTTATGTCGGCTCTCACTCAGGATTTGGGAATCTTTTTGGATTCTCTGTTACGGGTACACCGACTTTTATGGTGGTTGACCGTACGGGGCGGGTCGTTAAAAACTCTTCCGGTGGTCTACCAAATGGATTAAGCTCCTTGTGCCAGTAGCCACATATCCGGTTACTTCATGCATTGCATCTACGCTATGTGGATAACAAGAGTGAGGCTTTGCGCCGGACCAGGGATCGAACGGCAATCAGGAGCATATTTTATATGACGACATCCAATGACCTGATCAGGACTGTTGCAATTACTGGAACGGGAATGGCCGTACCACCAAGGGTTGTAACCAATGATAACTTATCACGTCTTATGGATACGTCTGATGCTTGGATTCGCCAGCGCACGGGGATCGAAGAAAGACGTCACGTAGACGAAGGCGTCACGCCGTCAGATTTGGCTCTGGAGGCATCGTTGAAAGCACTGGCCAGTGCCCAGCTCGAGGCTCGAGATATTGATTTTATTTTGGTGGCAACCCTATCTCCCGAGCAATTTTTTCCAGGAACATGTTCTTTTTTGCAGGCTAAGCTTGGACTAGAGACGACGCCTGGGCTCGACGTTCGTGCCCAATGCTCTGGTTTTGTTTACGGACTAGAGGTGGGGCAGGCCTTGATCGCATCAGGGCAGTATAAAAAGATTTTATTGGTGGGCGTTGAGATCCAAAGTGTCGCACTTGATTTTTCTGACCGGGGACGCGACACAGCGGTTTTGTTTGGTGATGCGGCAGGAGCGGTCGTTTTGGAACCATCGCGCGATCAGTCCCATGGTATCAAAAAAGTCGTAACCCATCTCGAGGGTCGATACGCTGACAAACTTGGGGTTGTTTACCCGAGTGCTGTTGGTGGCCGTTGGATTAGGCCAGAGCACATCGCCGAGGGGGGGCATAATCCGCAGATGGATGGGCGATTTGTGTTTAAACACGCCGTATCGCGGATGCCGGAAGTGATCGGAGAGCTTTTAAGGAGTCAAAATTTAACGATAAGTGACGTGGATTTATGGCTTTTTCATCAGGCAAACTTGCGTATTAACGAGCACATCAGCCAGTCGATGGGGATTCCAGAACATAAGGTTTTCAATAACATTCAAAAGTACGGAAACACATCCGCTGCAACTCTGCCGACTCTACTTGACGAGTGCGTTCGCACAGGCCGGGTTAAACCCGGAGACCGCATTGTGATGACGGCGTTTGGCGCAGGATTTACCTGGGGTTCGGCGTTGATTGTCTGGGGTAAGTAACACTCTTTGCTGTGGGTTGACAGCATCGAACAGTTTTTAAATTTATAATTTTTAGATTCAGCGCGAGAGTTGTTCTAGGGCGACCGTCAAAGACTTTAAGTCTCCCGAGTCCTGGCTATCATACCAGCCACGAATGTGCCCTGACGAGTCGAGCAAGACGATGCGGGGTGAGTGAGCGTCCGGTTCTTCGCCAACGGGAAGCTTCAACACGGTTTGACCGTATTTGATCATTTGATCCTTGCTTGTTTGTGCAAAAGTCCAGCGATCACCCGGGATGTTAAAGGTCTGAGCGTAGCGAGCAAGAACGTCTGGAGTATCTGTGTCTGGATCTGTCGTGATAGACAGTGCCTGTAAGTCAGGAAACTTTGTCAGATAGCCTGCAATCTGGCCATTCAAGAATGGACAAGGGCCATCACAACTAGTGAAAAAAAAGCTTACGAGCCAGGTGCTCCCTGCCATGCTTGATGTAGTAAAGGGAGTGTTGTTTTGGCTCGTAAAAACAAACTCGCCTTCGACGCGCCCATGGTCAGGGGGCATATCAACAACGGGCTGGGGTGTCGATGGCTGAGCATGATGAACGGGATCAACAGAAAAAAAGCGACCAATCCACAAGCTTGCGCCAATGGCAGCCAAGCCGGTCACGGCAAGAGGTAAAAATATGTTTTTCTTAGTCGCGTTCACGTTTCACCGAGCGCAAGTTTTGCTTAAGGACCTTTTTGCGAATTCGGATATTTTCCGGAGTAACCTCAATCCATTCATCATCTTCGATCCATTCGATATACTGCTCAAGACTCATCTTGCGTAGGGATCTCAGGGTAACAAGAATCTCCGCGCCAGAGGCACGCACGTTGGTTAGTTTCTTTTCGCGGCAACAGTTCACGTTGAGGTCGTTTTCTTTTGCGTGTTCACCAATGATCATTCCTTCGTACACTTTAACCCCTGGTCCGACAAAGAGTACGCCCCGTTCTTCGATACTAAAAAGTGCGTATTCCACGGTTTCGCCATCACGGTCAGATATGAGTGCACCGTTAATACGGTGGATGATTTCGCCGCGATGCTCCTTATAACCGAGTAGCTGGGAGCTAAACAGACCCTCGCCGCGGGTTGCTGTCAAATATTTACTACGCATACCAAGAAGTCCACGTGTAGGCACCTCGATCTCTAGCCGCACCCGAGACGTGCCGCCGGTCGAGGCAACCGACTGGTTTTCATATTTTTGTAGTATCCCTTTGCGCTCTTGGAATAACCGTGTCACTTCAGAGGCATAGACCTCAGGAAGATCCAATACAGCCAGCTCCAATGGCTCCATGCGTTGGCCATTTGTATCTGTTTTATAGAGAACCGATGGACGACCCACCATAAACTCACTACCCTCGCGCCGCATTTGCTCAATTAAAACAGCAAACTGCAACTCGCCTCGGCCCAACACCCGGAACTGATCAGGCTGATCGGTCTCTTCAAACTTTAGGGCGACGTTCATGCGGGTTTCTCTAACAAGTCGATCACGAAGCTTTCTTGATTGAATCGCATCACCCTCTTGGCCGGATATGGGAGATGTGTTGATCGAAAAAATCATGGCAAGGGTTGGCGGCTCAACGCTCACACGGGGTATGATCGGTACATCGCGTGTGGCTGTGAGTGTGTCGCCGATTTGGTAATTGGGACACCCTGCAACCAGGCCAATGTCACCAGCTTGAAGTTCGTCGACTTCTACCTGCTTTAAACCATCATATGTGTAGACTTTCGTGGCAACAAAGTTTTCGTCCAATTGCTGGTCTTTGTCGTCTACGCCCCTGCGCACAGCAGGTTGATTTCTCCGAACACGACCTGAGAACACTCGTCCGATACCTAGCTGACCGACAAAGTCGTTGTAGCTTAGGTTGGAGATCAGCATGCGAAATGGTGCATCAAGATCCACCTTTGGCGGTTCAACGGTCGATAAAATCGTATCAAACAAAGGTTTGAGTGTTCCCGGTTTAGCGCCGCTGATTAGTGAAGGGATCTCATCCATGTCCCTTGTGCACCAACCTTGACGCGCACAGGCATATATAATTGGAAAGTCAGCCTGCTCGTCCGTTGCGCCTAAATCAACGAAGAGGTCAAAGGTCTGATTAAGAACCTCACGAATCCTCTCGCCGCCTTCGCATTCAGGGCGATCGACTTTGTTGATGACGAGAATGATCCGAAGATTTTGTCGTAATGCCTTCTGCAATACGAACCGCGTTTGGGGCAACGGCCCCTCGGCGCCATCGACAAGGAGGATCGCACCGTTAACCATCCCCATGATTCGTTCTACTTCACCGCCGAAGTCGGCGTGGCCTGGGGTGTCTACGATGTTGATCTTTTTATCGCCAAACTTGACGGCAGTGTTCTTAGCCATAATGGTAATCCCGCGCTCACGCTCCAAGTCCATGGAGTCCATGACGCGTTCACCGACTTCTTGGTTGTCGCGAAAAGTGCCCCCTTGGCGCAAAAGGTGGTCGACAAGAGTCGTTTTACCGTGGTCAACGTGGGCGATAATACATATATTTCTCAGGTGTTCTGCCGATTGGATGGCCACGGATAGGCTCCTTTTGAGGGATTGCTCGAAAAAAGGTCAAAATTTAGAGCGGTGAGAATAGTCGAAAGCTGATAGAATTTCCAGCTGTTTGGAAAAAATTTTGAAGGGTTTATCTTAATGAATTCTTTACGTATTTATTGGCGTGCCATGCAGCGAAAGCCTGGGCTAGGCCCTGGCCAGACGATCAAGAGGATTGAAACAACGATAAAACCGTCGTCTATTGATCTGCATTTATATAATGGTCTGCGGCACGAGTGGGCACTAGCTGATTACGGGGTCTTACCTCCCCTATTTCCTGCCGTGACAACATTTATGACTCATTTGAAACATTTGTCGGACCCGAGATTTCCTTTCCAGGCTATGGGCACAGTGCATCGTAAGACATTGATTGAGCAAAGCCGGCCCGTTCGCTTGGACGAAGTCGTATCGTTTCGCTGCTCGGTGGAGGGGCATCGCGACGTTGATCGTGGCGTTGAATTTGATCTTATCACCGAATCGATTGTTTCCGGTGAGGTTGTTTCCATCATTACAATGACGATGTTCAGAAAGCGTGAGCGTGGAAAGCGAGACGGTGTGCGCCAGACGACACAGGTTCATAATCATCTTGAGGCCCGTGACGCGGTTTGGTCTGTTGACCGGTGGACGGCACGTCGTTACGCGCGATTGACCGGTGATATTAATCCTATTCACTTGAGTGATTTGACGGCTCGGGCCTTGGGATTTAAGGGCATGATGCTTCACGGCATGTGGCTTATCGGTCGAGCTTGTGCCATGCACCCAGTTCAGATGATGGCGCGAGACATCAGGTTCGAGGCTGATTTTAGACAACCCGTTCTTTTACCGTCCGATCTCCGTTATCGATGGTGGGCAGATGAAGGAGTCCTCGAGATGCGTGTGTTGGATCAGAAGGCAGCAAAGTCACACATGATCGCCAGACTTTTAGCACGGAAGCCTTTAGTGCATTGATCGTACGAAGGGATAGGAAATGTCTGATTTTTTATTAAGTTTAAGTCGCAGTGCAGTAGCTCAAAGAGTCGTTAAACAGGCAGGGCTACCCATACCGCTGCCGCCAATCCTTAATCGATTGAGTTCTCCATGGGTCCACGGCACCCTAGAGGGAAAAAATATTGCGCTCCGTGGTCTTGATTCAAATGGCGTCTTTTATACAAGCCTTCTTAGGATTTTATCGGACTCTAGAGCTAAGGTATCCGATTCGTCGTCAAAACTTTCAGGGATGTTGATTGATGCCAGCGGTCTCAAAACGCCTCAAGCTTTAAGAGAATTGTATTTAGATGTTCGCGAATGCGTGGGTGGACTCCTGTCAGGAGCTCACGTGTTGTTGGTGACCCGACGTCATTCCCCATTAACCCCGCCGGTCGTCGCGGGCACTCAAGAAGCGTTACGTGGATTTACCCGGAGCTTAGCCAAAGAGCTTGGTCCCCGCGGTGTTACCGTCAATCAAGTTGCTGCTGACGAGGGCGTGGCGCTGGGTGGCATTGTTCGCTTTCTTATGAGTGATCACTCTTCATTTATTTCTGGACAAGTTTTGGAGGCCCGTGGAGGCAGTCGGTTTGAGGCTAAATTTGAGAGACTGCTCGACGGTAAAGTGATTCTTGTAACAGGTGCTGCCCATGGCATAGGGGCTGCCATTGCCCGCCGAGCCGCAGCTGAAGGGGCGAAGGTTTTATTGTTGGATAAACCTCAGGAAATGACGGCTCTTGAGGCGCTGGCTCGGGAAGTCCACGGGATAATGATCCCTGTTGATCTTATGAAAGATGAGGCATTACCACTAACTTTGAAGAAATTGAGGGAGTTTGCGCCGGTGCATGGCGTCGTGCACAATGCTGGCATAACCCGTGACCGATCTTTATTTAATATGCGGGTTGATGCTTGGGATTCTGTCATCGGGCTAAACCTAAATGTTCCGATTGCGATGACCGAGCTCATGCTGAGCCAAGACCATGATTATGTCTGCGCAAAGGACGCGTCATTTGTGTTTTTGTCAAGTGTCGGTGGAATAGCAGGTAACCCTGGTCAAACAAACTACGCGTCGTCGAAGGCAGGCTTAATTGGTTATGCAGAGTCACGAGCGGAATTGGCAGCCACGGTGTCGACAAGATTCAACTGTGTTGCACCTGGATTTATCGAAACCAGAATGACCAAAGCCATGCCGATGGCCGTGCGAGAAGTGGCGCGACGCTTTAACTCGCTCAAGCAAGCTGGTGAGCCTGATGACGTGGCGCAAGCCGTGGTTTTCTTGTTGTCAGAGGCATCTCTTGGTCTCAACGGCGAGACATTGCGAGTTTGCGGACAAAATCTCATAGGACGCTGATATGCAGATAAAGTTTGATCGTGCCTCTTTTGGCGTAGATTTAATTGATGCCGCGGATGCCTTGGAGGGCAGAGCTTTTACATCTTTGGCCGCTCTGAAGTCTAAAACCTGCACGCAAGCTGATCTCACAGGGTGGTTTGATTGGCCCGCACGCGAAGGATTTAGGCTTGCCGATGAGATTACAAACTGGAGGCAGACCTTTGAGCTCGAGTTTGATCTTATCGTTGTTGTAGGGATAGGAGGCTCCTACCTCGGAAGTCGCGCTGTTTCGGAGATTGTGACTCACTCCTTCGCTGCGGCATCGATCAACAAAGGGTCGACCACCGTACAGCCACTCATGGTTTTTGCTGGTCACAATATGTCTGAGACCAGTTTGGGCGAGCTGTTAGATCTCATGGCGGTTCGCAAACCCTTGATCAATGTGATTTCAAAATCTGGGACCACCACAGAGCCTGCGGTGGCCTTCCGAGTCATCAAAGAGCACATGGAGCATCGCTACGGCGCATCTGCATCACGGCGGATCATAGCGACAACGGATCGTTGCAAAGGAGCGTTGCGAAGGCTTGCTTTGGAAAGCGGCTATAAGATGTTTGAGGTACCGGATTCCGTGGGGGGACGTTTTAGTGTGCTGACAGCTGTCGGGTTAGTTCCCCTAGGCCTTCTCGGTGTCGATATTTATGCTCTGTTATCAGGTGCGGACCACGTCTTCAAAGATCTATCAGGTGAGCGTCCGGCGAAGGTAGGTTTGGTCTCCTTACAGTACGCGCAATGCCGCGTGGCGGCTTGGTCTGCTGGTAAGTGTATTGAAGTTATGGCGTATCCAGAGCCTAAGATGCGGCATTTGGTTGAATGGTGGAAGCAGTTGTTTGGGGAAAGTGATGGCAAGCAAGGTTTGGGGATGTTTCCCGCAAGCATAGAGTGCACCATGGATTTACACTCCATGGGTCAATACATGCAAGAAGGTCCAAGGACCATGATCGAGACATTTTTGGCCGTGGATCAACCTCGACTGATCGGTAAAGATCGTGATTTGAGAAGCGTTACGGTGCCTCGGATCCCAACAAACATGGATGAGTTACAGTATCTAGAAGGGCGAGCGATCGATGGCATAAACAATACAGCCATGGCGGCCACTCGTCTCGCCCATAGTCTGGGGGCCGTTCCAGCCTTAGAGATTCGCCTCGCCGATTTATCTCCCTCTACCCTTGGCGCAACATTCGCCATGTTTGAGAGCGCTTGTGCCATCGGCGGCATCATGATGGGAATAAATCCCTTCAATCAGCCTGGCGTTGAGGCGTATAAGTTAAAAATGTTTGAACTCTTAGGTAAACCTAAGGGCTGATTAACATTGTGATCAGCTCTCCATCTTGTGCGTCTGCCAACACGACAGATGAGTCGGGTGGTTCTCGAGATCCTCGGACGTAGACCACGGCAAGTAGGATAGCCGCTAGTAGCAAACAGTTTTTCATGATCTGCTCCTCTGTTAAACATAGACTTGATCTCCCCGCGTGTGCTCGGGGGCGTTTCATTAGTGTCTAAAGCAGAAATCGTGCCAGACTTTTTATGCTAGCCTTTTTTCTATGCCCTTTATGCCGACGGTCCCTTGAAAGCTTTGTTGGCGCTTAAATCTCTGTCGTGTAGTTCAAGGCGTTGATGCCCAAGATGAAGCGGTATTCCAGGGTGTTACCCTGAGGTTTTGCGCGGTTTGCATTAGCCTTTAGCGGCTCAGAAACTAGTGGCTAAAAATTGGTAAATTGCTGTTTAGCTTAAAAACATCTGCTGACTTTTTGTTTTGCTAAGATGCAGCCAAGTGAAACTGTGTCAGTTTGTGTTGTCGCAAAAATGGAACACAATCCAAGTGTGCAAAATTTTGGCTCACTTTCGATTACAGTCGCGCCGTTTCCTAGGAAGGGTGCGGTGTCTGAGAACACATTGATCCAGCTCATGGTCAATCGTCTTTTTACTAGTCAATTTTTCCCTTGAACGTTACATTGTGATTACAGTAGCCGCAAGTTTCTAGCCTAGACGGAGTCATGTTTATTGCTGATAGGTGGAGCATTGTTGCTTGAATTTACATCGTTTTGCCTTTTTGTTGAGAACATCATGGGGGTCACAGTCAAATGAAGTCATTAAATTTTGTTTCCGTGCTGATGTTTGTTGGTGTCGTCTTTAGCGCTTGGTCTTGCGGACGCTCCTCACCAAGAGTCAAGGAGGTTGGTTCTGCTCTCACGGCTCAGCGTTCGACTGGGCATGGCTACAAGAGTGTTAGCGCTGGGGCGATGCACAACTGCGTGATCGATGATGAGGGTGTGAAGTGCTGGGGTGACAATGAAGTCGGCCAATCAACGGTCCCTGCGGGTCTTAAAAACCCTTGGGCCATTTCTGCTGGTACAAGTCACACCTGCGCGCTGGATGACGAGGGTGTGAAGTGCTGGGGTGACAACGAATACGGGCAATCAACGGTCCCTGCAGGTCTTAAAAACCCGAAGGCCATTTATGCTAGTGAAAATCACACATGTGTGATCGATGATGAGGGTGTGAAGTGCTGGGGTTACAACGAATACGGCCAATCAACAGTCCCTGCCGGTCTTAAGAACCCTCGAGCCATTGCTGCTGGCAAGGAGCACACCTGCGCGATCGACGATGAACTAGGTGTGAAGTGTTGGGGTTCAAATGATTCTGGTGAATCTGACGTTCCTTTTTTATTGAATCCAACTGCGATAACGGCAGGCACAAGGTTTTCATGCGCCTTAACGGATGACGGTGTGAAGTGCTGGGGCAGAAACGAATCCGGCCAAGCTACGGTCCCTGCCGGTCTTAAAAACCCTCGGGTCATTTCTGCTGGCGGCTATCACACCTGCGCGATCGACGATGAGGGAGTGAAGTGCTGGGGTTACAACGGTGTCGGCCAATCAACGGTCCCTGCCGGTCTTAAAAACCCGAAGGCCATTGCTGCTGGTGGATGGCAAACCTGCGCCATCGATGATGAGGGTGTGAAGTGCTGGAGTGTTTACAACTACTACGGCCAAGCAACGGTCCCTGCGGGTCTTAAAAACCCTCGGGCCATTGCTGCTGGTGAATATCACACCTGCGCCATCGCTGATGAGGGTGTGAAGTGCTGGGGACAGAACTACCGCGGCCAAGCTACGGTCCCTGCCGGTCTTAACAACCCCCGAGACATTTCTGCTGGCGATGGGCACACCTGCGCGATCGATGACGAGGGAGTAAAGTGCTGGGGTGACAACTTGCACGGCCAATCAACGGTCCCTGCCGGTCTTAAAAACCCGAAGGCCATTGCTGCTGGGCGGCTTCACACATGTGTGATCGATGACGAGGGTGTGAAGTGCTGGGGTTACAACGGTGTCGGCCAAGCTACGGTCCCTGCCGGTCTTAAAAACCCGAAGGCCATTGCTGCTGGTGGATGGCACACCTGCGCCATCGATGATGAGGGTGTGAAGTGCTGGGGTTTAAACAGATCCGGCCAAGCAACGGTCCCTGCAGATCTTAAAAACCCTCGGGCCATTGAGGCTGGTGGATGGCACGCCTGCGCCATCGATGATGAGGGTGTGAAGTGCTGGGGTTCTAACGACTACGACCAATCAACGGTCCCTGCAGGTCTTAAAAACCCCCGAGCCATTGCTGCTGGGCAGTATCACACCTGCGTGATCGATGATGAGGGTGTGACGTGCTGGGGTCGGCTAGCTATAATTGTGCGGAGCTCACCATGATTGTGACTCTCTTGTCAAATCAGCAGTGGATGGGGTGAGTGATTATTTACACGACCGTCTGAGGTCGTTGCTATTTCGCCAAGGCCATAGAGGTAGAGCATATAGATTGATGTATTTTTGATATTTTGCGCTAAAATAGTTTTTTACCTCGTTGAGTGGAGTTCGAAGAAAGGCTGCTTTAAGCATCGACTACTTTGGAGTGTGAGGGATAAGTTAAGGAACACTCATTTGGGTATCTTAGTGTGATCAAAAAAAAGAGATAGGTCATGAGCCAAGCATCCATGAGACGTTGGTTGAAAGAGGCATCTAAACAAGCGATCGGCAGACCGTTTTGGTCGATGTCGGTTTTTATTGCCTTACTTGCCGTGTTGCTGATGATGCTTCAGAGTGCCGACGGACTTTTCACCGAGGGAGGAGCTCGACCGCTAAAGCTTGCTTTTATGGCTGGAATGGGTGGTTTTGTGGCCACTGGGCTGGGGGCTCTGCCAGCTCTGCTCATCCGCGCGGTCCCGACCAAGATCGAGGATAGTATGCTTGGATTTGCAGCAGGTATGATGCTGGCAGCAAGCTCATTTTCATTGATCATTCCTGGCGTAGAGGCTGGCTCTGAAGTCTTAAGCTCCAACTGGCTGGGGTCTTTGGTGGTGGTCTTGGGACTGGCTGTGGGTGTGATTTTGATGCTCGGTTTGGAGCAGTTTATTCCGCACAAGCACACAAATGCCGGGGGATTTGGCCCAGCACATGAGTCTTATGGTCGGATGTTACTGTTCGTTTTTGCCATCGCTCTTCACAATTTACCGGAAGGTATGGCGATCGGAGTGAGCTTTGCAAGGGCTGATATGAACGTGGGCCTTCCAGTCAGCACTGCAATTGCCATTCAGGATGTGCCCGAGGGCTTTGCTGTTGCTTTGGCTCTTCGCGGGATCACTGCAAAAGCCTGGAAAGGTGTCGCGATCGCGGCGTTGACGGGGGCTTTAGAACCATTGGGAGCGATTGTCGGAGTATCGATTGCAAGTGGTGTACCTCTAGCCTACCCTATCGCCATGGGTGTGTCTGCAGGAGCAATGCTTTTCGTAGTTTCCCATGAGGTTATTCCAGAGACTCATCGCAATGGGCATCAAACATTTGCAACAATAGGACTGATGATTGGTTTTGCTTTAATGATGCTGCTTGATACAGCTTTAGGTTAGGGTGATAGAAAGGCGCGAGGAACGGTAAAAGCGGAGTTTACACGTTGGTAAAATCAGAGCATGCGGCAGCTCGATTTAGGCAGCGAGCGATTACGAGACAAGACGTACGCGAATGTGTCACAAAGGGTCGTAGGCTAGGTTTTGATTTACGGGGGCGGTTCATATGCTCGGCGCTGATTGCTGGCAGGGAATTAGTCGTCCTATACATTGAGATTCCGCTTGGAGCACTTGTTGTGACTGCATATTGGAGAGGGGAAGGATGAAATCGATGACGGTAGATCAAAAACTGGATGTGGCTTATGTGGAGCTTCGAAAGGGCAAGGTAGCGAGGACTGTTGCGAGACTTCGTGGCGCGGGGTCCAACTAGGAAACAAATGAGCCCAGCCATTGATGACTCGCCTGATGAACCTAACGCATTCGATCCACCGTCAACGGCCAAGCCATCAATGGGTTGAGCGCCAAAGGCCCAGCGTGAATGGACACCGCAGAAAATCGCGATGCCGCATATTAGACCGCGGAAATCTCTTTACAGAAATCTGCAAAAGGTAAAACTGAAAAGTTCGGGGAGATCACGCGATTTTTAGTTCCCATATGAACCTGATACCATTTGGGGATATCCAGTTTTTTCATAAACTCAATCATTGATTCCGAAATACCAGAATCAGTTAATTTGCACTCAACCGCGAATAAAGCCTTGCGATCGCGTAAAACAACGAAATCGACCTCCCTTCCTCTTTCATCGCGTATATAGCGCAATTCACATCTATAGCCCATGACGTCCTGCCAATAGTCGCATAATTTCAGGAGGTGCGAGGCAACCATATTCTCAAATCGTGCGCCGGGATCTGGTATTTGTGACCAATCCCATAGGTATAGTTTTTGTGATTTTTTGATGGCCTTGATCTTGGTGGAGCCAAATGGCGGAATTAGATAGCAATAGTAGAGAGAATCAAGAATTTTAACCCAGCGTTTAATGGTTTTGTCAGATACCTCAAGATCTTCCGCGAAAGATCTATAGCTGAATGGGCTCCCGACCTTTGCACCCATGGAGTCAGCGAGCAATTCAACCTTGTCCAAATCGCTGACAGTTTCTAAGTCTCTGAGGTCGATGCGAACCAGTTTAGAGACTCTTTGGAGGTGCCAACGTCTCAACTCTGTTTCATCTTGAGCCAACAGCGGCTCCGGAAACCCGCCAAACTTAAATAGCAAGAATAAATTATCTTCGGAATATCCCAATTCCGGGAGGGTAAATGGATGAATGCGGTAGTAGTGATATCGACCTAACATCGAGTCCCCGCCCTTTCGGAAAACATCAAGGCGGGCGGATCCGGTCACAATGAATCTCTGTGTATTACGCCACTTGTCCCAAATTCCTTTGACGAAAGTCTGCCATCCTTTGCGTTTGTGTATTTCATCAAAAATAATAAGTGGCTCGTCTTTAGGCCAAGTGCCTTTTTGGATGATAGATCTCGCATCGCTTTGATCCCAGTTCAAATAGGCTGGATGGCCATCGTGATAGTTATTAAGAAATGAAATTCCCAGCGTCGTCTTACCCACCTGGCGCGGGCCGCCAATGAATACCATTTTCTTCAACAAATCTTTGCGAATATGGGGCGTGTATACACGCTCAGGTAATGCACTAATTTTTTGTTGTTTAATAGGCATTTTAAAAGGCCTCGGCCGGTGTCTGCAGTAATTCGGAGTCAAGGTCATTTTACCGTTGCAGTAATTCGGAGTCAAGGTCATTTTACCGTTGCAGTAATTCGGAGTCAAGGTCATTTTACTTTTTTTGAGTTTGTTACATAATAAACTCGAAATTGTGTGCTGAGACCGAGAGGATCCCCGCGACTCCGAACCTCCGGCAAGCGGCAACGCAGTCTATCGCCAATGTCAGGCCGTCGGATTGAAGTCAAAGGTCCAGGATCCAGCAGCATTACGAATCACCCTCGCATTAAAGAGTTTCCCGCCCCGAGATTTGAATCCTTCAATGACGCGCGTTTTCCCTTTTTTGATAAAGGAATCTATATCTTCAAATTTTAGCCTCTGTTGGCAGATGGATTTTGGCAACTGAAAGCCAGGGGCTTCAGTTTGTCCCTCTTTTAGATGTCGTAAACGCATCTCGCAGATAAATGCATTTTTGGTTTCGACGATCAAGCAGCCGTCAGCAACGTGGATAGGGCAAGGCCCCCACGTAACCCGGCGTAGGTTTCCTGGTTTTCCTGTTACAGGGAGGATCACTTCATTGATTTGAGTGCCAGCTTCGTCGGAGATGGTCAGACGACCTTCGTTAAGGGCCAGCTTGCGCCTTGTGGGTGTCTGCATTCTTGAGCTGTCGGGGAATCCAGAGAGAATTATACCATTTGGTCCCGAGGTTAGGAGACGGGCCACCGACTGGGGGTCAAGCCACCGGCCATGGCAGTCTTTGGGAAGAGTAAATCCGCAACCTCTGCCTGTCATTCGATTCGATTTACAAGAGTAGTTCCACATTCGTTCGTGAACGGAGTTACCGCAGGTGGGGCAAGTTCCGATCACGGGCGCATGATCAAAACTTTGTTCTAAATCAAAGCTCGTCATGGCTCGCAGTGAGACCTCAACCGTCCGAGTGATTTCTTGAATGAATGAGTCACGGGTCCGCGACGCTGACTCTACCATTTCAAGGTGTTGTTCGAGTTCTGCGGTTACTTGCGGCGAGGTGAGATGCTCCACCTTTGCCAGTTTGAGGAACCGAATTAAATGAAGGCCTTTCGTGGTTGGCTGTAGATTACTGTAAACATAGTCTTTGTTTTTCAAATTTTCGATAATCTCAGCGCGAGTTGCTGCCGTGCCGAGGCCGCCGGCCTGACGTAATAGACGTGCCAATTCCGGATCGGAAACCTGTCGTCCTGCGTGCTCCATCATGGATAAGAGTTGTGCCTCACCGATGCGAGGAGGAGGTTTTGTTTCTTCTTTGCTAGTGGTCACACTCGCCAGGTGGATATCGTTATCTGGCTTAAGTGGTTTCAGCGAGAGACCGCTTTTGCGCTTTGTAGTGGTGTCCATGGTGGCTTCTTGCCACCCAAGAACGCGAGTGAATTCTTCCGGTCCCGTCAAAAACACCTCGCCGCAGACGATGGTTCGCCGCTCCACTTGATCGATGGTCGCCGCGGGCATGAGCGCTGCCATAAGCCGTCGAATCACTGCGTCAAAGAGTAGCCCCTCATCTTTAGGTAGTGATTTCAGCAAGTTGCCTGTGGGGATGATGGCAAAGTGATCTTTGACGGCTTTGTCATCAAAGACGGAAGACTCGTTATGCCAAGGACCATCGATCAGTCGCGCGGTGATGTCTCTATATGCAGGGATTGAATGGATCTGATTTAAGACAGCTCGCACTTTGTCTCGGTAGTCTTCAGGCAATGCATCTGATTCTGTACGCGGATAGGTGATCACCTTGTGGCTTTCATAGCACTTTTGCGCCACGTCCAACGTATGCTTGGCCGTCCACTTGTAGCGATTGGCCATGTGACGCTGGAGAGATGTTAAAGAGAACAAGGGCGGAGCTTTGACGTCTCGTGATTTCCGATCCTCGCTGGCTGTCGCTATGGAGCCAAGGGTTAGCTTTTTACAAATATCGAGTGCTGCACCTGGCTCAAACAGGCGTCCCTTGGTTGATTCAGCGCCTGGCTTGCCATGTGACTCAATCCACTTTGCTTCATAAACATGATCTTTAGCATCAAAGGTAGCCTTGATGACATCATATGGTTTCGGAT
Source organism: Oligoflexales bacterium (assembly GCA_044360315.1). GTDB lineage: Bacteria > Bdellovibrionota_B > Oligoflexia > Oligoflexales > RGVZ01 > CAMDKS01. The sequence goes on from JBIKKO010000007.1 coordinate 32,099, forward strand.
CATGGGTTAAGATGGCAAACTCTCGCTCGGCAAGCATGGCTAACGTCGGCGTTTGTACGCGACCAATACTCCAGACGCCACCATCACTGGCTCGAGCAAGCTTTAAGGTGGCTGCCCGAGAGAGGTTCATGCCGATGAGCCAATCAGATTGGGCCCGACCGTGTGCAGCGTTTGACAGGCCATTGAAGTCTTGTGCAGATTTGCGTGAATGAAAGGCCGAGCGAATGGCATCAGGTGTTAAGCTTTGTAGCCACATGCGCGATTGCGCCTTGTGACAAAGGCAGTAGGTTACAATCTCGCGGAAAATTAACTCACCCTCTCGGGCAGCATCGCAGGCGTTGACGACCTCTAAAACGTCTGGACGCGATAACTGCTGGCGGATAATGCGCAGCAGCTGAGCGGTTTCAGATTTAGGCTTAAGCCGGAAAGCGTCCGGAGTCACAGGCAGATCCTGAACACGCCACGCCTTTAATTTTGGATCGTAGTCTTCTGGTGAATAAAGCTCTAAAAGATGGCCAAGAGCGTGACAGCATATCAAGTCCTTTGACTCCCAAACCGTCACACCTGGTGGCAGATGAGGCAATGGAGAAAATCCACCAAGGGCTGCAACGATGTCCCGGGCAACCGATGGTTTTTCGGCGATGATCAGCGACTTTGACATGGACTTTTACGGGGGAAATGGTGGGTTGTGGAGACAGGGGCGCGCAATCTGTCCTGCGGGATAAAATCATGCGCGCCGTTACTTGAAACTGACGTTGAAACTAACGCATTACTGGGCTGCGGGAGCGCCTTCCTTTTTCTTTAAAACCTTGACCAGACCCTTACCGACTAGAATCTTAACCTTTTCTTCGCCGTTGATGTATTTGCCGTTGGTTCCTTTGACCGACCAACGACCATTGCGTTTTTTAACTAACTTAAACGATTCTTTGACTTTTTTGGCTGGTGATTTCGTTGCCATGTGCCGTACTCCTGTGCATTGCAGTTTCGACTGGTTGATGTTTTATGCCTTTATAGCATAGAATCGGTATTCAAACTCATGGAGACCCTCATGTCCACACCAAATTCAGTTATGAACCAGACAAATCAGAGTTCCGCACCGCAGACTCAAAAAAATCCCAATGCTCTCGTTAACTTGATTGTCAATATTGTCTTCCCTGCCCTTATTTTGAACAAGTTTTCAGACCCTGAGAAACTTGGACCTATGTATGCCTTCCTGGTCGCCCTAAGCTTACCGGCGATTTATGGAGCCTGGGAGTTTTTTACAACTCGCCATCACAACTTCATTTCGATCCTGGGGTTCGTGAGCATCCTTCTGACGGGCGGACTTGGTTTGCTTCAGGTCGATGGGATTTGGTTTGCTGCCAAGGAGGCGGCCATCCCTGGTCTGATTGCTCTAGTGACGCTTGGTTCCATCAAAACCTCTAAGCCTCTTGTTAAAATGATTCTTTACAATGACCGTGTGATCAATGTTTCGAATGTTGAATCGGCGCTCGATTCTAAAGGTACAAGGGCTGACTTTTCAAAGCTGATGACAAAGACTACTTTGATTCTAGCTGCGTCTTTCGTTCTATCAGCGATTTTGAACTTTGTCTTAGCCGTATGGATTTTGAAGTCACCTGCAGGCACAAAGGAATTTAATGAAGAGCTAGCTCACATGACAGCCTTAAGCTACCCAGTCATCGTTGGGCCAAGCATCTTAGTTATGATGCTAGCTGTTTGGATGCTGATTCGTGGTATTAAGCGACTCACGGGGCTTGAAATGGAACGCATTTTGAGCGAACAGAGTCAGACGAAGCGCTAGGATTTCCAGGACGATGGAGCTGCTTTAAGTCTCGCTTCGCCGACTGAGCTAAGAAGCGAGACCATGTTGTGACAGAGTTCTTGCAGTAGGAAACTTTGGCAGACTCACAAAGTACTGACCCTATAATTTAGCCTTTACCGGTAAAATCGCAAGTACTGAGGCGTTTTGGGATTGTTTTGCTAAACGTTTAATCTCCATGATTTCGCGGCTATCCGCATCCATCGCATCGGCCACAACCGCTGCGCGCACACGGCTACCATGGTGACGAAGGCATTTACGCATTTTCTGCATGCTTCCTAAACAGTCACTTAGGGAGAACACTTCTGGCTCAAATTTATGGATTGGATACAGGCGATTTTCATCCAAACCAGCAGCTTTTTTGGCATATTGGAATGCATCTTTCAACCCCCCTACTTCGTCCACAAGGCCAATGTCTTTGGCTTGAGCGCCGGTATAGATACGGCCTTGAGCAAGAGTTTCGACTTTTTCCATAGACATCTTGCGCCCATCGGCCACTCGCGATTTGAAGGTTCTGTACACGTCTTCCACCGTGGACTGAATATAGGTTTGATCGGCTGCCGTCATTTTCTTTAGACCCAGCACGGCGCCGCGGTTTGATTGTGTCACGGTGTGAAAGCTAAGCCCCCATTTATCTCGCATACCATCAAGGTTCGGAATCATACCGATGACACCAATCGAGCCTGTGATTGTCGATGCGTCGGCGAAGATCTTATGAGCCGGGGCTGCGATATAGTAACCACCTGATGCCGCCACTGAACCCATGCTTACAATGACGGGCTTTTTATCGTTCAGGGCTTTAACTCGATCCCACAGATAATCGGCAACCGCTGCACTGCCCCCAGGGCTAGCGATCCTTAAGACGACGGCCTTCACATTATCATTTTGCTGAGCCCATGTGAGTTCCTGCTCCAAACTTTCGGGTGTGATGGCTGGCTCCCCATCGGAGACTGATACGATTTGCCCCACAGCTTCAATGAGGCAAAGTCCTTCATCTGGCCTAAGGCTGTAACCCTTTCCAAGTTTAGCACCCAAGGACTCGCCGACGTTGTAGTCATCAAGCAATATGTTTTCAGGGTCCTGCTCATGAAGAGGCGGTGCATATGCCAATTCATCCACAATCCCGAGTTCTTTGGCTTTGGCTGGTGTAAAGAAGCTTTCTTTGAACCACAAGACAACCTCACTGTCTTGCTTTTTTCGTCCTTCTGCCACTAGTTTAATAAGTTGATCCCTCAAACTAACCTCAACGGAAGAGAGGGCTTCACGGCTTTCAGGACTTGGTTCATTCGCAATAAAAGGTTCAAATGCGCTTTTAAATTTTCCAGTTCGAATGACCTGCATCTCAACCCCTAGTTTTTTGAGGGCATCGCCGAAATAGGTCATCGTAAAGGAGGGTCCGGGTAATGAGATCTGGGACACCGGGTTAAGGCTTATTTTATCTGAGGCACTGGCAACCATTAAAGCCGCATTGTCGAGCTCAGCGACCCAGCTATGCACAGGCTTGCCGCTACTTTTAAAGTCAGCAATGATACTTCTAAGCTCCTCAATATCTGCAGCACTTCCTGAAAGTCCGTCAAAGAATAACTGAACATCTTTGATGCCTTTATCCGCTGCCGCATCACGAAGCGCCGACCTTACGGTTGGAAGGTAGAGGCCGCCGTCCCTTCCAAAAAGCTCGCGGAAGAGCGATTCTCCTAGCATGGGTTCATGCTCAACGATGGGTGAGTTTAGCATGATCCAGAGTGATGCGGGCTTTCCAGCATCAGCCTGGACAGGTTTAACGGGTTTGTTTGGCTCGCTCAAACGTATGATTGTCCAGACTAGGATCAATGGCATTACAACAAAGGTAAGTCCAATCAGCGCAAAGATGTTGCGAAGCCAGCCAAATAATCGGCTTGTCCATCGCGAGATGGGTCCTTTACGGCTGGGGGGTAGCGTTTGTGTCTCTTCAGTATTCCATTCACTCACGGCGTGATGCTCCTGCAAGGGCAATATGTTTGATAACGAAAAGCAAAGTATAGGATAGTCGTATAATTTTGTCCAAAAGAAGAAGATTTGTTACAATGCCAACATGAAACAAAAGACCGTATACATTTTATTAGCTGGATTTTTACTTTCTGTAGCGAATCTTTGGCTGGCTCGTTGTGGACGAACCAAGCCGACGTCCTCTGCTGGAGATGTGGGGTTTGTGCCATCTGATTGGGATGGTGAAACTGATTATGAGAAGAGCAGTTGGCGTTTTGAGGAGCCGTGATGTCTAAGTCAAGACTATATGAACTGCTGCTTTTGCTGAGTTTTTGTTCCTTCGTGACGTCTGGCCAGCAGATAGCCACGGTGTTTTTCACCGGCGGTTTTGGCCGATGGATCGATGGGGGTCATTCATTTGATTGGAACATAGAAACTAGGTTGTTTTTTGTTAATAAATCCAGCAATCTGGTTATGGTTAGTTTCACTCCGGGAAGTCCATTGAGTCACAGTCTCATGACCGATAAGCGAACCCTAGCCTACTCTTCTGACGAAGTCAGCGGCATTGGTCGAGCCATCCTCCAGCTTTCCACGGACGACGAGCGCGACGACCTTGCAGCAAAGGCTCATCAAGACACTCAAGCCTGTGGCAGTATCTCCCTCATAAACATGACAAACCAGATCTCTTTGCCTGACGCCTCTCCGCCATTGATCCCGACCACCGTAGCTTCAGAGTCAATTGCGTCTGCTTTGAGCTCCGTCTCTGCGACCAGCATACAAGCAACAGCCCAGGCCCTAGAAAACCTTGGGTCACGCTACCATGCTGGAGCTGAGCCTAACGAAGCATCTGATGCCATCAAGGCATCCTGGGAGTCCTACCTACCCACGGGAGGGGTGTTAACTCAAGAATCCCATAGCGGCACGTCGCAAAAAAGTGTCGTGCTGCGGATCCCTGCATCATCCCCTAGCTCTGAGACGGTGCTTCTTGGAGCACACCTTGATTCGATCAATGTTAAAAATCAAAACGATGCACCGGGAGCAGATGATGACGCGTCGGGTGTCGCAGCTCTCACAGAAATTCTAAGACTTATCAAGAGCCAAGCAATCCAGTTCAAACGTAATGTGGAACTACACGCTTATGCCGCTGAAGAGGTTGGTCTCATTGGAAGTTCTGATCTTGCTGCAAAACGTCGTGCCTCCGGCACAAAGATTGTAGCCATGTTACAGCTCGATATGATCGGTTATGGTGCAACAGATCCTGATCCAACCCTTCATGTCATTACAACAGACACCAGTCCTGTTTTGGTGCGACACCTAAAAGATATCATATCGACTTATAGCATAGCCCGCTGGAGCAGTGCTCCTTTATCGGCAGGGACGTCTGATCACAAATCCTGGACCATCAATGGGTTTCACGCAGCTTTTGCGTTTGAGCACCCTAAAAACTATAACAAACACCTGCACACGGCTGACGACACCAGTGATCGTCTAGACTTTACGCTTGCAGCAGCCTTTACGAAGCTCGCGCTAGGATTTCTGAGCCATGAGGCGGGATATATCCCCGCCATCACAGAGACCGCGGCAGGTTGGCAAGCGCAACAAGCAACCGGTGACGAGATCAAGTTGGCTAGTGTCAGCTCGGACACCGGGGGAGAGCGATTGGTTGCTGCAGTCAAAGGAGATGTGGCTGGCATTGAGTTTTGTAAAATCTCGTCCAAAGAGGTTTTAGGCTGTCAAAGCATGGTGTCAGATACGACCATGGCCACCCAGCGGTCAGATCGCAGGTTTTTTGTTACAAAAGAGGATTTGACCCTAAATGACGCTGATGTCTGGCGCATTTCTGCGTACTCGCCCGTGGGGACTTTAGTGGCCATGCGTCAGGTACGACTAAGGCCTAGGCAGTAGCAGCAACGACTGCTTGTAAATAATTGAAACCATCGGATATAAGTGGACGGTTAACTTTCCTTGCAACATGATTGAATGTTGTTTTGTTTATTGGGACGAATCAAGGCCATGCAGCATGCCCACCGCTCATTGTTACCAGGCACATGCCTCCTCACAGAATTGACGCACGAGCTGAAGGAAGCCTCTGCTTGGTCTAATATCGATATTGTCCTTCCAACACAGCGGCTTTGCCTATATCTCACTCGGGAGTTGGCTCTAAATTCCAAGTCAGGTGCAGCAGTATTGCCCCGTCTTTGGACTTGGGATCGCTTTGTTGAAAACTTGATTGCCGATAGTTTCGGTGATAACCTTCGTCCGCAACTGGTTATGGTGAGTTCGCAATGTGAACTCATTATGGATCATCTCCTCGCTCTCAGAACCACAACAAGCGAGCGGCCACTTCACACGAATCAACGTCACGCCCATGAACTGGTTCACCTTTCCGCTGAATTAGCCCGAAGCGGCCAACGCGAACAAGCCAAAGAGCGCCTTTTACACTCCTTAGAAAACGACTGGCGTCGCACGCCTGAGTCCCTAGAGCATCTTTGCGAAAGGCTTGATGATGTTTTTGCTGCTCTTGATGGCTACGAGCAAACCCTAACGAGTATGGGGTGGAGTACGAAAGAGCACGCCCGCAGCAAGGCTGTCAAAGCATGGATGGATTCAATAGCCAAGTCGACCCATGATCGTTGCGTGCAGTGCCGTGATCAACGAGACGAGGCGTGCGACATGGAAGACAGCCTTTGTCCGTCTTGCCGCAGCAAGGGTCCCCGAAGAATCCTGATCGCTGGATTAACGTCACTGCCGCCGATTGAAGCCAAACTCCTAGGGATGCTCTCGCGGCAAACGGGAGTGAGCATATGGCTCGACACCCCTCCAAATAGTAATCCACTGGCGCCCCTAAACCAGCTGCGTCATGAGGTGGGGTTGACGACTCCTTCCGCGCCCGACAACACTTGGGCTCAAGGGGTAAGGTCCATCAAAGGCTGTAGCGACATCACCCACGAGATTACGTACGTGATGAATGAGGTGGCCCAGCATCTAGCCGCCGGTGTGCCGGGCCATGAGATCGCCATCATCGTTCCTGACGAAAGCCAGTATGCTGCAGCACTCGCAGCCTTTGCGCGTTGCCTTGACGTCCCTGTCAACATGCCGCTTGCTTCTTCATGGTCAACCAGCTCCTTAGGACGATGGTTGCGCCTTGTAACAGAACTTGGGACAACTCGGGATATTCATCGTTTTGGTCAGTATATCTTGCACCCTTTCACACGGCTTGTATGTTCTGCTCCTCAAGAACTGATTAAGGATGAGTTACGGATCCAACGCGAGCTTAAACATCTCCCTGAATTTGGACGAGACGGTCAACTTCTTGCGGCATACTACCGCCAAAAGTTTACCCCGGACATTGCCAGCTATGTGGAGCGCGCCCTAAACTGGTGTTTCCGGCAAGACGATGCAAACCAGGCATTAGCCGACCTCCCAGGCCTAATCGATCAGATCAAATCCCATGTTGCCAGCAAAGAATCGCCGGCTGAAACTCGTAGTTTCGACATCCTAAAAGACTCAGTTCAACAGGTTTTGCAGTTGGCACCCTTGCGGACAAGCCTCAAGCAACACTGGACCAAGTGCCTTCGTGATATTTACCAGTTGGCACAGTCGGAGAGTATTCGCGACGTCGGTGAGCCGCTAAGCGGAGTGCAAATGATTGGCCTCACCGAAGCTCGATACATCCCATTTTCATTGGCTTATATTGTTGGTTGTGTCGAAGGAAGTTTTCCCCATGCCCTACCCCGCGATAGTTTAGTCGACAATCAGATGCGCCGCGCCATGGGGCTTCCCGGATGGGGAGAGCTTGAAGCTTTGGAAGACACCACGTTTCACTTACTCACAGGCCGTCTACCCCATGTGCATCTGACGTACCCACAATCAAACGCAGAGGCTCCACTAACCAGATCCCGTTGGATTGAGCGCCTTGCGACAAAGATTCCGCCTAAAATCATTGATCCAAGTGATCGCACATCGTCCGTGATTGGAAACTTTTTCACATATGAGGCCAATGCCACGGAGTCTCCCAACAAGGGCCCAGAGGTTGCCATCATCCCCGATGCCGACCGCTTAACGGCAAAAACATCTGCCTCCCGACTGCGTCATCTTCTATGGTGTCCCTATCAGTACCTGCTGTTAGCCCGGGGGGTCGAGGGTGTTGAATTGCCAGACGACCGCGTTGCCTTAAAAACCGGTGACCTACTGCATCAGGTCCTGGAGGCGTTCTTCCATAAAAAAGACATTGCTCACATGCCAGAGTCCCTGCAGTGGCGGCATCGACCAAATGATCACGAATCGTTTGGATCATGGGCTCACGACCGTCTTGATCAGCTAGCTCGGATTTTGGTCCCTGCATCTCATCTGCAAGCCATACAATTTCAGCACATGACAGGCCGTGGTTGGGAGAGCGTTGCTTTGTTTTGGCAGTCACTGATGGAGAAAGGCTGGCATCCTGACCATGTGGCCACGGAATTAGAATTTGGGAAAGAGATCCAAGTTACCATCCCGGTTGAAAGCCGCTCCATTGCTGTTCATGGAAAAATCGACGCCATCTTCGCTAATCCAAAAGGTAACCCCATTTTGTTGGACTACAAAACCTCTATCATGCCGCTAGGAACGGATGTGGAACTTGGCCTAGAGCCCCAACTTCCACTCTATGCCTATGTTTTAACTCGTGGGCCCGTAGAGATTGACCTTCAAACAAAAGCCCAAAGTCTCGACGATGTTGCTGTCGCTTACTATAGTTTGTCCCTCGGCAAGCCGTCGTTTGTAGCTCTTGGAGAAAAGACTCAAGCCCATTTTGTGGACTTAGGCTTACTTAGCTCTCGCAGCCGTCCGCGTCGTCTGGATCAGTGTTTTGAAGCCCTTGTCACAAGGTGGTCGCAACGTTTACGCTCCATTTCTGATACAAAAGCATTTGCTGCTGATCCGTCCGATTGCTCTTTGTGCTCCTTCGCCGGGATATGCCGTAAGGACGATCCTCGCTACCGCGAGCAGATTAAATTGCAGCAGATCGCAAAACCACCACTACAACGAGGCTCTGAAGGTGAACAAGAGGCCTCCCTTCTGACGTCTGAGGATCCAACGTGACGCAAGCCCATGACCAATTGATTCCTCCGTTTAACCCCTGGGCCAGCTATCTGGTTGAGGCTTCTGCCGGCAGCGGTAAAACCTGGCAGCTCAGTCGGCGCTTTCTTGCTCTTGTGATTGCTGGGGCAGATCCGACGACCATCCTCACGGTAACGTTTACACGGAAAGCGGCTGCTGAGATGCGGGAGCGTATCATCCGTGACGCCGTGCGTCTTGGGGAGGGACATCCAGAGTTCGTTGGGTTTGTCGACTCCATACGAGAGTGGCAAAAAATCTTTTGCCCCGAGCCAAGTCGGATCCTAACAAGTGCTGAGGCCTCACAACTCATCCTTGGGCAAACACAAGCTCTCAAAATCACAACGATTGACGCATTATTTATACAATGGACCCAACAGTTCCCCCTCGAAACCGCATTGGCAGCCGAAGGTCCTAACAACGAAGTCATTCGATTGCAGTCTCCCTGGCAACTTTTATCTACCCTTGAGAGCGAGCGCCTTGAACAACAGGCATGGCAACAGGTGCTAGCTCAAAGCTTCAAAAACGATCAACATCGCGACATCATGAAGGCCATAAGTCTGAACGCCCCGAATGGCAGCATCAAGCAGCTCAGTCGCGCCATCGAACCGATCACTCAAAGCGATACGTTCTTGTGGTCGGTATCGTTAGCCACGCAGCAAAACCCTGCACGATTTTATGACTGCCCAGAAGAGGTCCCAGGTGATGCTGAGTTTATAGAACAACATATGGACCTGTTTCAAGACGTCATTAACCTTGTCACAAACGAGGACAAACGACGCCGTGGGATGGAAAGCCTGGCGCGGCGAGACTTTGCCGGTTTGATTGCTAACCAGATTGTGACCAGTAAGAAGGACGCACTAAGTGGTACGACGTTTCGCGCAGCAAAGGCTAGGGAAAACGTGTCGTTTCAGCAATTATCAGTGGCACTTCAAGCCTGGGATGGGGATGCCAGACTAGCTCAACTTAATTTGACCGCTCGTCTTTTGTGGGGTCTTTATCAGGCACGCACCGTTGAACTCCATCGCCTCAAAGCTGAAGCAGCCGTAGGATCGTTTTCGGATGCTGTCAAGGGAGTCAGCCTACTGGCTACCGATGACAAAGCCATAGGAGCCCGAGTCATGGCCTGGGGACGCGTTCGCCACCTGATGCTTGACGAGTTTCAAGATACAAGTCAGCTTCAATGGATGATTTTTGAACGCATCGCCCGGGATCTGCTGTCTGGTACAACTGCATCGAGCCCAGGGTCGAGTGTGTTTATCGTCGGTGACAAAAAACAGTCCATATACCGTTTTCGCGAAGCCGATCCTAAAACCATGGACATGGCAAAACGTGCACTCACTCCTTTTGGTCTACGGCCCACCCATATGAGCGAAAGTTACCGCAGTTCGTCTCTGGTCCTCGACTTTGTCAATGCTGTGTTCTCCGATCTAAGTCTTATGGAAGAGTTTCCAGAGCACCGTCCAGCCCCTGTTCTGGGGCTTAAAAATCCCGATCGGCTCCATTACGGATCCATGACTATTTACCCGGAAGCCTTCGATCCAAATGATGAGACCGCCGTGTCTCGCTCCTACGAATGTCAAGCAGCCCAGATTGCAAATCATATTAAAATGGCCACTTCGGGAGCCCTAGGCCTTAAAGTATTCGACGAAAAAAGGAATTCTTGGCGCTCTCCCATCTATTCAGACTTTGTGATCCTTTATCCTAAGAAAACCCATGCTCATCTGATCGAAGATGCCCTAAGGGCTGCCTCGATACCATGCCAGAAAGAAGAGCGACACGGTTTTTTTGAAAGACCGGAGATCGTCGATCTCCGTGCTCTTGTAACCTGGTTAGCCTGGCCTGCTGATACAGTTGCTTTGTGCACATTGCTTAGATCTCCCGTCTGTCAGTTAACCGATGCAGACTTACAAGGGATGCTTGCTGCAGGCGCAGATCAGTTGATGAGTCAGTTGGAGCTAAGCCATCCAAAGGTCCACTCGTTTCTTCACAGCTTGCGTCGACGCCAATCCGAGGAGAGTTTGGTGGCGACTATAGGGTACTTGTTGACAGACTGTCACCTCGCCAGCCGCTACGAGAAAGCGTTTGGCCCCATTGAGGGACCTCTGGCCTACGCCAACATCTTAAAATGGTTTGACATGGTGCGCGCTCAAGCCAGTGACGCAGCCATAGATGCTCAGTCTTGGATATTAGCCATGGATGATGCTAGCGAAGAAGATGAAACAGGCAACGCCGCCCTTGCAGCAAACGCAGTCTCGCTGATGACCATCCACAAAAGTAAAGGACTTGAATTTCCGTGCGTGGTCGTTTGCGACCTATCCAGTGATTGGCATAGGCCAGAAACGGGATGGCTTCGAGACACTCGGCCTGGACGTGAGGGACTATGGTACATTGGAACCGCGGCAACCCGTCCCAAGCACTCACCACTATTTAATGAACGACTCAATCAAAGTGAAATAGAATCCCGCGAAGAAAAGGCAAGACTACTCTATGTCGCGTTGACTCGCGCCTCAACTCATTTGATCCTTACGGGAGCACGAACAAAAGGTCCTGAAACCGACTCCTTTTATCACCGTCTCAGTGAGGCTGCCTCTAAACTTGTTGACGTCAGCACCCAGAAGCTTGACCATGATGGACTGCTTTACCTTAGAGGACAGCCCGGTTTTGATGATCAGACCATGACCCTCGAGTCACCTCAGGAAAACCTTGAGATCCCAACCCCGGTGAGTGAAACCTATCGGCCTCCACTGCTGATTTTAACCCCGTCTAGATCCTTGGCCGCTGCCGTTGACGGCACAAGTCTGGACGTAGCCGCAACACACGAGGATCAACACGGCCTTACTGTAGATGGTCAAGCCCTCTCGTCAGAGGTTGGCAATGCTTACGGAACCCTTGTACACAAACTGATTGAGAACCACATCCTACGTGAACACTGGTCAGATCAACGATACATCCGTCTGCTGGCACAAGCCATTATCAATGCCAAGAGCGATGAACTTTTAACACTCCTTAAAACAGCCAAAGAGGAGGCACACCAGGTCCTTGTGTCGCAGCCTTGGCTACAGTTTCTTAAAACAGCTTGTCACGTTTACTCAGAACTTCCAATCACCGCTATCGACGGTCATCATTTGATCAATGCCAAGGTCGATTTGATCCTGCGCCATGAGGATCAGTCGTTATCAGTCATAGACTTTAAGACGATTCCCATTAAGAGACGAGACGGATTAGCAGCCCCCATTCATGACCAAGATTTAAAAGCCCTTAGTGTTCAACTCGGCTACGTCGAACAAGTGAAACGCTATTGTGAGCTTGCAAGCAAGGCCATGGGTGCTACATCCGTCCACGGTTTTGTGTTATTCACAAAGCTGCAACGATTTGTCCCCGTATGCGACGTCTTGCAGCCCGAAATCTAAAACCTCTCAGACCTTAGGACGCCACTATACTTCCTGTAATATCAAGTGAGTAGACCTCTTAGGTTACCCTAAGAGGCCCCTCCTAAGAACGGAGCATGCAGATTTCCCGCACTCCGCTCCCGATTTAACGGTTAGCTCCATGGCGTTCTTACATCAGTGAATTTTAATTTATGGACTCCTTTTCCCTATTTCCGCTCTTCCCTTCTTCAGCGTTTGATTCGGTGCTGCGAATCACCCGTCTGATAAGAATTTTAGTCACATCATTTGACCACAGAATGGGGGAAGGGCGGAATTTGGGAATGGTCGTATTCATAAGCCCTCGTTAGCCCACTAAACCATGTGACCGCCAGCGACATTTTGCCATTTTTTGAATTTTTTGTGGAATCTCTTTGATTAGGAGGATTGACTCTACTTCTCTGATTTTACTAGACCTGCCAATGACTGGGAACTGCCTGCCCAGATCGTTGAATATCAGAGTGACCTATGGAACTGATATCGATCAGTTTGTGAAGCTTTGTTCTATCAACGCGAGGATCCTCAAGGTTTTCAAAGCATTTGATGAGCGAAAGGCCAGTTCCATCCATGGGAACACATCCCCAAAATTAATTTTTGGGGGAATTTTACCCGATTAACTACCCGAAATCATTATGTTTTAGACACAGCAGACCTGCCTGTAATATCTATTTTTTTACTCAATCCGAGAATACATTAAGATTTACCTCGTGAATACCGAGCACCTTATTTAGCCAAGGGAGGCGGAGGTTTTAGCAACATGGTGGATTGGATGATTTTTAACAGCCGTAACCAGCGACGAGGAAATATTTATGCACCTCTCGTTGGGCTATTGATGACGGCATGCGAGCTCCCGAAGTCAAACATTACCGAGTCGCCTCGCTGCGTCCTCGATACTACGGCCGCCTGTGACGCCACCAATACTAACATCAAGGACCCTCCCGCTGAAGAGAACAATGAGACTGAATCCTCACAGTCAGAGTCCGGAACGCCAGTCGTAAAAGACTACGCCATGTTTGTAAATAACAGCGGCGGAACTATTGTCCTAGCCTCATATGATTCCAGTACGGGGGTTTTGACGCCGGTTCATGAGTCCCCCTGGACGCGTAAGCACAGGCTTGAGGTTTATCCTCGTTCCCTCGATCCGTCTCACTTGATTGACTACGCCCCTGGACAAGCTCAGCTAAGCGTCAGTCGTTTGAAGTCGAGGGTTGTCGGAGGCGCGTTGCCTTCTACAGTCGACACAGATTCCGTTACCTACTCAGCTCCAAGCGGCGGTATCTATTCATTTCAGATCTCGGCTGCGAAGAAGGCTGTCTCTGTTTTCACACTCAACTGGGGTGTCAACAACAGCTATCACGTTGTGAATTTCAATGATAGCGGTCAAACCTCATTTTCGACGGCAACCTCTACCTTGACTGGAAACTCGGGGCAGTCTGGCGCCATATCGCAGGATTCATTTTTCTTCTTTACGGATCACTTCACACATAGAGCCTACATGCACAGACTCGACGATGCACTAATGATCACAGCCGACCCAGCAGTGGTCACCGACATCTGCGCCAATGATGTAGTTCCAGGAGGATATCCCACCGCCAGCTTTGTTCACCCCACAATGCCTGTGTTCTATCAAACATCTACCTATGCCGATCGCGTTGGGAGCTTTGCGATCGATGCAACCACCGGTGCATTGTCATTCATAAGCCGCGTCATCACCATCGACAGAGTCAACACTGTGATATTCCCGCCAACAGGCACTTTTGCCGTTGTCGGCCATGGCAGCAATGGCCTTGGCTTTGCGGTGCATCAAGTCGACAGTTCAACAGGCGCGTTGATGTCACCGCAGTTTTCATCGAGCAACACCACGGCTCCGCTGTCAGGGGCAAGATTTGATTTGGCGGGAAAGTATCTGTTCCTTTTGAAGTCTTCCACCAAACGACTCCATCGCGTGGAGTTTGACCCAGTCACGGGATATGTCATCGACGAGCAGGAACTTCAGGGACTAGGAGATGTAACAGCGACACCCGTTTTTTTTAAGACGACGGACTTAGTGTACGACCTGAAGTAAGTGTTCGTCAGTTGGTGACCTGGGTCCAAGCTATCATTTCACTTCCCAATGCATTAAATCTTGCAATGGAATGAAAGCTAAGCGAACGAGAGCTGGCTAAGATATGAAATACTTAAAAGAAACCCGTAGGCTTGCAACTCGCGAAAATACGGGGAATTAGGTTCACTACCTAGCCTCATCATAAGTTCTATTTTACAAAATCAAAACTCAGGGCGCTGAGCTAGATCCCGACGCAATGACTTTGATCACGGTTTCTGCATGGGTCTGCAGCCCTTCGGCCGTCAGCACATCGAGCCGAATGGATACGTTTCCTGCCTTGGTGAAGGTCCCCGCGTAATCAAATGTGCGACAGTCTTGTCCCGCAAAACGCTGAATGTCAGCGGGGATTCTAGTTCCAATCGTCCAAGACGCCTGAATAATCCCACGATTCATATCACAACCACTAGTGGCCGCAGAGTCACGGGTCCATGCTGTCGGTCGAAACTGCACTAAGGTTCCCGTAGTCACCGTCGTGCTTTGTGATCCGTTTTGCCAAACTTCGATCCCAGCAACCGGTCCCCCGGACGCTTCCGTCGATTCCGAATCTTCTGCTGTAGTCAAAGGCCCAAAGTCCCCTGTCAAACGATCATCACCCATTGGCTCTTTGGGGTCAGAGGGGGTTACAGGCTTAGCTTCAGCATCTTGAGCTGACTGAACTATCGGCGAAGCCGCTGGGGTGTCGGATTTATTGGTCGCCCCCTCTGTGGACCCACCTGTAGAGGACTCGTCTTGCACTTGTGGTTCAGGTCCTTCCTTAAACGGACTTGGTGCGGAAATCCGAGCGCGGTCCAAAGTCTCATCAATCTTAATCTTTACTGAGTTTTGACGCATCCTGCATCCCGTCAAGGCCACGGCTGTTAAGCACAAGTATAAGGATGTGCGCATAGGCAAAAGACCTCTTGCTTTATGGAAGACATGATCGTTACTCAACCGAGGTCGGGCTTTGAACATGCTTTTTTATTGAATCTACTGCTTGATTTTCCATATTAATTATACAGTATTCTAGAGTCTTTAGTAGAGGGACCCCAAAAGACCCTTTTAACTGCCCCAATTCATGCGCAGAACGCGCTAAGTCTCGGCAATCATTTACCGATCTGATCACTTTTGGGCTCACAGAAATTCTTATAAGGTCATATTGTTAGCCGACTTTAAACACTGCCTGGCGCCAGTTTAAAATAACTCACACAACAAAAACCCGGGTCGAGCCAATCAGCCCCCCCGGGTTCTTCTAGTCACTTTGTTTTAGCTTTGACCCGAGTTAGTGCAGCGGGCCAAACGGGCTCGCTCTACTAGCTGGTCCGTTATTGCTAGAATAACTTATAAATCAGCGACAGACGGTTTTGAATGCGTGGCGTTGCCTTGCCCTTGGTGTTCGCCGCGTAGAGGCCGTCATGGTAAATAATCAGTCTGTTTTGGATGGTCGTTAGCGAATCGGCGTTATACGCCAAGATCACGTCCGTAAATGTCGTGTCCTCAACAGCGTAGCCAGTCTTTTCAAGACGCTCGCCACTTTCATCCGATACTGCGTCGTAGACAGGACGGTAAATCCGGTCAAAATAAACGTCAGTTGATAGGCTAAACTTTGGAGCAAAGGATGGGACGTACGATACGCCAACCATATACTCAAGCGCCGTGGATGGTTCTCTTTGTGCAGCTTCTGCGGAACCATCCTCAGTTGTGGTCACCAAAGAGTAAGTCTTGCCGGGCTCGCGGTTGATGCGATTGGTCATCGTCGCCCTTGTCCCTGTTTCCATAAATGGCTCAAGACCGCCATGAAGTCTTACGTCACCCGCCGTTGTTTTAATTGTGGTGAAGGCATCAAGAGTGACAGCAAGCTTTGTGGTAAAGGGCTTATCCTCGTGCGCAAGAAAACTTTCATTGTAAGGCGTAATGGAAAAATTTGATGTTTCTAACGCATTAAACGTCGTTAACCAGTAGGTTTGCCTCTGCAAAAAGTTACTTGAACGAGCATCGCTTGCCACTGGTACTTCAATAAAAGTATCGAGGCGATTATTGAAAAGCTTCGTCCCGAGGCGAGGTCTTAAACTGTACAATGTTACCCCACGCTGAACATCTCCATTTTCGCCCCACTCCAAACTCGTCTGGCGCAACTCAACGCGTCCATAGAGATTTTCGATGGGTGTCATCACAGCCGCTTTTTTTGTGCTTGTCACTTCAGCCGCCATCGCTGTTGTCGTAGCAGCCAAAACACCTAGCCCCGTTGCTAAAAACAGTCTCATTTCGCATCCTCCCAGATTTTTTTGTTCAAACGCGATTTCATCACCGCAATGAAACGCCCTCGAACTTCATCATCATTACTGATCACAACGCACAATTTCAACAAAACTCAAAACACATCATAAAAAAAAACGACAACATGGCTTCAATAGAAACAAAATTAAACCACCTGAAGCCCGTCATCACCGACACCACGGTCAAGTTGACGATCCATGTCAAATTTAGGATCCCACTGAAACCTTGCCTCACGATCCTGAGGCCAAACCGTCGAACGTGTGACAACCCCTACGGATCGCAATTCATCAGCAAAGTTTCGCACCAAAGTCGCACAATCAGAAATTTTTCCGGTTTGACTGATGGCTTCGCGCAATTTTTTTGCCGCCGGCCAGCCTTTGGCGTACCAAAGTAGGTGCTTTCTCATGCAAACTGCGCCGGAGCCTATATCACCATACTCCGCTTGCTGCCAAGCCAAATGATCCAAAACCAGCTGTTCCCATTCATCGATAGACACCGACCTCTCACCGCGTTTGATATCATTAAATACCCAAGGGTTTCCGAGAGCTCCCCGGCTTACCATCAGCCCGTCAACACCCGTGCGTTCGCGCATGTACAAGGCATCGTCTCGTGAGAAGACGTTGCCATTGCCAAGAACCGGTATCTTTGCTCGCAGCTTCAGCTCTCGGATGGCCTCTAGATTTACAGGAACCCCGTAATCATCACTGCGAAGACGCCCGTGAATCGTAATCCATTCAGCACCACCCTGCTCGGCCGCATCCAAAACTTCTGGCCAAGTGATTGTGTTGCGGTCCCAGCCTAAGCGGATCTTAACTGACAGTGGCTTATCTGTTGCCTGCCTCGCAGCCTTGGTCGTTGCATAAACTCGACGCGGGTCTCTTAAAATCCCACTGCCACAACCTGACTTCACCACCTTGTTGACAGGACAGCCCATGTTGATGTCGATCGTATCAAAGGGCATGCGATCGAGCATTTGGACGGCCTGACCGACCTCCTCAGCTGATTTTCCAGTGATTTGGACACCGACAATCCCTTCTGACTCGTGGCGCTTTAACATGTCAAACGTACGCCGGCTCTCGTAAACCATGGCTGTGGCAGAAATCATCTCGACGTAAGTAAGATCAGCCCCATGTTTCGCACACGCGCGACGAAATGGGTGATCCGACACGCCAGCTAAAGGCGCTAAGACCACGGGCGCATGGGGCAAACCCAAGCGTTTCGTGAACACGTTTTCGATCTGAGCTACAGTCGCCATGCCAGCATGATCCCCAATGCCTTACAACGGGCGATTCTTATCATGTAGCCTATTAAAATTCAATAAAATATTATATTTTGATAAAATTACAATCCAAAACTCATCCAAGGTTCAGATCAAGTTGATTTTCTAGGCACCTCCCCCTTCAGCGGGCCCCTTCGAGTCATCCGTGAGTTTCAGCTAAGGATTGCGCCAAGACACTGATTTTATTACAATCCTATTTTGATCCTTAATCTTTCATTCTTTTGGGGACTCCACATTCATGCTCGATATCAAATTCATCCGCGAACACGCAGACCTCGTGAAGCAGGGGGCCCGAGACAAGCGCAACCCCATCGACATCGACGCCTTACTCCGACTGGACAGTGAGGTTCGCCCACTACAAACACAGTGGGAGGAGCTACAAAGTTCACGCAACCGGTTATCAAAAGAGATCGGTAAGGCGGCTCCTCAGGAACGCGACTCAATGAAAGCGGAGGTCCAAGCCATCAAGTCAAACATGGAAGTCATCGAAGCTAAGCTCGCCCAGAAAAAATCCGAGCTCGATGCCATGCTTCTGCTGGTTCCTCAACCTGCCCGCAGTGACGTACCGATCGGTAAAGATGACTCTGAGAATGTGCAGGTCAAAACTTGGGGCAGTCCGCCAAACTTTTCTTTTAAGCCTCTTGATCACGTTAGCCTTGGGCTGAAGCATGGTTTGGTTGATTTCGAGCGTGGCGTGCGCATTGCGGGATCAAGAAGTTACGTGCTAACGGGACTTGGAGCACAGCTTGAACAAGCGGTCATGCGTTATGTCTACGATAAATTAATCAAGAAAGGCTACCAACCCATGAGCATACCGGTTCTCGTACGCGAGGACTGCATGGTGGGTACCGGTTATTTCCCAACAGGACGAGACCAAGCCTATTATGTTGAAAAAGATGAAATGGCTCTTGTTGGAACGGCCGAAGTCCCTCTTACAAGCTTCTACGCTGGGGAAATTTTGGCAGAAGAAAAACTGCCCATCAAAATGATGGCCTGGAGTGGCTGTTTCCGGCGCGAAGCGGGAACTTACGGCAAAGACACATCGGGCCTTTATCGGGTTCATCAATTCCAAAAGATTGAGCAAGTTATCATCGGCCAAGCCAGCGCATCGCAGTCGGAAATTTATCACAAGGAGCTTCTCGAAAACGCTGAGGAGTGTCTTCAGGACTTCGAACTACCTTACCGCGTCGTTTACGTCTGCACAGGAGACCTTGGTCAAGGCCAGGTACGGAAACACGACATAGAAACATGGATGCCGTCTCGTGGAAATTACGGTGAAACGCATTCATGTTCAACGTTTCACGAGTTCCAGGCCCGACGTTTAAAACTACGTTACAAATCAAAAGACGGACAGACTCACATCTGCCATACGTTAAACAATACGGCCATTGCAAGTCCTAGGGTTTTGATTTCTTTATTAGAGGTTCACCAGCAGGCTGACGGGCGCATTGCCATACCGCGCTGCTTGCAACCCTACATAGGTGGATTGACTCACATCGGTTGACCACTGCCTTCTGCAAGCTCGGCGTCCTAGACGCGACGAGGCAAATCAAAAACCTGACTTTACCTCGTTAAAATCAGGTTTCCGCTACCGTGAAACTGCAGCGGAAACCTTCGATGATGTCTATTTCTTCAAGTCAAAGCGGTCGAGATTCATCACCTTTGTCCAAGCGGCAACAAAATCCTTCACGAATTTTTCCTTACCATCGTCTTGAGCATAAACTTCAGCTAAAGCGCGTAAAATCGAATTTGAGCCAAACACCAGATCGACCTGAGTTGCCGTCCATCGTTGCTTTCCTGATGCGCGGTCAACACCCACGTATTCTCCAGACTCACTGGCCGGCTTCCACTCGGTTTTCATGTCTACCAAATTGACAAAGAAGTCATTGGAAAGAGTGCCAGGTTTGGTTGTAAGCACACCATGCTTTGTACCACCGACGTTTGTATTCAATACGCGCATGCCTCCAACCAACACGGTCATCTCAGGAGCCGTTAAGGTCATGAGTTGAGCACGATCAATCAGCATCTCCGCTGCATGGGTCGAAGCGTGTTTTACCGCATAATTACGAAACCCATCGGCCATGGGTTGTAAAACCGCAAACGAGTCAACATCAGTTTGCTCCTGGCTCGCATCACAGCGCCCCGGGGTAAATAGCACCTTAACCTTATGCCCTCCTTTTTTAGCTGCTTCTTCCACGCCAACACAACCGCCGAGAACGATCAAATCAGCAAGGGATAATCTCTTTTTTCCAGAACGGGCATTAAAGTCATTTTGAATGGACTCTAGTTTAGTCAAGACATGATCTAATTGCTCTGGTTGATTTACGGGCCAACTACGTTGGGGTTCAAGCCTTAGCCGAGCACCGTTTGCGCCGCCTCTCATATCCGAACCTCGATAGGTCGCGGCCGACGCCCAGGCCGTGGTCACAAGTTGGGACACACTCAGACCTGACTTCAGAATTTTTTTCTTCAGGGCCGTCACATCTTTTTCTGTGATCATGGGACCCTTGTGAGCTGGGATCGGATCCTGCCAAATCAAATCTTCCTTCGGCACCTCAGGACCCAGGTAACGATTTTTGGGACCCATATCCCGGTGCGTCAGTTTAAACCAAGCACGAGCAAATGCATCGGCAAACGCTTTAGGGTCTTTATGGAACCGACGGGAAATCGGTTCGTAGATAGGATCAAAGCGCAGCGCCATGTCTGCCGTAGTCATCATCGGTGCATGCTTTTTTGTAGGATCATGGGCATCTGGGATCATGTCTTTCTCGTCCACATTTTTAGCCCGCCACTGCTGGGCACCAGCAGGACTTTTCACCAGCTCCCAGTCGTACTTAAACAACATTTCAAAATAGCCATTATCCCATTTGGTGGGATTCGGCTTCCAGGCACCCTCAATGCCGCTGGTCGTCGTATGAACGCCTTTGCCGGTGCCAAAACTATTTTTCCAACCTAATCCCATCTGTTCAAGTGGCGCCCCCTCTGGCTCAGGCCCAACAAGTTTAGGATCACCCGCTCCGTGGGCTTTCCCAAAGGTATGACCACCTGCCACCAGAGCTACCGTCTCTTCATCATTCATCGCCATACGCCCAAACGTCTCTCTGATGTCACGACCAGAAGCGACGGGATCAGGCTTGCCGTTTGGACCTTCCGGGTTTACGTAAATCAAACCCATCTGCACGGCCGCGAGAGGATTTTCTAGTTGTCGATCACCTGAATATCGTTGATCTCCGAGCCAAGTCTTTTCAGGCCCCCAATAAATATCCTCCTCGGGTGCCCAGATATCTACGCGTCCAGCACCAAAGCCAAAGGTCTTAAAGCCCATAGACTCCAGAGCAACGTTTCCTGCAAGGATCATCAGATCACCCCAAGAAATCTTGTTCCCGTACTTTCTTTTGATTGGCCACAAGAGGCGACGCGCCTTGTCAAGGTTACCGTTGTCAGGCCAACTATTGGTTGGAGCAAAACGCTGGCTGCCCGTACCGCCTCCACCACGGCCATCAAACGTGCGGTAAGTTCCTGCACTATGCCACGCCATCCTGATAAAGAGTCCGCCGTAATGCCCCCAGTCAGCCGGCCACCAGTCCTGTGAGTCGGTCATCAGTTTGCGTAGATCTTTTTTC
>JBIKKO010000055.1:0-18164 GCA_044360315.1 Oligoflexales bacterium
AGCCTGCAAGGAACTGGACAGACATTTGGTTGAGCTGATTTGGGCCAATGCTTTTGAACAACTTCAGCGGGATACTCCTCCATTCGAAACGCGTCGAGCTATGCGAGGTATGTTCGATCGATCACGGGGGAGGGTGGGTCAAAGCGCATTAGAGTCGCTGTCAAGACTCTATGAGCCTGTTACTGATGGTTCGAAAACTTAGAGGCAATAAATTGGGCTAGTCATTGATCTTCATTATGAAATCTTCGAACGAAAGAAATATTTTTTGTAGTGCTTAAGATTGCGTGAGATTGGCCACTTAACCGGCTCAGACGATTCAAGGCTTTTCACATTATATATGATAAACTTTGGCTGACCCCGTGTCAGCCGATTTAATGATCCCAAATGAAAAGAAGAAAAGCGTTGTTCATGCCAACTACACATTAGTTTTCCCAGATTCACGTATGCACAATAAGCGCTGAGTGTCATGTGAAACAATCCAGTTAAGAAGGTTTAGGATGAAATGCATTGTTTTCGGGGGCACCCGCTTTTTTGGCAAGAAACTCGTTAAAAATTTAGTAGATTCTGGTCACGACGTTGCGATCGTCACACGTGGTCTCACCTCAGATGAATTTGGCAGCCGCATTAGGCGAATAACGGCAGATCGCTCTAGCAAAGAGTCGCTTAAATCGCAGCTTGGAAGTGAGAAGTGGGATGTGGCGTTTGATCAAATTGGGTACTCGCCAGATGACGCACTTACACTTGTCAATATTTTGGATGGGCGCGTTGGTCGTCTTATATTTACTTCGTCACAATCTGTATATGATAGAGGACAGAAAATTTCTGAAAGCGCATTCGATCCAATGTTGAAACTAATTAAAATGGGTAACCGAAACTCCTTCAGTTACCAAGAAGGAAAGCGTTTAGCCGAGGCGGTTTACCATCAAAAAGCGACATTCCCGGTAACATCGATCCGATTTCCAATTGTACTCGGCCTTGACGATTATACCAGACGCCTCCATTTTCATATTGAACGTATTCAGCGAGGGGATCCCATTTACTTTCCGTCCCTAGCGAGTCGTATCTCATTAATCGAGGCTAGCGATGCCGCAAAGTTTCTCGAATGGACCGCGACTGCGAACCTACCTGGCCCTATCAACGCGTGCTCTCCGGATTTCTTGAAGTTGAGTGACCTAGTGTCATTGATCGAAACTAAGCTTGTAAAGTCGCTGATTGCTGGTGAAAAATCGATTGAGGCATGCCACTCCCCGTTTGGTATCGAAGGTGATTGGTACATGGATATATCCCGTGTGCAGTCACACGGATTTCATTTCCAGAAAATTTCAGATTGGATACCGGCTTTGGTGAATGAGATAGTTGGGAATTCGCTTTAAATTGGTCAATAATTATCACTGATTTTCTCCAATAGATAATGGCATGGCGCGGGGTCAACAAAATCAGCCAACTCATGGAGGGCCTCCTTGGGCAGAAAAAACAGATTCTAAAACGGTAGCGTGGCGCAGGAATCAATGGCCATTAACTCAAACTTTCCATCTAGTTCATGCGCCACATTCTCTCTAAGACCTTTCAAGAAAAGTAAGCTGGTTAGACGGCCGCAGGCGACAATCAGCTAGCCTTCCGCCCCGAATTCTTCCGTCGCTCTTCACGCAGGGAAAAACGTTTCTTAGGCGCAATCTTCTCCAAATAATGGAACAGTTTATCACTGGAAAACTTCTCCAGTTTCCCATTTAAGAGATTGCTGACACGCGGCTGCTGTTCATCGAGCAGCTTCTCAAGGTTACGAGGGGTCAGCTCGGCAGCCTTAATTTCCTGCATGATTTTCTCGTAAATCATGGCCCGCAGTCGAAGCTCCGCCGATTCCTCCTCCGAAACTCCCAAGAATTGCCAGACATCCTGCGTACCCGATTTCACGTAACTTTTTTTCATTTCAGCCTCGTCCTATGCGTTTTAATAGCTCTTTGTACCGCTTGACGCCAATTTCAAGGTCGCCCCTTGGTGTTTTCCGCGCCTTCTTTACAAACGAATGCAGTACACACACCGTATCGCCGAACTTCGCTACGTAAAAGCAACGTCCAACGTTGTTCCCATGCTCGTCGTCAGCGAAGATCTCGTATACCCCTGCACCAACCGACTTCATCGGCTTGAAGTCCTCCGGCATCTCCCCGCGCTGAACCCGCTGCAGCTGAAATCCAACCGCCTTCCGAATCGCCAAAGGCAAATCCCGGGTCTCATCCTGCGCCGCTTCGTTGACAAACTGTAACTGATCTTTGAACACGGGGCCACACGTGGCACAGGGATGATGTACATTATCTATGGCATCAACCGATTTCGATCTCGCGGATACATGGTGGCTTCGCGTACGTTTTGCAAACCCAAAATCTGTGCCGTCAATCGTTCCAAACCAATGGCAAATCCACCGTGTGGTGGCATGCCAAGGTCATACATGCGCAGATGTCCCGCAAATGCTCCAAGCGACATTTGTCGCGCTACAATGGCTCGCTCTAGGTCTGCTCGCCGATGAAGGCGCTGTCCTCCTGTCGTTATCTCGAGTCCACGAAACAATAAATCAAAGCTTCCAGATGCTCCTTCTTCGCCGCGAGGATGCGTGTAGAACGGACGACTCTGCAACGGAAATCCGAGGACAAATACTGCTGCAACTCCACACTCCTTGTCAGCCAGAGCACACAACTGCCGCTCAGCCTCTGGATCCAAATCGTCTATCAAGTCGTGTCGACCGTAAAACTTATGAAGTCGCTCCAGACACTCAGAAAATTCCCACGTCGGAACGTCCATCATGGAAGGCAGTCTTGAAGCCCCAAAGTACTTTAGAATCTCACCGTGCCTAACATTGATGTCTTCAAACAACTGCGTTAGCAACTTCTTCTCCAGCAGAATAATGTCCTCTGGACCAGAAATAAAACCCATTTCTAAATCGAGCGAATAGTATTCAGTCAAATGCCGGCTTGTTGCATGTGGCTCGGCGCGATAAACATGGCCTGTTTCAAATACTCTTTCAAATCCTACAACCCCATACTCCTTGTATAATTGCGGGCTTTGAGCTAGGTATGCCGTGCGATCAAAATACTTTACTTCAAAAAGATTGGTCCCTCCTTCGGTACCCCCGGCAACAAATTTTGAAGTGATAATCTCCGTGAAACGCTGGCTCTCGAGATACTTACGAAATCCCTGTAAGATCGCCGCTTGTACCGTGAAAATCCCGCGTCCTCGATCGTGACGCAAAGATAGGGGCCGATGTTCTAGTATGACGTCAGGACTGATACCGGAAACTTCAGTCGATGCATTAAATGGCAACATCTGACCAGAAGGGTTAAGAACCTGCACACTGATAATATCCACCTCAAACCCAGCCCTAGATCGCTCGTCGGCACGAACCTTCCCGTGGATCCGAATCACATCATCAAGCTTTAGCGCTAGCTCATCCAAAATTTCTCGCCCGCCGACACACTGGACATCACCCGTGTGATCGCGCAACACAATGAATGTTGTACGCGCCAACGCACGCAAGCGATGCACCCACCCGAGCAACAACACCTCAGCACCAACGGACTGAGGCAACGCCACAACTAACTCACGTTCCAGCTGAACCACATGAACCTCAACGCAGTAATGTTAATGATTGCTGGAACCAGAAAAGACTGGCGGTGCCATCCAACTTTCGACCAAGAACAGGTCGACACTTGCTTGCTGAATATCGCTTCAGTCGCGTCGAAGGCTACTAAGGTCTGCCAAACATCAGTCTGACTTCAGGTTCGCCTACGCCTCTCCAAGGGGTCTATCCTCATCTACGAGTTGATTTTATAATATCCTAGTACTAGCTCAACATCAACTCGAGACGTTTTTTGGGACACCGACGTCTGTCCCAAAACTACAGCCTGGTCCCGCTATATCATGATCAGGCTCAAGCGGGGCTTGGGCTGAAAATACTACTGGAGCGAGGCGACACTCTACCGATAGCAATTCTACGGCGACTGAGGACTAGACAACTCTTACAATTTTAATCGGATATCATATCAGGAACTTATGCTTGGCACGCTATTTGCTTCGTAGAAATCACCTAATTTCAATCATCGGAGGTATCATATGAAGTGGGGAGTTTTGTTAACGGTAATTAGCACATTTGGTTTGTCGACATTCGTAAAGGCTGCAACTCAAGAAGACGCCGCTACTGCAAGGGCCGAGGCACTTCGTATTGAAAATGAGGTCTCTACGAGTCTAGCTCGTTTGCATGGTCCGGGAACCAGATTAAGTGCTTTACAGAACGCATCGGAGTCTTTGCAAGAACGTCTTGATTCTGCTAAGAGGAAAGGAGATCCTTGTCATGAGTATCTATTCTACCCTCAGCTAATGGATATACAGACAAAAATTCTCAGGTTCCGAGCCGCCTTGACTTATTCCAGTGCACTGATTCAGAGGATCACTGAGGCGTTACAGTTGGGAAACAGGCTGATTGTAGATGGTGATTTCATTCTCAGGATTCGAAATGATCCTGAACGTTTCGATGCCGCAATCGCGAAGTACAATGAGGCAAAAGCAAGCTTTCTAAGTGCGCAATCAAAATTGAATATGTTGAGAGACTTGATCACTCGCCTTGAAGCAGACCTTGTAACGATCGATAATGATCTAAACAATGCATACAAATGGTATTTGAAACGGCAAATTGACTGTTACGGAATATCAACATATGAGGAGTATTTGGAGCAAGAAATTAACCCTTCTATCTCTCCTAGCATGACTCCATAAATTTAGATCGTTCTCTTTTATAATGAAGTAGAAATGAACATGCCCGCGGATTGTCTCACAATAGATAATCCACGGGCACCTTAGCTATTGGAAGAACATTCATGCTCAATCAAACCGAATTCACGTACTTCGACCCAATTGAGCTGGAGCTCGACTTTCTCCGACAACACCAGCTAAAATCACGAGTGTAAGCAGGTACGGCAAAACCTGCACTAGCTGAACAGGGATAACACCAATGACAGGAAGACTAGCACCTTGTAGTTTCATCTGCAGCACATCAAAAACCCCAAACAATAAACAAGCCCACATCGCTGAGATTGGACGCCACTTCCCGAGGATCAGGGCCGCCAAGGCCATAAAGCCACGACCTGCGGTCATGTTACGCGTGTAACCTGACGCTAACGAAATCGACAAGATCGCACCTCCAAGACTCGCCACCGCACCAGTCAGCATCATAGCCACCCATCGTACCTTGAGTGGGCTAACTCCCGCTGCGCGTAAAGCTTCCGGCTTTTCGCCAGCAAAAGTTAACCACAGACCAAAAGGCGTTTTGCTTACAATAAACCAACTAACTAAAACCACGACCAAGGCAAAAAAAACTGGGACGCTTGGCGACAAACGCTCACTGACATCCAAAGCAGGTGTGTTCGAGGAAACATCGAATAAAATTTTACACACGACAGGAATTCCGCCCCAAGCCAACATATTGATTGCCGTACCTGCAACAATCTGATCCGCACGAAGCTTAATCACGAGCCATCCGTAGAAAAGCCCCACGACGACGCCAACGGCTGCAGCAATTAGCACACCATAAATGCCGTGATGTAAAAAATGCGCACCAGCAGCGGCTGAAAAAGCACCCCACAGCATCAACCCTTCAAGTGAAATCTGAATCACACCACTACGCTCAGAAAACATTCCAGCCATAGCGGCAAGCATGAGGGGTGCGGCAAATCGCATCACTGCAAACACAAGTTCCTGTAGGATAAGAGTATCCATTATGCAGCTGAACCTCGAGTTTCTGAGTATCTATGTTGCGCCACAACAAACAAGACGACAATAGCAGCGATCACCTGAGCCAGGTCTCGCGTGACTTTAGTCGCCTCAATGTCGAGAGCACTCGCTCCGTGATGCAAGGCAGCAAAGAGGAATGCTGAGAAAACCACCCCTAAAGGCCTGCCACGACCAAGCAAGGCCACAGGAATTCCAAGAAAACCAAAGCCTTCACTCATGTCCAACCGAAATCGACCAGACTCGCCAAGAACCATGGCCGCGCCGGCTAGACCACAAACAGCACTCCCCATGAAGAACACCCAAAACCTAATCAAAGCCACGCGGTACCCTGCAACATAGGCGGCATCGGGAGATTGATTGACCGTTTTGAGCCACAAACCAACCCGCGTCTTCTGCATGACCACCCAAAACATGAACGCGCAACTGAGCGACCACATGAGGGCCGACGTAGCCGGAGATCCGTCAAACGAGGTCCAACGGGATAACTTTAAATGATCGGCAATTAAAGCTGTTTCAGGATTTTGACTGTCCGAGCTTTGAAATGCACCAACGACAAGCCAACCCGTCAATCCTGCCGCAATAAAATTTAACATAATGCTACCAATCACCTCGTGACCACCACGAAAGGCGCGAATGGCACCAGCGATTCCACCCCAAAGTCCAGCACATAATACCGCTAAAGTAACACTTAGCCCTATGCCAAACATAGGCGAGACATCGGCTGGCAGGTGCAAGGCAGTCAAAGCACATGCAAATGCTCCCATCAAGGTTTGCCCCTCAGCTCCAATGTTAAACACACCCGCTTGGAACGGTATGGCGACTGCAAGGCCCGTACAAATCAAGATAGTCGTAAAATAAAGAACCATCCCTCGATCATGGGCCGTGCCAAAAGCTCCTTGAACCATCACTTGGATGACCTTTAATGGATCCTCTCCAGCCACAAGCGCCAACAAACTACCCGCCAACAACCCGAGAGACACGGCCAAACATGCTGAAAAAAGCGGTCTCAAAGATAAAATAAAGCTACGCAGGGTCATGAGACTCCTCCCCCCATCGCTAGACCGATAGGACGCTCGTCAAAATCCTTACGGTCAAAACGTGCGACGATCCGTCCTCCAAACATCACATGAATGACATCACTTAGGGCCATCAACTCATCCAATTGGGAGGAGATCAGCAGAATGCCAGCTCCTGCGTCCCGCCGCGCAATCAATTCCCCATGAATCTGTTCTATGGATCCTACATCCACCCCTCGGGTCGGCTGCGCGCATAGGATCAGCTTTGGATTGCGAGATAATTCCCGAGCCATGACAAATTTCTGCTGATTACCTCCCGAAAAATCGCATAATCTCGCTGCTGGGTCAGCCGGGCGAACATCAAAGACTTTCAGTTCATCTGCCAATCGGGTGCGAGCCTTCGCCCGATCAAGCCACTGATATCCTGTCACGGCCACAACGCCGAACTCGTGATCATGCCCCAACAAGTCATTTTCCAGTAGACTTTCTTGCGGCAACACAGCCTCCCGCAAACGATCTGCAGGAACAATACCTATCGGCAAGCGCCTCACATGAGAAGCCTTAAGCTGCGATCCTTCACAGCCCAAAACGCTGATCGAGGCCCCGGTGCCGCGGGCTGAGCGAAGGGTCCGAGCCGGATCCAAGACCGCGTGAAACAACTCACTTTGACCACTTCCCTCGACACCGGCAATTCCAACAATCTGTCCGCCTTGAACCGTTAGAGACACATCAGACAACCGCTGTCGCCCCCTTTGGTCCTTTAGAGTGAGGTTTGAAATCTGGACAAGCGGCTGCCCAGAAGGAGTTTCGTTCCTTTTGATCGCTCCTAAATTTACATGACGACCGACCATTAGATCGGCCATCGCCTGAACGGAAAGATCATGACAATATCGGGTAGCTACCGACTTGCCCTTGCGCAACACCGTCACACGATCTGCGATGGCCTTCACCTCGCCAAGTTTATGGGTGATGATGAGGATCGTTTTCCCCTGCTTGTGAAGTGTGCGCACCATTTGCAAAAAACCATCTGTTTCTGCTGGCGATAGCACGGCTGTTGGTTCGTCAAAAATCATGACATCTACGCCAGCGAACAACAACTTGCAGATCTCTAGCTGTTGTTGAACACCGACGGGTAAAGATTCAACGGGGTCTAGCCAAGGGATGTTAAAACCGGCAGCCTTTGCAACCTGCTCGAGTCGCGCAAGTAAGTCGTCTCGTTTGATGGGTTTAAGCCACGCTCCCCACCACTGATCTGACTCACCATGAATAGCAAACTCTTGACCAAGGATCACATTATCCAAAGCCGTATGCACTGGCGACAGCATAAAGTGCTGATGGACCATACCAAGACCGGCCTTAAGTGCTCCTTGAGGCGACTGCCACGGTCTTGGTTCACCATTAAATTTAATCTCGCCAGCAGTCGGCGTCTCCAGACCAAACAATAGCTTCATAGCGGTCGACTTACCGGCTCCGTTTTCGCCAATCACCGCATGAATTTCACCCTGTTCAATCGACAAACACAGATCATCGTTGGCGTAAAGCGATCCATATCGCTTTGTAACATGGCAAAACTCGATGAGACTGGGCTTCAACGCAGGTGGCCTTTTATAAGATTTTATTTTTTTAGGGCATAATAGTCAGGCACTTTGATCTTGCCAGATTGGATTGCTGCTTTGATTTCACTCGCTTTTTTTAGCATGGCAGGTGTCAACAATGCTTTGTTATGCTCATCAACAGCCATATCGATACCACCAGTTCCCAAGCCTTGGAACAAAGTTTTTCCTCCCGGCAGCTGCTGTGCTTTTGCTGCCTTTACGGCGTCGAAAACAGCCACATCAACTGACTTTACCATGCTCGTCAGAATACGGCCTGGCTTTGCACCATTTTGATTGCTATCGACACCAATGGCCAAGAACTTCTTATCCTCAGCGGCATCGAACAATCCAGCACCAGATGCGCCTGCAGCGTGAAAGATCACATCTGCACCCTGAGCAAACTGCATCAATGCCAGCTCCTTAGCCTTCGGCGGATTACTAAATGCCTCTCCCGTCACGCCAATGTAGGACTGCTGCACTTTCGCCTTCGGGCTCACGTGACGAACTCCCGCCTCATAACCCATTGCAAAGCGCCTTATCAGAGGAATATCCATACCGCCAATAAAGCCGACGTTCGATGACTTTGAAGCCATGGCCGCCATCACCCCAACAAGAAACGCACCCTCGTGCTCAGCAAAAATCACCGATGTCACATTGGGATGCTTAACTTCACTATCAACGATGACAAACTTACGGTCAGGGAAGGCGGGGGCAACTTTTGCCACCGCGCCAGCGTGGCTAAAGCCAATAGCAATCAACAGATCAAACTTCTTACCAGCCAAGGCGCGCAGCATACTCTCTGAGGACGCCGCATCCTTGACTTCAATTGTTTTAGACTTAACACCGAGCTCACGTTCCGCTTTCTGGATACCACGGTAAGCCGACGCATTAAAGCTTTGATCATCCTTACCAGCTTTGTCCAAAATCAAGGCGACCGTGTAGTCAGCACCGTAGACTGGACCGAAACAAAACATAGCGAAAATAAAAAACTTGAGCTCTTTTGCAAACCTCATGGCTTTACCTCTAAAGAACAAAAAAACGCCAACATTTTAGAAGAGATAACCATGCCAGAAGAATACGCAAAGAACCACAAAAATCATCGCGCCAGGGTCACAGCCTTATCGCTTTCTATCTCCATTTTAATACCTTTAACAGCCTCCGGACTGCTGCGCACCAAAGACGGCACAATAGATATACTCGACAAACCCTTAAAGCTGTACAAAAACGGTTCATTAGGACTTACAACCACGTACTTCACGCGGTCTTGATGGGGATCAAAAATGGCTAGCTTAATTGGCGCAGCGAACACCGATCCGTTACCAACCGGACTGATGCGCACGGACTGCGGCGAATCCGTGCTCGTCAACTTTATTCTAGCTCCCATGGGAACAACCGTTCTAGCGGTCGGCGGAACCGTGACTTCCGCACCAGGCGGCATCTGATCAATAGAAAAATGACCTGCGAAGCAAGTGCTAGACACCAGAAACGATCCGAGTAAGAACCTGCGCGCCATGCCTCTCCCCTTCGCTGATTTGAATGTGCGGGATAGATTAACTATCGTGATCTTCTATCTATTGTCCAACACCTGACAGTTTAAGTTCAAGATCTGATTTGCTTGATGCGTAATTCAAAGCATCATCCTTCAGTACCAAGCCACTTGTTACAAGGCTAACGAGTGCGTCATCAAAAGACTGCATACCATAGGTCTGCCGCCCCTCGCGGATCAATTGACGGAGTGCACTAAATTCCGTCGCATCCCTGATGTGATCTCTAACCGCCGGAGTTCCAAGAAGAATCTCCATGGTTGCCACCATTCCCTTACCGTCGGAGCGGGGAATAAGTCGCTGGCTAATCACGGCCTTTATCGTGGCAGCCAATGCTCCACGGATCATTGGAACCTCATCCGGTCGAAACATGGCACTGAGCCTTGTTAACGATTCTACAGCATCAGCCGTATGCAGGGTAGACAAGACCAGGTGTCCCGTCAAAGCAGCCCGCAGTGCAGTTTCCACCGTTTCGCGGTCCCTCAACTCTCCCACCATAATCACATCAGGGTTTTGCCGCAAAGCGGCGCGTAACGCATCTGCAAACGAGGCCGTGTCAACGCCGACCTCCCGTTGTTCAATCACCGAGAGCTCATCGCGAAGCAAATATTCAATGGGGTCTTCAATGGTAATAATATGGGCCGCCCGTTCATGATTGATGCGATCAATCAGAGCAGCCATGGTCGTACTTTTTCCGCTCCCAGTGGCGCCCGTTATGAGAATCAGCCCACGTCTCTCACTGGAGATTGATCGCAAGACCATGGGTAATTGTAATTCCTCGATACTACGCACGTGGCCCAACACGACCCGCGCAACAACCGCTGGCATTCCGCGTTGAAGGAATACATTCACACGAAAACGATGCCCTTCAGCGGTTTGATAGGCAAAGTCTCGCTCACGTTTTATGTCTAATTTATCCTGAGGAAGTAGTTGCTGGAGCCAGGCCATCATGAGCTCAGGCGTAATCACCTTGCCATTCTCCGGGGCAACCAATTCACCGCGAAATCGAAACCTTGGAATCGAACCTGTTTTCAGGACAACGTCCGACGCCCCGCCCCGCACAGCGGCCATCAACACCTGATCAATCCGCATGATTACACCCACCTCTTAAATATTTTTCTAGACCCCCAGGCACTAACGCAACTTTAGCAGAAGAACCATCAACGTTAAGGTCAAAGACAGCTGAATCAAACTAAATCGTACCAAAACCTGCGGCGTGCTCCAGTTCATGTTTTTGCGGGCATGATCATGGAGAGGAAAGCGAATATTCTTAAAAATTGAAATCTTAAAAAACCGCAGCAAGGCAACCTTAACAAGCCCTGTGCCACCGTTAACTAGGAGCACACCCGCCACAACAAGGGAAAGAAACGGATTACCACACTTTAAAACCAACACACCCAATAGGAATCCCATGGCACGGGATCCAGCATCCCCCATTAAAAGTGAGCTTGGATGGGCATTATGCCAAAGGTAGCCTGCCAAGGTCCCAGCCATTGAGAGCGCTAGGATGCCGTATGTGGCACCATCGTTATAATGAGGCACAAGTAAGTAACTCGACATTGCAACGTGACCCATTACAAAATACAAAAGTGCACCGAGACTTAAAAACGCCATACTACTTAACGTACCACTTAAACCGTCAACTCCGTCCGTACAGTTGGTTGCATTGATGGCGATCCATATCCAAACCACAGCTAGTGGCAAATAAATGACTGGGTCTAAAAGAAGGCCCTTTTTGGTGAACGGTAGCCATATTTCGATGGGGGCTGCCTTGCAGATGAGAAGAGCTGCAGCAATTCCGATGAAAAGATCAATACCACCTTTGATGTACTCACCCCAGGCATCTGAAGCGCGGTCGTCGAGGAAACCAAAGAGACAGGCCAAAAAGGTCAAACCTAAGATCCCAAACACCTCCCACGATAGGGGCAAAACCAACAACTGAATGACAAGAAAAAGCGGTATAAAAATGATCCCTGCCCCGGTTGGCTTACCTTGAGATTTACCGGCATCCACGGCGTGGGCGCGCCCTCGATCCCGGGGACAATAGTAATTTGCAAGCCTTGGCAGATACTTCCAGGTCAGAAAGCCCGACAAGACAAATCCCAAGCCACCTAAAAAAAAGTGGGACGTCAACAGACGAAACGGCCCCCATAAGCCTTCCAATATTGAACCAAGCCAGAATAGCATTGACGGTTTTTACCTCATTGTTGGCAAATATCCTCTTCTTTTAATTATAGGACATGACCTCTAAAATCTCAAAAAAATTGGGCTCCTATGAGCACTAGGGACCCGTTGACGCAACGTTTAAAAATTTTATTTCAAAGCTGGGATCAACCTGGCAAAGCCCCCTGAAGGCAAACCCATGCCCTATCAGGACGTTGCCGTCAGGGAAGACTGGGGGATTTAACTATTAAAAATAAATTAGATTTATATAAATAATTTAAAAGTTGAATATTGCTTAAAATGATGTTAACCCCGCCAATGCGACTTAGTGACATCAGACGACAAGACCTGTAACGTTGGCGTAGGAGTTACAGGTTCAGTGCTTTGTTATACTATCTACACAGGGAACCCAGGATCTTAGACCTAAGAATCCAGCAGAATCTCGAGCAAGATAAACCCAATGGCTTCAGAACCTTAATAGCAGGACAGGAACAGGCCAATTATTCATGATTAGCTTTAATAACCAGATAAAACTGTTGCTGATCATGGTCTTTGTTCATGGCCTCGCCATTGTATCCCCCATCCATTTAGGACATTTCCCGCTCAGTCATTCTGTACCCAGCAATCCTTTCAGCGAAGGATTTGACGCCGCCGAAACAAGTGAGCCTGACGAGGACTCGCGTGAATCGTCACCCTCGCGCCTTAAGCAGCGTCGCGAAGGCAGATACGGCCCAAAGTGCCTGCAAACTAAAGTGATAACCAGTCGATCCTTTACCAATGAGTCTCCCCCTGGTTATCACCTCTACACACCAAACATAAGACGAGCAAAACTAGCCCATCTAAGGGCCTCGTCGTTGGCCATTATCTTTGCCCAAGCCCCGCTTTTGATTTGATCTGACCTCACCTATTAAAAATGTGAACAGATCAAAATTTTTCACATATCACGGTTGCCTTTCAATCCATTAAAAAGAGTCAGCGACCACCGTCAGCCTTGACAAAAACTGTTTAGCAGTCGTTCCACACCTTGGAGGAATAATGAATACGATAGGTTTCGGTACTAAAAACATTAAAGATGATTTTCGCGCTAGCATCGTTGTGTTTCTTGTTGCGCTTCCGTTGGCCATGGGAGTCTCTATTGCCAGCGGCTATCCGCCAGTTGCAGGTTTGATTACAGGTGTTATCGGAGCCCTGCTGGTTGGCGCACTCAGTGGCGCCCCCCTTCAGGTCAGCGGCGCAGCAGCCGGGCTTACAGTCGTCGTTTATCAGGGCGTCCAGATGTTTGGTCTTGAAAAAGTAGGGATCGCAATATTTTTAGCTGGTTTAATGCAACTTGTCGCCGCAATGGCTGGACTTGGGCGCTGGTTTCAGGCGATTTCACCTACGGTTTTAAAGGGGATGCTTGCTGGAATTGGTGTGTTGATTGCCGCAAGCCAGATTCATGTGCTCATGGATCTAGCCCCAGTTGGTACAGGTCTGCAAAACCTTGCTGCCATTCCGACCTCACTATGGAACGCTGCTAGCGGTGTTGCAGGAAGCGCGCCGGCCCTGGGACTAGGTGTCATGTCAATTGCAACCATGCTTTTGTGGCCCAAACTTGCAAAGGGACCTTTTAAATTGGTCCCCGCGCCGCTAGCCTCCGTCGTATTGGCTGGTTTTGTTGCTTGGCTATTTGCCGCCAATGTTAAATTTGTCGACATTCCCAAAGATCTTTTGGCAAGCATTTCCTTCACGTCTTTTGATGTGGAGTCACTATGGCAATCACCTGCTCTGATCGGATTTGCCCTTCAGTTAGCACTCATTGCAAGTGCAGAAAGCCTTCTTTGTGCCGGTGCAGTCGATCAACTGCATCACGGTCCACGAGCAAAATTCAATCAAGAGCTCGCAGCCCAAGGAATTGGGAATGCCTTATGTGGACTCTTGGGTGCCTTGCCCATGACAGGCGTCATCGTACGTAGCTCTGCCAACCTCGACGCTGGCGCTAAGACTAGACTGTCGACCATGCTGCATGGTGTTTGGATACTATTATTTGTCTTAGCTCTTCCAAATGTTTTAAGTCTGATTCCCATCACGGCCCTGGCTGGAATCCTCGTCTTTACCGGCTACAAGCTATTGAATCTCGGTCAATTGAAAGCACTCTACCGACAGGGACGCAGTGAGGTGGTAATTTTCCTAGCAACTGTCGGCGTCATTGTCGCTGTTGATCTGCTAATGGGTGTTCTGCTTGGTCTTGGAATGGCCGCTTTTAAACTCTTCAAGCAGCTCACGCACCTTTCGGTTGATATCCTTAAAGAGCAAGAGCACGGCAACGATCTCACAATCAACCTTCGCGGGGCGGCCACGTTCGTTAGACTACCGAAACTTGCAGGAGCACTCGAAGCGATACCGTCAGGCAGTCGCGTCAGAGTGAACATGGATCTTAAAATGATCGACCCCGCTTGCGCTGATCTAATGCATTCCTGGCGATTAAGACATGCTGTAAATGGGGGCCACGTAGAGCTGCTGGGGGTTTCGGCCACGACCCTGACAACGGCAAAAAACTAGACGCCTTCAAAAGCTATGGCTTGCGCTCACTGCAAAAATTGTTGTGGTCTGCAAACTCCAATGCTCGCGTTGCATTTGCTTTTGAATCGCCTCATCTTCAGTAGTGAGGTCACGGGTCGTGTAGTCGTAGGAGGCACTTAAGGCAAAAAAGCTTGCAGGTGCCACTTTAAGGCTTATGGCATACCGGTTTAGTGAACCAGATGCAAATGCTTGCTCTTTTGCTTCTGCCCCATCAGCCTCAACTCTGTTGCTAACGGCGAAACGAGATAATTTACTATACGACGCGCTGCCCACCAGTGACACACCAAAACTCATACTGTAGCTTGCCTCCGCCGTAGCGCCGAGCTCCCCTCCCACAACACCTTTGGTCTTCTCTGGAAGTCCTTGTTTATCAACTTTTTTCGCTATCAATCCCAGGGAAAAGTCCTCAAAATTCCTCAACCAAGAAAACTGTATGTTCATCGTTGAGGAAACACCATCTTCTTCTGCTTGAGGCTTTCCGTTGTTAACCATAGATAGATTAAGACTCAACGTTGAATTTTCGCCGTTGCGGTAAACGCCACCTTTAATGACTGAATTAGACCGATTGAAATCTGAGGACTCCTTTGAGGTAATTCCAATATGATCATATCCCAAATCAAATTTCAGCAACGACAGCTCTGCAGCAACCTTCAATGCCGCAGTCGACGTTGTCACTACTTTCTTTGAGTTCGCCTTCGGATAGGCATCGACGACGGTGTAACCACCGCTAACATCAACCGGATCACTAACCGGGTAAAGTCCCGATACGCCATATGTATTAACGAGCTTATAAGTGGCTGTCTCGACGTTCGTCACCACGTTTTGAACGTTTTCAGGATCGGCTTCAGTGGCCTTAAGACTCCCTGAGGAAACATCCGTCTCCGTATGACTATAGACAGGACTGAGATTAGCTTCGACGGTCGGCTGTGCACCAAAAGGGCGCGGTGATGCGGCATACTTTAAACCAAGTGCGGCAAGAATACTCGGTGTTTTTTCCTCTTTTCGCTCCTCTTTAAATCCATGAGAGTCCCTGTAAGTAGCCTTTTGCGTAAAATCAAATCCAACCCGCGCCACATATGAGGTGGCTGCACCAACAGGTCCAGACGACTTTGGCGCAGCAGCAGGCTTACCGGGAACGCCACCGGGCAATATCGGTTCTTCTGCGACGATCGTTGGCGCCGCGGCGATGGGGCGATAATAAAATGAATAGGCTGCGGGCGCTTGTTGTCCCTGGCCCATCGCAACTGACTTTTCGCGTTCAATCAGATCGTCTAACTCATTCAGTAGACGCCTGCGCTCGGTCACAAGACTTGGAGGCAGTCGCCTTGCACCACGCAGAGTAAACTTCGCCTTTTCATAAAGCCTAAACTGCATCAGAGAAACACCTGTATAAAACCGAGCCGTATCTTTATACGGATGTTGCTCAGGCAAATGAGGAAAAGCCTTTATGACTTCGCGGAATTTTCTGGCAGAAAACATCGCTAAAATATAGTCAAAGGTTGCCTCGTTAGGGATGTCTTCCAGAGGAACAGATTGGAAAAGTTTGGCAGCACGCGCGACCTTACCAAGTCGGTAGTAACTCTGCGCCACCAACACCGTTGGCAGTCGTGATCGGGACATCCTTCGTTGCGCCGCCGCCGCGTATTTGATAGCTTCCGGATAACGCCCCGCGAAAAAGTAGTCTCTAGCCCTTTGATACAAGCCTGATGCGTTGAGCTTTGTAGTTTTTTGCTGCAGCGAACCCAACTTGGAATCTGAGGACTTATCAGTTGCCTCGTCTTTTTGTTTTAAACCAACGGCAGTTTTTGACCTTGAATTTACTTTGGCTCGAGCCTTTTCTGGAGGCTTTCCAACCGACTGACCAGACGCCCGCGGGCGTCCCTGGAGCTGACGATCAGTTGATTTGGCCTTAGCGTTATTGGATGCAAGGATCGGAAAAGCAAGCATTAATGTAAGATACACAGACAGACCAAGCTGCAAGATAAAGGTTAGATTGTGGCGCGAGCTGCCCATCCTGGTGTACATCTCCGGAATCATCCTGATTCCTGTATCGATTGTCAGATCACTGTGATCAATTCACTTAAAAACAACCTCCGAAAACTCTTCAATGACTTTACCCACTGCTTGATCAACGGCCATGCCATTTACTAAATAGCCAATCATACGATGTTCAGGCGTTAAGTCGAAACGACTCATCTGATCCTCAAAACCCAATCGACCTTGCAGTGTACCTAAAGTAGCAACAACTTTCGCATCAATCACGCCCGCCTGTTGCATCCCAAGACGCATGAGGCCCAAAGCATACTTTTCCTCAAGTAAACTCTTCATGATGCCCTCTCCAAACGTGCGGCACTCATCTAAGACCTGTAATTGTGACGCCGTTTCTAAACAAGTTAAACGTCCGAGAAAACTCTCTTTGTCTAAAACTGTTACTGCACGACCACTTGTAATAATCTCCAATTGCTGCGCTAATCGCAGACTTATTCCGGGTAAAACTTCCGATAGACCGATAGACTTCACATCGCCGACTGACATCCCCTCTGACGCGATAGATCTCGCCGCAACCGACGCGGTCATTAGACATCCTTCGTAATAGTTTTTAGGCTTCGCCCAACCTTTGGCAGGACGTCGCCGCACCCAATGCGGATCAATGGATAGTAGTTTTGTCCAAGGATTTTTAACCAGAGACTTACCTTGAATAAACTGAGTCACTTGAGACTGCTGTTCACGAAGGCGTTGTTTCCACGTCTCGACACTGCAATCAAGTGGAGCTGCTGCAGGAAGATCCCCCCGTAAAAGCTTGGATGAAACCCCCTCGATCACACCGGTTGTATAAAACGCGTACATCCTAAAAAGTGGCAACCACTGCGCTTGATGCGCTGGCGTCTTGAGATACTTCTGCGGTGATGGAATGATCTTTAGTCCCATAGCCGTTAAAAATTCATTCGGGTCAGTTTTTGCCATCAGCGCTGTATAATCCGCAGTAATGGGAACATCGTCTCGACGCTGCACAATCCAAATGGCCGCACCAGCTGCAAGGACTAGAGTTAGGATGGCGCCCGCATACATTCTGCTTGACTTACGCTTTTGCTGTAAGATGAAATCTTGATAGCCCTTTCGATCCTCTGCTTTAACTTTTTGCTTCCGTGATGGCCGCTTACGGTCTTGGTGGACATCTTGTTTAGAGATAACCCTGGCATGACCGGTCACTTCACGCCACGAAAGTGACAATGAGAGGCCAAGCGCTGCTGCGAGCTCAGGATAATAACGAGTAATGTCCTGCTTGTGATCTAAAACAATCCAAGGCCCGCAATGCCCGGCCACCTCATCTTGAAGCCCAAACTCCATGCGTTCAAGGCGACGCTGAAATTCTTCCACACCCATCGGTCCAATAAACTCCCGATGGTCTCGCCGCACGAGATAAAGTCGTTCGGTTTTCATATCTACCTTCTAACCTCAGTCAACAAAACCGTTATATTGTCCCGCCCTCCGGCGTGATTAGCTGCCGC
>JBIKKO010000056.1:0-18089 GCA_044360315.1 Oligoflexales bacterium
TCTCTTCTACCTAAAGGCGGAGAGGATCTCTACGCGATCTACAAAGACGGCGAAGCTGTGATTGGCTATACATTGACGTCTGGAACATGGAGTGCTGCACACACTAGTGGTGATCTATCGTGGCTTAATCTGTCCGCTACAAATGGTTTGGTAGGAGTGAACGCTGCTGTTTGGTTAGGATCTTATCTCTACGTAGGAGGAAACTTTATACAAGCCGGAGGTGTCTTGGCAAAAAACGTGGCCCGTTGGGATGGTACAACCTGGTCTGCTCTAGGTTCTGGGGTAGGATCCACGGTTCGTGCCCTGGCAGTCAGCGGCTCTGATTTATATGTAGGAGGAAACTTTACGACTGCAGGAGGATCTCCTGCAGACTATATAGCTAAATGGGATGGCACGAGTTGGTCTGCCTTAGGTTCCGGGGTGAATAGCACCGTTATTGCCTTGGCAGTCAGTGGCTCTGATTTATATGTCGGGGGAGACTTCACCACTGCTGGGGGAGCTACAGCCAGCCGGGTCGCAAAATGGGCCGGCAGTACTTGGTCAGCTCTAGGTTCCGGGGTGAATAACACCGTTAATGCCATGGCAGTTAGTGGCTCGGATTTATATGTGGGTGGACAGTTTACGACTGCCGGTGGATCTCCAGCAAAGCACGTAGCCAAATGGAATGGCACGTCTTGGTCAAACTTGGGATCTGGAGTCGGAAGCGTCGTTTATGCCCTGGGAATTAGCGGGACTGATTTGTTTGTGGGTGGAGGATTCACGACAGCGGGTGGCTCTGCAGCGAATCGTGTGGCCAGATGGAACGGAAGCACCTGGTACTCTTTGGGGGCTGGGGTGAACGATATAGTCTATGTCATGGCAGTCAGCGGCTCTGTTCTATATGTGGGAGGACCGTTTACCACTGCGGGTGGAGATCCGACTAGGGGTGTAGCCAAATGGAACGGCAACACCTGGTCAGCGTTAGGGTCTGAAGCGGGAAACCAAGCCACTGCCTTGGCGGTGAATGGCTCTGATGTATATGTGGCGACTTCGGGTGTCTCTGCAGCGAGTCGTGTGGCCAGATGGGACGGCAGCACATGGTCAATTTTAGGATCATGGACGAACGGTACTGTGCGTGCCTTAGTGGTCAGTGGTTCAGATTTATATATGGGTGGAGATTTCACGAGTGTTGCTGGAGTTACAGTAAACTATGTAACCAAATGGAACGGTACTGCGTGGTCAGCGTTGGGAACCGGGGTGGGGGGCGCTGTCTATGCCTTGGCTGTCAATGGATCTGACCTGTATGTCGGTGGAAACTTCACGACAGCGGGCGGAGGTTCGGCGAACTATGTTGCCAAATGGAACGGGATTGCGTGGTCGGCGTTAGGATCTGGGATGAATAGTTTCGTCAATGCCCTGGCTGTCGGTGGCTCTCATTTATATGTAGGAGGAAACTTCACGACGGCTGGAGGATCTGGCGCAGACTATATCGCTAAATGGGACGGAATGACTTGGTCTACTTTAGGATCTGGATTAGATGGCTCGGCTGTTACCATGGCCATCAGCGGCTCTGATCTATATGTGGGAGGAGGCTTCACAAAAGCTGGAGATTCTGACGCGAACTATATCGCTAAATGGGACGGAATGACTTGGTCTGCTTTGGGGTCTGGGCTGGACGACGCAGCTTCTGCCATGGCAGTTAGCGGCTCTAATCTATATGTGGGAGGATCCTTTATGACTGCGGGTGGATCTTCTGCGGTTTATGTGGCCAAGTGGAACGGTATTGCATGGTCTCCCCTGGGATCTGGTTTAGACGATCCGGTTTGGACCGTGGCGGTCAGCGGCTCTGATTTGTATGTGGGAGGCGATTTTACGACTGCAGGTGGAGCTCCAGCGAACTATATAGCCAAATGGAACGGCAGCACGTGGTCTGCTGTGGGGGCAGGAGCAGTTGGCAATGTATGGGCAATCGTCAGCAATGGTAGTCAAGTTTTCCATGGCGGTATTTCTGGAGTTAGCGTTCTCAATTCAGCCGTCACAAGTACTTTTCACCCTATTAGCGCAACCGTCAATGATAATTACGATCTAACAATGGCCTACGTTGATACATCTGACCTGCTTCGCACAAAGACATATTCAAATAACAGCTGGTCTGCCGCCACCACGATCCAAAGTTTTGGATTCCCCTCTGCAGCACAACTTGCCTCTGTTCCTGGTACGTCAAACCTCGTCGGATTCTGGCACCGCTCCGGTGCACTTGAGTACAAAAAATTTACGAACGGCTCTTGGGACGCGACGCCAACTGAACTTGTCCCAGCATCCTTAAACTCCCGCTTTGCGTCTTGCTATCCATTTGCAGGAGGCAGCCTAATCAGCTGCATGGTGACGTCACTCTCAAACGCGCCATTTAACATCAGCATTTGGAACATGAGCCCATAAGCCTTACTACAATTAAATATATGCCCCTCGGCGAGCTTTCCATGCCCATCAAGACATTATAATTTTGACAACGATTTAGCCTTGGGCATTAGATAAATTCGAAGATCACAGCTAGGTCCTCCGATATAAGGCGCCCCCCAGACTGCCAACGATGCTCTCAAAACATAGTTGTCAAAAAATATTAGGATCCAATAAGACAATGAAATTATTGAATTTTTTTATTTTCCAGCCACTAAGAATATCGGTTAACTGATAGCCCTTTTTGAAATTTTCTTGGTATACTTCCACCCTCGTTTTAATTTAGAGGTGACATTATGTTTGACGTATTTCTTACCAGTGAAGGCCTTATAAGCCTTGCGACCCTGACCGCCTTAGAGATTGTTCTCGGAATCGACAACATCATTTTCATTTCAATTTTAGCAGGAAAACTACCCAAAGAACTACGCCAGAAGGCCCGTAACGTAGGTTTAATGGGAGCACTGGTATCGCGACTAGCCCTGCTATCAATCATGTCTTGGCTAGCGAGTCTAACAACTCCACTCGCCCATCTTGGCTCCATCGAGATCACTGGCAAGTCGATCATACTTTTTGCGGGGGGTATCTTCTTGCTGTGGAAGGCAACCAAGGAAATCCATAGTAAGCTTGAAGGCGACGAACACGAATCTGCAGCCGCAGGCCTCGGACGCGCTACCTTTGCTGCGGTGATCACACAGATTATGTTAATCGATATTGTGTTTTCGATTGATAGTGTGATCACTGCCATTGGGATGAGCCAAAGTCTAGCAATCATGTTTACGGCAAATATTATCGCGCTAGGAGTGATGCTGCTAGCCGCAGGCGGCATCTCTGGATTTGTCGATAAACACCCGACTATCAAGATTCTAGCCCTGAGCTTTTTACTGATGATCGGACTCGTCTTGGTTGGGGAGAGCGCTGGACTGCATATACCCAAGGGATACGTCTACTTTGCCATGGGATTTAGCATTTTTGTCGAGATGATAAATATTCGATCCACACGCAAGGCAAAGCCTGTCACACTACACAACAAACCCCACTAAACGGCAGTAATCAATTGAGAGAACTCCAGACCAAACCTAGTTTAGGATTTGGTCTAAGTCTTAACTGATAGATTACAAGAGGGTTGACTAAAATAAAATTGAGGCTCCGCGCCTTAAGGAGAGCAAAAACTACTGTCCGTCGCGCACACAAAGTACGAATAGCCAACTAGTCTTACCATCATAATAATCTGCCCTTGAGGTACCGCTGTGTAGCTCCACCCATCGTGCAGCTGATGCACCGCGCTCAGTCGCTGACCAAAACCAATTGTTCATCAAATTGTACCGGCTATCAGCTACATTTGATTTAATCCAATCATTATTAATATTCGATGTGTAGATACCTTCCGCGACAGCCTCATGAAGTTCAGGTGCGGATGGAAGGCGCCAGTCTGACTTTCCATCCCACGTGAGATTTGCGCAAAAGCCAACAGCATTGTCCCAAGACATGCGATTAAACATCATAGTATTCGTAGGCCATCTCCCACCGTCTGGGCCGGAGATGGAATTTGCTGTCGCGGGATTCGAAATCGTGAAAGTTGTCTCACTATCTACAGACACAATCATCGTATCCCCCGGAACACCACCCATCACGTACATTCCAGGCCGCAACTGTGCCGTCGTGCCGCTGGTGACAGTCACCAAACTTGATCCTGACGTAATTGAGACTGTGAGTGGGTAGGGAATGCCGGCCCATTCTAAACGCGACACCTTACTATACATGACACACTCGTCACCAAACTGACAACCCGTTGGCGTCACATCACGCCAAACATTTAAATCGGTCTCGACAACCTCGACACCACCGCACGGCACCGACTCGATCCCACAAAAAGGTCTAAACGTACCCAAAACCCCCGATACTGTTTTGCCTGCTCGAATCGTCGATGGATCTGGGATCTCTGGATTCGCAGGAGTGCAATCTTTTACACCATCCATGAGCGCACCGTTGGCATTGAAGAACTTCTTGCCAACACACACATCGCCAGCCTGAATTACGTTAAGATCATTCTGCTCTGAACCTTGTTCGCCCCCCTGACCCTCTTCCTGAACCGACTGTGCTACCTTGGGATCTGAGGCACTGATATTCACTGGTGAATTACATGAGGTGCAGACGACAACACTGAACACCGCGGCTCCCACTGCCTTAAGAGCAGGATATGCATAACAAAAAATTTTTTCTTTATGCCTTTCCATCTTAGTTCCCCCAAGAACAATCGGTTAAGCCACCAGAAAACCTTAGGGGTGCTTTGATTGCCAATCACA
This sequence comes from Oligoflexales bacterium, assembly GCA_044360315.1. Lineage (GTDB taxonomy): Bacteria > Bdellovibrionota_B > Oligoflexia > Oligoflexales > RGVZ01 > CAMDKS01. Next base: position 4,740 of record JBIKKO010000056.1, read on the forward strand.
AAAGTTGTTTCGGAATTAAATAGGTAATACGAGTTACGAAAAGTTCGTCAACGGTTCCAAGTATGCGGTATAACAAACTGATTTAAAAAGATCCTGATTCAGTGAATTCCAAAATTGGCATGCCTTTGCATGATCTCTAGTATTGACCATTTTTTTGTAGACGACTGCCATCTACCGATCTGCGATTGGCGGGTCGGTTCTATTGTGGAGTTAGCAGGAATTTGCTGTTGACGCTGGGCCAATACAAGAGGAGAGTCTCCGTTTTAGGATTAAATTTGTTTGAACTATGATAGTCCAGAAAAGTTCATCTTTTGAATTTCAATGGTTATGAAGCGGGTTTTGACTTTGAAGATGCAGGCTAGTAACAGTATTTGGGGTTTCGAAATGAAAATTTTACCAACATGTCAAGCACTCATTGTAGTTTTTCTTTTCACACCGACGAAGGCGTTTGCCATTAGTAAGGATGTTGTCTCATGGCCGAAAAGCGATGCAGCCCAGTTCGGCTGTTTCCTGGAGCAAAAATTTAGACACAAGGATAAAAAGTTCAATTGTAGCCTTAAGAAGTATTTGAACATTGGCGATCCTTGTCAAAATACCGAGGCGTACTATGAAGGACCCAAATTTCCTGACCGTTTAGCGAAGAAAGTTCACCCTGCGATCCACTCGATTGAATTGAGTTGGGAACGCGGAATGCTTCAAAGTGTTTCCATCACCATGAACCAGAGAATGTCGTCAGCGGACATTTTTAAGGCTTTGAAACTTCCTGGAGCCAAAGCCAAGCTCCCCACTAATATTCAAAGCATAGATGTTCAGGAATGCGCCAAAACAGCTAGCTGTGCTATCATCACGGGTTTTGAGCATTTAGGAGCAGGTGACGTTGATTGCGGGAGCAATTGACCGCAATCACTCGCGATCGAAGGTTAAGGCTGATATTCCCTGACCTCTCTGAGGCGCGTCCTTAAAAAATCAAAAATCTTATCAGGTGAGCGCATGCCCTAGTTCCCCGCGATGGCGCCTGAGCGTATTTTTAAAACTCAGACGCCACCGAGGTCATATGTAAACAAACTTTAACAGACCCCCGAGTGCGAATGCACCTTATGGCTGCTGAAGTTTGGCTATACGCTCCTCCAAAGGAGGATGCGTCGAAAGAAGGGCAAGGAGGCCTGATGTTCTACCTGATGCAATCTGCAAAGCAGCCATATTTGCCGGCGCCTGAGACGGAGTCTCTGCGTAACGCTGTAAACATCGCAGGGCAGAGACCATCTTTTCTTTTCCAGCCAATGCTGCTGCACCAGCGTCAGCCCTAAACTCGCGACGACGTGAGAACCTGGCCACCACAATCATACCGAGCAGACCAAAAAGAATCTGGAAAACGATCACAGAGAGCAACTGTACAACCCCGCGCTTTTCTTCATCAACGGCCTGACTCGCAGCCCATCCTACAATCCTTGCAAAGAACATGACAAACGCGTTGACAACCCCTTGCACCAGAGTCATGGTTACCATGTCACCGTTAGCGATATGCGCAACTTCATGGGCTAATACACCTTCAACCTCGGACCGATTCATGGTCTTTAGCAGTCCAGAAGACACCGCAACCAAGGCCTTGGATTTGGATGGACCAGTCGCAAATGCATTAGGATCTGCACTATCAAAAACCCCAACCTCCGGGATGTTGGGAAGACCTGCCTGATCAGCCAGCCTTGCCGTGGTTTGATAAAGCCAGCGTTCGTCAGGGTCAACGGTGCTTGGCGAGATGAGTCGCACACCCATCATCCATTTCGCCATGATCCGAGACACTGCTAATGATATAAATGCGCCACCAAAACCCCAGACGACGCAAAATAAGATCAATGCTTGAACATCAATACCTTTGGCCGTCACATAGGGCTCAACCCCAAACACGTGCAAAACAATGGAAATACTGGCCACAATTAAAATGTTCACGGCAAGAAAGAGCAGAACACGTTTTGCCATATTCATAAGACCTCCCTTAAGAATTTATTAGGCCCCCAATCAAAGCGCACTTGATTCCAGACACTAAACAACCCCATCGCATCTTGCGAAGATCCCATTGTAAGTCGTTACCCGTTTATCAGCCATCGCATACAGGCTCCATCAGTTCTTTGGTCGATACGCTGCTTTAACACTTGTTCCACCTCGTTTAATCTAGCCACCACATCTACATCTTTGATTTCTTGCCTCAAATGCTCCATTACCGCACCTGGCGAGGGACCTCCAACCGCATCCAGACACGCAAGACCGTCGCTCAAAGCAACGACATCCTCACCTCGTAGACTCTCGATCATCGATTGCCGCGTGATGTCTATGGCGAGATTTTCCAAAAAGCCTAAAGATTTACCGTCAACATCCGCAGTCGCATCGCCGGACTGTACAGACTGTGCCGTCACAACACTCGATGCCTTTTTAACCATGACATATGAACCGTAGATGAGCCCAGATACCAGCAGTAAAAAGCCAAGACTTAGCGAAGCCACCACTGCGATGATTGGCACCCTGTATCTTTTCAGTAACTGCCGCAGGTTTAATTGATCCATGTTTAGCCCTCCTCTCGATCGATGTTCGAACTCACATCAATATCATCGACGAAAAAAACAATTTGCTAAAATAGATAAATTGAATTCAAAACTTCGTTTTATTGAAACTATCAATCGGGGTCATTGACGGCGTAATTACCTAAAATCACATACCCTTTCCCACTGCTCCCTACGCCCCATCGCCAAAAGAAACGGATCTTGTTCCTGCTTTGCGGTGAAGTCTGTTTTCGAGGCAATCCCTCTCCATCGATTCTGGATCAGGATTTGTCCGATTGATCCGCCTAGAGAAGAGCCGGGCCCGAGTAAGACTAACCGGTCTGGAGCAAACTCCTTTAAAGCAACTGTGATGGACGTCGTAAAATCATAAGGCGCGATCACCTGATGCCCCAAGGTGTAATGATACAAATCCCCCGGGTCTGTGCTGTGCGGCTGCCATATTTTTCCCCGACCATCGATCATCGGAATGCGCGGCGGATTAAACAGATTCACAGAAAGTGTTTCGAAGGCTCGCTGCGAGATCGCTTCCAGTAATGGCGTATGAAAGGCTGCATGATTGACGAGCTTCATCGGATATTTTTCATCAACAACGGGTAAGAGTTTTGTTAGCCGCCGAAGTCCAGCTTCGTCGCCTCCTATCACCCGATAACCACCGAGGTAAATACTTGAGTACACGCGCCCCTCACCCGTTTCATTAACTTGATAAGTCGCATTATCAATTGTCAGGACTTTCTCGGGATCAATATTCCAGTGAGCGTCAACAATAGGATAAATGATCTGACCACCAATGACACCACCTCGCATCATTGATCCCATCGTGTTAACTACGGTAAATGCTCCACGATCATCAAGCGCACCGGCAGCAGCCAACGTCAAATACCAGCCCAAAGAGTTCCCAGCGACCGCTACAACTTCATAGCGAGAAGGATCGATCGCCATAAAGTCAAGCATGGCACATGTATGGATCAAGATCGAAGCATTCTCGCCTGGCGTGTGTACACTGACCTGAAACTGACTTGCTCCATCCAACTCAGAAACTGTCGTCTCGCCAGCGTCGCGCCGCCAATGATCAATCTGATCAATAAAGGAACCAAATTTTTGACGATACTTACTGAAGTAACTGAGCTCGTCTCGCGTGTAGCTACCACGGCCCGGGCAGATGACAACAATTCGCTGTTTCATGAGTCACCCCGAGTGGCTATTTTCTTTGACGTACCACGACTCATCCGAAGTAAAGATAAAGCCTGTTCTACGATACTATCGCGACTCGGAAGAGTAACTGTTGCTGTTGCTCCTAGAGGAATGAAACTATCTTCCGCTGCCAAAACGCGGATTTTCGGCAACACAGGGAGCTTCTCCACAAAAAGCGTCACCAACTGTTCACTGATAGACCCTGTTTTACGGCACTCATCTACAATCAACACGGATCCACATCCCTTAAGTTGCTTCAGTAGATCGTCCTCTGGCAGTGGCATCATCCAGTGTAGATCAATCACGCGGCAAGCCACCCCATGAGTTTCTCGCAGAATCAGTTCAGCCTGCCTCGACAGGTAATATCCATTGCCGTAGGTGACGATCGCCACGTCCTTACCATCACCGAACCGCGTTACCGCTCCGAGCGGGATTTCCTCACTTAAATCTGGATACTCAAACTGCCAACCGCCATCACCGTCTTTATGTAGGTCTTTGGTCATATACAATGCAATCGGCTCGATGAACACAACGACCCGACCGTCCTCATGAGCAAGCCTCACACAGTGTCGAAACAGTCTGACGGCATCACTGCCATTAGACGCAATAGCAACGACCAATCCTGGGATATCGCGGAACACATTAAACGAGTTGTCATTGTGAAAATGTCCCCCAAAACCCTTTTGGTAGGCCAACCCTGCAATGCGGATTACCATAGGGTTTTGATACTTCCCGGAAGAGAAGAACGATAATGTCGCAGCCTCACCACGAATCTGATCTTCTGCATTGTGTACATAGGCTAAAAACTGAATTTCAGGGATCGGAATAAAACCGTTGTGGGCCATACCAATTGCATTACCCAAAATACTGGTTTCATCCAAGTGAGAGTTAAACACGCGCCTAGGACCAAAAAGGTCCAGTAATCCTGTGGTCACGTTGTAAACGCCACCCTTCTTTGCAACGTCTTCGCCAAAAATCAACGTATTTGGATACTGCAACAAGACATCAGCCAAACCGAGATTAAGCAGTCGGGCAAAATGAAACTTTTGACCAGGGCGTACGCGCTGACCAAATTTCGCCAAACGTGTGGCTTCATCAGGTCTTGCGGTAGGTGAACGCAGGCCTTTGGGTGGAACAATACTGCGCATCACGTCCTGCGCCGTTTGGAGCTTTGGTCGCAACACGGCCTCTTCACCTACATAGTCCACTCGCTTTCGAATCGACTCATACAGTGTAACTAAATCTCGGCCCGAAGTAAAACCCAGCTCTATTGCTAGACGCGCTGAGTGTAGCAAGGGATCTTGACGTTCGGTGGCCTGAATCTGATCTAGGGAGCGATAAGTGGTCTCGACGTCTGACCCCGCGTGTCCCAGGAGACGCACCGTGCGCATGTGCAAGAATACAGGCTTTCTTGCCTTTCGAGCAAAATCTTCAGCCTGCTTCGATACGGTGTATGCATCAACCAGATTTAGACCATCACATTTTAGATAGCGAAGAGCGGGTCGACTTGAAAAACTACGCTCAACCCAACCATCAGGCGATGGTACCGAAATACCAATTCCGTTATCTTCACAGATAAACACTAAGGGAACGGGCAGCCCCTGAAACGAGCATAAACTCGCTGCATTCAATGCGGCGAGTGCCGTCGCATGATTTGACGATGCATCACCAAATGAACACAAAACGACTCCGTCGTAAGGAATAATGCCCTTAATTCCCATGTCTTTGCTGCGTCCAATCGACAGCGCCGCTCCAACGGCCTTGGGCAGATGAGATGCTATGGTCGACGTCTGGGGGGGGATATTGAGAGTAACGCTACCGAATACCTTATGCCGACCTTCCGAGATCGGATCTTCCGCCGATGCTGATAGGGACAACAACCCGTCATAGATTGGAGTGGAGCCAGGATATTGTTTTGAGCGCTGGATAAAGAAAGCCCCACTTCGATAATGCAAAAAAGCCATGTCCGACAACCGAAACGCATGACCATGAACGGCATTACCTTCATGTCCAGAGCTACCAATTGTATAGAACGTCAGATTCCGCGCCCTCAGCCTTCTAGCAGCCAAGTCGAGATGACGACTGATCATCTGTGACTCGAAAAGATCCATGAATACGGCGCGTGTTAGCCCGGAGCCATTAAAATCAGAGGGTCCAAGGGACTTCGGAAGATTACCTTCGATCACCCACGTCAAGAAATTTTGATCAATCACTTCCGCACGGTTGGGATTTGTCATGGCCTCGCATCCATAAACTGTGTTGAGCCCGAATTAGAGCAGGATGACGCGCGGAAATCAATCCCATTTGCGCAGTGGGTTTAGTCAAGGGAGTCATAGACGCTGGGTCTGCAAAGAAAAAAATCTCCCGCCAACGCGAGAGATTTTTTCACTGCTATGCAGCCATTAAGCCAATGTTACCGCGTCGCCATCGGGATCCACTCAGGCTCAGGCGCATTCACGTGATGTCCAGGCAAGTTTTGCGTGCCAGCAACTGTGAACGCCACATCCCAGATTTTGCCTAACAAGGCTGCAGCCCGTGCAATCCGAGGGGTTAAATCCTCTTCAAGCCATTGGTCATCGGGCTGATTGGACTCAAAAGTCTGATAGACTGCAGCTAACGCGGTAAAGGCGTCCTCTGCTTCTGACCATGAGATCTGCTGAAGTTCCGTATCCTCAAGATCATTACCAATTGAACGTTCTAGACCGCTGCGGCGCTCGCCGGCAATGCGCTGGGCAACGTCAAACAGGTGATTATCATCGATCCTATCCACGAGCGTCGTTTCATAGTACTTATGCACACCCGGTTTGTTGATCGACTGCCCGTCATAGTCAGTGGAGGCGTGCATCGGCTGCGTCATATCGCCGACATAGTGACCCATAACTCCAGCAATCTGGATTGCCCGTTTATGATCCGCTTTCTTGAGGGCAGACACCAGCTGAGCATAGAAGTCACTGACGCGCCACATGGCTAAACCGTGCTTTGACACAAATTCACGACCAAGTTCCGATTGGGCTCTTGCTACGGTCAAATTGGCCAAAGCTTCGCCGAGGGGGTTAGAGCCGTAGCCATCCATTTCAAACCAGTGCATTGGTTTTTCCTGAGCAGCGTTGGGACCTGATTTCCATTTAAAGTCGGGAGTGGTTGAGAAGCGGATAACCTGTTGGCTGTTTGCGTCCAGAAAGCGTTTAGCCTGGGGGTTTGCGACCATGGAGATCGCCACGCGGTTGACGGTGGAATGTCCTTTTGCTCCCCAAGCAAAACCTTGGCTTGCCGGCACAGCCCATAACACAAAAAAGGCGCACGTTGACCGTAGTCTCATATTTTCTCCCATAGTCAAACATTATACGGTGTTTGGTAGAAACGCCGGCCCAATTGCCGGTTTATATGGGTCCACCAGTATTTAAACTGAAGACTCTCTGAGACTAACTGTCCCGGGCGGACATGTCAAACTTAAACAAGTTGGCATTATATGAAGATCTAATAAAGACAAGAACCTTCCTAATGTATTTTAACCGGATGGATAAACAACCCAAGGGACTCCCGGGGATCACCGTCTGATTAGGAGCAAAGACCTATGAGAGCTCGCTTAACTCACTAAAATCAATTTACTTTTTGGCGACTGGGAAAGCTATCCCCTCAGCTAGAACCTTTTCCTGGAAGGTCTCCGGAAGATTGCTAAAATCTACTAAATCTACCACAAATGGTAGATTGCTGTTTTCAAAAGCCTCTCGCAGGACGCTCATAATCGCCAATGAGATTCACCATAGACGTCCAAAACACGTTTAAGGGTCTTCCAAACAAGTTCTAAAGTAAATTCAAAGCATTGAATGGAAGAGTTGCGAGTGAACTCATTTTCTGGTTGGGCCAGGGATCGCTTTAGTGCGGAGTGTGCATCCAATAGGGACTGTGCTTCGATTTTTCCAAGGATTTTCCAGCTCATTTCCGCTCCCGCAAAAGTCTGCTCGATTCGACGTGATTGAGGCATTTTACGACCTTAAGTCAACATATCGTCTCCTTCAATGCATATGTCGGAGCAAGCCGGACAGCACCCATTCCCTAATCGGAGCATAGCGCCAACCAGGTTGACTTAGGGGATTTGCCTTCCAAGGTCAATCGTGATTTTTCTTTACGCATAGATGGTCCTTTAATATCAATTTTATGAGAACGATGGATGACGCGATCAAGGAGAGCATCGGCGATCGTCGTCGGATCAGGGATAAGATCAAGAACCTTCCTGATGTATTTTACCCGGATGGATGAACAACCCAAGGGGCTACCGGGGATCACCGTCTGATTAGGAGCAACGACCTATGAGAGTTCTCTTAACTCACTAAAATCACGATTGAATAAGCCTAAGATTCCTTAACAGCCCTAAGAATGGGGCGACTGAACCAGAGCAGTTATCATGCGACTCATGGTCCCTTGTGTCCAGAGAGGCCCTCTTTTCCTATAGCGATACTAAGACGCGTTGAATATAAGCCTTGCCTCGTTTCAAGTAAAACCAAACATCGTATTATCATTTGCAAGGTTAGTTTTAGGAATTCCCTGGCTGATATTCCAACGCCCAATTATTTTTCCTGATTCAAATCGAAATAGATCATAGATAATCACATGTTCATTTTGGGTCAAACCCTCAGAAACGCAAAGGGAAAACTCCCCTTCGGCAAACACCTTGTGTTGCCTTAGATAATTCAAATTGCGCGCGTGGCCACACACTAGATTGGATAGATCGTTGCTGCCATGAGGTCCTGGAAGGGAATAGTCTACATATTCCTTATGAAAAAATCGATCAAGACATTCCGGCGACATCTTGCGTTCCGCTAGTTGTTGACCGAGAGAGACGGTTCGATTTCTCGAATCTAGCGTCAAATTTGGCTTGTCTACGGTTCGTGGGCCTTGCGCGCGCTCGCTTGAAATTAGGTTGATATCTTTTAAAGGATTCATGACATTCCAGTGTTCAACGATACATCCGTCCGGGTTGATGCGAATGATATGAAATGCAAGTGCAGACATTGCGCCAAACGGGATCGCATTATGCCAAATGTGATGCATAAATATGTATCGCCCGTCCTGAAAAAGGCGCAAGTTCTCGATTCGCGAACCATGTACTTTTAATTTTGACAAAAACACGAGGAATGCTGCCCGTCCTGTGGCCACAAATGGATTGTGTTGAATGTAGTTCTCCTCGACCAAATCCAATATTGACGAGACGTCATATTCATTCACTGCGGTGATGTACGCCCGAGCAATCTCCTTTGGATTCATACGCCCAGTCTCCTTAATTTGCTTCTTGAATTCCGTAAGCATTACTCGTCCCCCCCTTCGTATTGGAGCACCCGCAGGACTCTGATGATTATTATGCGGGACAACAAATATAGTTAAAATATATAAATTGAATAAATATGATAGACATAAACTATGATTCTCTCTTGAGAAACTCGAGAGAATAGACTTTCTAACAAGGATCAGACGGATTCAATGGCTGGCAGTCTGTTTTTACTAGATAACGCCATGTATCTGCACTTGCGCAATGCCAGCCAACGCAATTATGGGGCGGTTTTCTATCCCTAATTCTGTGTCGAAGGCGTCGACGCTCGAAGTCCTGTGGGATTCTGCGCGTCTGTGTCATATTGCCGTGATTCACCTGACCACTTATGAATTTTATACGGGCGCTAGCTCTGGCTTTTATCGTTCGTCATTTGATTCATCGACGACGCCCGTGATCAATGTTTCAAGCCTTCAAATCATCTTTCAGGTGGAGCAAACTTCTGCAAAGCTTCCAACAGTAAGAGCTTCTTAGAGGGACTTGCGAGGTGGCCGGAAACCTCAAGAATCGTTAACGAGGCATTCGGCCAGTTCGTACACAAGTCCTCCGCGACAACTGCTCGGCAGCCGCGGTCTCGTCGTCCATTTGGCTCATTCGAAACAACGGCGTCTTCCCAATCGCACCAGGCGCGAGCGGCAGCTAGCCGAGTAGAACGGTCGTTAGCATCGAGTAGCACCATGTAGTTATAAAAAACACTCTTTGACCGGTCAATTTTACTCCCCATACGACGAAATGCCTCAAACTCCTTGGGCAGGGATGCGGCTACATCATGGTAGAGCCACTGGTACTCGCTTACGTGTGCTGTGAAAATTGCAGAGAGGACCAACTCAGTGACGCGCTCCGGAAATTTCGTTGCGTAAGCTAACACCAACGCCGACCCCCATGATGCGCCGCAGATAAGCCAGCGTTCAACCCCTAGGTGAAGGCGAAGGGTTTCAAGATCGCCAATCAGATGCCACGTCGTATTTAGAGACATATCGGTAGTTGGGACGCTAGCATGAGGTAAGCTTCGTCCGCAGCCCCGCTGATCCAGCAAAATGATTTTATATAACTTTGGATCAAAGCCTCGGGTCATAAAGGGGTGTGAGCCTTGGCCGACTACTAAAGGGTTTTCGTTTAACGGCCTAGGCAAACAGACTTGGATTTTTTGACTTTGCTTCATTTTAGATGGTAAAAAAGAGTCTTTAAACTTAAACAGGTTTTCACGGATCGTAACCGCTTTGATATCCAATGTGCTTTTATCTCTAGGAACAATCGTTTATTCAGGACATTGAAAAGCTTGTTCACCAGCACATTGCTAGGATGATACAGAGCAAAAATCAAGACTCATCCAGTTAGAACCCAATCCCAAGGCCAAATGAAGCCTTAGGGAAGATGGCATTCTTGACTGTTACGGATCCACCGGTAGGACCGCTATCGATCTTTTGCGACTCGACCGCTATGAGTGTCGAGACTGTCCATCGGTAGCTCAGATCCCAGTCGAGTTGGCCAGACACAGTATTATAGGTACTCTGATATTTAACTACGGGGGCTGGTTTATCTGATATTTTTTTCTGATTATCAAGGCTTCGCGTCAACCATTGAATCCGGGTTTTGAATGTTTCCGTTAAGGGCGTTTCCAGAATCACCTTGCGATGGGATAGATTCCACGACCCGCCGGTTTTGTCCAAGAAACGAATGTCCACTTCGGCGCTACCAGAGTAGACGAGCAATCTTGTATGATTGGATTGATAAGATGCTCCGAAACTTAGGGTCGAGAAATTCCCCGTGCCAAAATCCTCTTCGTGTCGCAACCCACTTCGCCCGCCGACGGTGACAAGCATGAGTGAGACGTTGCCAATATCGATACCAAACTCCAAGCCACCAGTCTCGACAAGTCGATCGTCATGACGGTTCAACTGCCCTCTTGACCAGTCGTAGCGATTGCCAATCAATATCAGCATGGGATCAACGAATAACTCCGCGTGAATGTAGTCGGCTTTCATGCCATAAAAGACTTGCAAATTGGGCTCGTCTTGAACCGACCAAAGAATGGGCGCGACACCCGATTTGATAACCCGCTGGAAGCTAAATGGTCCCTCCGATAACTCGTCTTCCACCAGCGGGAGAAAGTTAATGCGACGTCCGCCAACGTTTGTGTAACGAGACGATACGAGTGTCCATGTGCCAAGCCGTGTTTTATTATGGTACTTCTGAGGCACGGCATAATAGGTCTGACGTTCGTAGTACTCCTCCACCTTGCGATAGCCCTCACGCAGGTGATCCAGCATGCGCTTGATCAACACCGGGTCCTCCAAGCTTTGCTCTGCGATCACGCTCAACGCTTCGCCTGTGCCTCGGGTATGATTTACACGGCATGTCTCATAACGGATCGGGTGGCGGAGAAGAAGCTTGCGAGCGCCGTTGGTTCTTTTGAAGTTACTCAAAACAACATCCTCGGCATGGACACCCCAGATACGGTCCCTGATAACGGTAAATTCCTTACCCTCAGGACTTAAAAGCTGGATGGATTCCTTTGTGTAGCCAATCGGCCAGCCAGTTGCCATCGGAACCTTCACGCCATTAGAAAATGTATAAAATGTAAAAAGGCCCGGTGCGTTCTTTATACTTGATTCACCTGGATCTGCGATCTCGACGGTCGGAACCGAGTAAATCGTTATGGCTGAAACATCATAGCGAGGTATCGCGACAATGGCGCCATCTAGTGTGAGAAAGACCAGTCTCTGAGCCTCAGACTTCAAGATAAATCCAGTTTTAAACTGACAATCACCTGAATAGACCGTCAACAAATCAAGCCCAAACGCAGGGGATCGCGCAAGGCCCATGCTAAGCCACGCCAAAACAACAAAATTACGACAAAAGCTGATTGTGGAGCGTTTCATAACAAAAGCTCCAAAGCCACGAGGTAATTCCAGAGCTTCCTATTGAGACTACGTGATTTAGACGACTCGGCCTTAAAATCTAATGATTCGTAATATGCAGCGACTTCACCGCGCAAGGCGACAGAGCGTCCTAGATCCTTGCGCACAAACGCGTTGAGCTCCACCCGCGAGCTTGAGATCTTGTCAGTTCTCGTCGCGTCAAGTAGTGGAGTTTTTTCAGATTCATCCGACTCTTCTGACGCGAACGGGTAGCTATTAACCACTACATGTGTCCGGCTGACAGCAGCGTCAAAGCCAAGCATGGCCTGAGGAAATCCATCATAGGTTGTCAGAACTTTTAGGGTCTGTGACTGAATCGAAAGCTTAAACGGACGAATAGACTTACTATTCCACGCTACGGTTGACTCCTCGTACTCTGTCGAGACCTTCCCTGAAACTAGATCAAGGTCCGGGTATTTATCTCTAAAACTTGTGAGGTATGTTAGCCCCTCGATTTTCCAGTTATGGCTGGTGTAGCCAACGTGAAATACAGGCGATGCGTCCGGCGGCCTAGCCTCAAGGGTTGTGGTTCCATATCCAAAAGCAAAGACCGGAAAATAATAGCCATAAGAAACCGCCAGACGACCATAATCAGCCCCAAGGAGCGTGAGGTGATTATAACGACTGAAAACCCATGGCTCAGAATCCGGTGAGGGCTCCTTCGAGAAGCCCCTCGAAGAAGGCAAAAATAACCGTTTTCCTGCCGTGAGTCCAAATAAATTACCAACGAAACTTCCGTGGATCAGATGGGACTTAAAATCAGAGCGAATCGCGAACAATGGAGCGGAGTCAGGAGACATGCGGGGAATAAAGGAACCAACGGCGAATGAACTCTGGAAGCGATATGGAGCACCACCGCCTGTCTCAAAATAAATCGGATACGGGGCTCCACTAGGATAGCCAGAGATCCTTTTCTGAATGTCACCATGAGTGGCTATCCCGAGACGGTTCTTGCGATCAAAAAGCAAAGGCCTTGCATAAAACTGCGTTCGCTCAGCCAAATTTTCCAGATCGCGATATCCCTGCCGCATCCGGTCCAAAAATATTTTCACCCTAAAGGGGTCACTGATGTCAGACGTAGCCACTGCTCCTGTCTTAGCGTGCCCCCCATGACACGAATCAAATCCACTTGCGGCTAAAACAGGCTCGGCGTGTGAAGCCCGAACCTCACCGCTTGTTCCTGCTTCAATACTCCCGGCCTTGACTTTCAAGGCATTGACGGCCTCCAGCTCAATGACGCGGATCCGACCCTTTTGATCAAGAAACAAAACAAGATTCTCCACAAAACCGATGGCAAATGCATCAAACACAGCTGCATCTCCCTGGACTTGTCCCTGAAAAATAATCGGATCATACG
>JBIKKO010000057.1:0-18058 GCA_044360315.1 Oligoflexales bacterium
CTAACCCTTGACCCTTTTACCCTGTTACCCTTGTCTTGAGTTATGAGCGAACACCGGAGCCGCCCTGCCCCTTTTAAGGGGCAGTGGCCTCGGTGGAGCGTTAGGGTTTAGGTTGATGAACTGTGAAGTTTGTAGAGGACGAGCGCTGCCCGATGGCGGCCCGTAGCCGCGGAAGCCAGGTCGCTTCAGCGACGGCGTGGCGGCAGCGTGGCCGATCGACCCATGAACTGATCTAAAATTCAATCAAACAATGCCCTCCGGAGAATTTCGTCGGCGGGACTCTTTTCCGCCAGGACCGCAGTTCTAAATCCAAATTAAAAAACTCAGAAAATAACTTCCCCCGATCGACGCAGCACTGGCTGAGTGCATCCGCCGGACAGCTCCAACCGCCGCAGCGGAGTGGCCGAGCCGAGGTGGACGGCTGCAGTGGTAATGAGAAAGCTTTGATGAGTGGCTTTTGTTCGTTGAGCTGGGAAATGATCACCGCCGCAGCGGAGTGTCGAGGTCGACGTGACAAGGGGCTGGTTCATGTGTGGACTTAACTAACCGGTTACGGTTTTGGGTCTATGTGTTGCCTGCGTGTACATTCAATTTGGTTTCGGTGATTGTTTTTTGTTGGCAAAGGTGATTGTCCTGGTCGGACATTTTTAGGGGGCAGCGTTTTATGTTGACCAGATCTCTTGTGTGGTGATTTGGTCGAAGGACTTGCGGCTTGATTTAAAGCGATAGAAACGTTTACGGCTAGCTCAGGTTCAGCAAATCAGAAGAGAGTAAATTTTCTGGCGACGGCCTGAGATTGCGCGGCCGCGTTGGCGTTAACGAGTCAAAAATCTCCATGATAGGGCTTTCACAAAAAACCAGATATGGAGGACTCGCCATGATCACTGATTCTTTGAAACTTTGCCGCCGCAGCGGAGTTGTGTTTGGGTTGAGTTTCGTAGTCGGATTTATGGAGTGCTCAATTATCGTGTTGCAACGGCTGAGGAGTTAGTTATTAATACTGGATCATTTATTAAGTTTTCTTAATGTTTGGTGTTGTTGATGGGCGTTTAGGGATAGAAGTGTTTTAAGGGTTTAACTATAAAAAAAGTTGGAGGGTTTTCGATGATGAAGATGTGTAGTTTGTTCGTTGGTGGTTTGTTGGTGTTATCTGGTTGTGGCGTGGTGAATGCGTTGGTGACAAAGGATGTCGGAGATTTATCGTTAGAGTCATTTGTTGAAGATATGTCGTTTGTTTCAATTCCTGCTGGTACGTTTATCATGGGTTCTTCCGCGAACGAGTCTGGTCGAGATTCAGACGAAGGCCCTCAGCATCAGGTCACAATATCCAAAGGTTTTGAGTTACAGGCGACCGAGGTGACCCAAGGTCAGTGGGTGGCGGTGATGGGATCTAATCCAAGTTACCACACAAGCCCTGAGCACTGTCCTGGTGAGCATGTCGAGTCTGGTGGCGTGCGTATGTGTCCAGATAATCCAGTCGAGGGCGTTAGCTGGGATATGGCCCAGGAATTTATTCAAAAGCTTAATAGCCGAGGAGATGGATACCGTTACCGTTTACCGACGGAAGCCGAGTGGGAGTATGCGGCCCGCGCTGGCACGACAGGTCCATATGCTGGAGATGTGGATGCCATGGCTTGGTGCGAGGGAAACTCAGGCCGCAAGACGCACCCTGTGGCTAAAAAGCAAGCAAACGCTTGGGGTTTGTATGACATGCATGGCAATGTCTTGGAGTGGACTGCCGACTGGTCTGGGGATTACAGCAATGAAGCTGTAACTGACCCGACTGGTCCTAGTACGGGCTCCTTCCGTGTCTATCGCGGCGGCAGTTGGTGCGTCATGGCGCGGGGCTGCCGCTCTGCCACTCGCTTCAACGACTCGCCGGACTTCCGCTACGTCCATCTTGGGTTCCGCCTTGTGAGGACTAGCCCTTGACTCTTTTACACTGTTACCCTTGCAGGGTCTTGTAGGCTCGCCGTCATTAGGTAAAAAGGCTTTGTGGTAACCTCGCTGCCTTTGGTCGTCTGGTCTTGACGTTTCGCAGGTCTTCTAAATTAAAACGTCAAGGGTTTGCCAATGAGGGTTTCGGCGACCGTGAGGTAAGTTCGTCCTAACTCAAGCAAGATTGAACGTGGGACCTTCGGCACATCGCCGTAACCTGAAAAACCTTGTTCTAAAAGCCATCGACGGACAGTTTCTTTATCCAGCATGTCGGGGCTGGAGCCTTGCGATAGCTTTTCTTGGTAGGTTGCAGCAACCCACAGGCGGCTACTGTCGGGCGTATGTACTTCGTCGATCAACTTAATGTCGCCGGATGGGTTTTTCCCGAACTCATACTTTGTGTCAACGAGTATCCATCCTTTATCGGCTAATATCTTTGTGCCAATACTAAACGTCTTGAGTGCCATGGCACTGATCCGGTCCCAGTCGTCTCTCGTACAGGCGCCTTTTTTAAGGAGATCATCGACCGATAGACCGACATCATGTTCAAATGCAGCCGCTTTGGTTGTGGGCGTGATAATGGGTTCAGGAAGGGGTTCGTGGGGTTTTAGGCCTTCTGGTAACGATACGCCGCAAAAGACTCGCTCACCAGCCGTATAGGCTCGCAGTAAAGAGCCAGCCAAAAAACCGCGAACGACAACCTCGATTTTAATCGGTCGGAGGCTTTCAGTGAGCAGAGCTCTTGGTCCGAGTTCTTTAATAAAGTGGGTCGCAACGTGTTTCCCCATCTCCTCGAGCCAGTAGCGAGTAATAGCCGACAAGATCACGCCTTTACATGGTATGTAATCAATGAGGCGATCAAAGGCCGTCAGCCGATCTGAGTGCAGCATTTGAATATGACCATCACGACTGAGCATGGTCCTGATTTTCCCTTGGTAAACGCCGAAGCCCTGGGCCTGCCACGCGGCAACGTCAGACTGTGTGGGGCCTTGCCAAATGTGGGCATTCCACAGCTTATCGTTGGTTGGATTGGCAAGGAGCTCTTGGAAGAGGTCTCGAACGAAAGCGGCCACTAGGAACCTCCAAAATCGCTGAGCAGATCGCACACTGTTAGGATAAACTGTGCTAGTCTTTTGTGGTATTCGTTTTTTGGTTGATCTGCAACCGTTATTCGAAAGTCTTTAAAGGAACTTTAACACTATGACCCACTCACATCTATCTCCAAAGGTTAACCATGATGACGCGATCCGTTTTTTCCGGTCTGTCGTTGGTGATTCCCATGTGCTGACAGAGCAAGGTGATCTTAAGGTTTGGGGCGCTGATTGGACTAAAGTCTATGAGCCAAGGCCTTTGTGTGTGGTTAAGCCTGCATCAACCGGTGAGGTGAGTCGTTTGCTTGCCTATTGTCATGCAAACGAACTGGCTGTAACCCCCTCCGGCGGACGAACCGGCTTATGCGCGGGTGCCGTGGCTGCAAACGGTGAGGT
Organism: Oligoflexales bacterium; assembly: GCA_044360315.1. Classification (GTDB taxonomy): domain Bacteria; phylum Bdellovibrionota_B; class Oligoflexia; order Oligoflexales; family RGVZ01; genus CAMDKS01. Next base: position 3,426 of record JBIKKO010000057.1, read on the forward strand.
GGTCGTTAATTTAAGCCGTATGAGTAAAATTACTGAGGTTGATACAGTAGGGCTAACGATAACCGCGGAGGCTGGGGTTACCACCGAGGCGTTGCAGGAGGCTGCTAAGGCTGTCGGTCTGTTTTTTCCATTGGACCTTGCCGCAAAGGGTAGCTGCCAGATCGGTGGCAATATTGCGACAAACGCAGGCGGTGTGAAGCTCATTCGCTACGGTGGAACCAGGGAGCAGGTGCTTGGCATAGAGGTGGTTTTGGCGACAGGCGAGATTTTGGATATGAATGTGGCTTTGCGCAAAAACAATTCGGGTTACGACCTAAAGCATCTTTTCATTGGTAGTGAGGGCACGCTCGGCATTGTAACGAAGGCCGTCTTACGCCTCGTTCCAAAGCCGAGGGATTTGGAATTGACCATTATGGCGACAGATGACTTTGCCAAAATCCCCCAAATTCTTCGGCAATCAAGTCTAGCCGGCGTCTCGATCACGGCATTTGAGTTTTTCACTGACGTCGCTCATCGGATTGTTCTCAAACATCTTGTCGGTGCTAGAACACCGTTTTCGGTGATCTCGCCATTTTATGTGCTGCTTGAAGTTGAGCGCCCAGGTGCTCAGTCCGAAGTAGAAGTACTCCTTGAGCGCCTTTTCCAAGAGGGCTTAATTTCGGATGCTGCCATCGCTGGTAGTTCGGCTCAGTTTAAGGATTTTTGGGGGCTTCGCGAAAACATTACTGAATCACTCGCCGCCCACGGTCAAGTGAGGAAAAACGACATTTCGCTTCCCATCGATAAGCTCGATGGATTTGTAAGGGCGTTAGAGGTGTTGCTTGCATCAAAGCAGCCAAAAGACATGGAGCTAGTGCTCTTTGGACACATTGGAGATGGAAATCTACACATCAATTATGTATCGCCTAAAACTCGCGACAGTAAGGATTTTCACACTGAGGCGCGTGTAATTGAAGAAGCCGTATTTGAACTGTTAACGACATTTAAAGGCAGTATTTCGGCCGAGCACGGCATCGGTTTAACCAAAAAGAAGGATCTTCACTTTACGAGAACTACTGACGAAATCGCCTGGATGAAAAAAACAAAATCACTTTTTGACCCAAAAGGCATTTTAAATCCGGGCAAAATTTTTGATCTGTAATCATTGAGACGCTGTTTAGCCATTCGTGCGGTCATTTAAAAAGGTCTTAGGACTTCTGAGGGTTCAATTTTTTTGTAAAAAATCGCGTTGATATAAGACGCGAGCCACCGCTTTTTTATATTCAAGCCGCGGCTTCCGTCTCAACCTTCGCCTAACATAAACACGCAGGAAATAGCTCTAGGCGGCGTTTAGTTTGCGAACGACAAGAGTCTTTTCACTTTTGGATAAAATGCTTGATTGTTCCCAATCGGACTCCTAAGATCCCGCTTCGAAGTGGAGACAACACTAGTTCGTCTTTTGTTTTGATAGAGACAAGAAATTGAGGAGAAATTCATGGAGTGTCGTGGGTCAGGGCTTTTCTTAAGAGTGATCGGGTTTTTTTTGATTTGCGTTGCCATCAGCAGTTGTGAACGTCCCTCTAAGTCGACTGCTAATCTAAAGCAAGAACCTTTATCACCGGATATTACGGTCGAGTTCGCGTCGGAGGCCGTGGTAAGAGACGGCGAGATTGAATTTCAGGTGACATTTAAAAACATCGGCAGTGACATGGACACGGAAGTGACGATGTTCAGTAAGGCTTTTCTCGTACCACTGCGCAAACTTGATAGAGATATTGTCGGACAAGGATTAGTTCTTGCCCCAATTGAGACGAAAATCAATTTAAAAAATCAAGAGTCAAAAACCGTCACCGTTGTCCGCGATCTGCCATCGATGAGTGCAAACGAGTATTTCCTTGGTGTGACGGTTAATTCAAGAGCTGCAGTCATGAAAGAGGGCGAGTATGTGACCGAAACTACTGAGGCTCAGCTGAATAATGTGACAGAACAAATGCTGAACCTTGGCGCGTTGCCCGCCCGCTCGGCAGCGGTTCTAAGCGGTAAATATGACCTGTATCATGAGGTACTTAATGCCACAATTCAGTTGAGCGGAAATACCGCGATGCATCGTTCTCGAAATATCTTAAGGGTCATGGAAGGTGCTGATGAGATTCCTTCCACCGATTTGTGGGACAATGATATATCGGCGAGATTTCTCTATTTTCGCCCGGCGGATGGTAAGGCATTTATAGGGCAATATGCATCCCAAGTGGTGGATAAAATTTGGGGCGCCATAAGTTGGCAGCAAGAGTTTGATACGAGTGGTCGCAATATTCACGTTGATTATTATAGTAATGCCCCAAAGATTGATCAATTGGCGCCAGGAAATTACGTTTTGGGTGTCCTCATGAATGTTACCGACGGATTTACACTGGACTCTTATCCTCAAAATAATCTGGATTTGACCGCCTTCGACTTATCCGGGAGGCGGGTTTTAGGGGTCTCGGAAGAAGTGATGTTTGATATTTCTTTGTCATACTCCCACGCACTCACCGCTGACGTACTTGGTGGTGAAGAAGGTTATAGTTGGACCTATGAAATCGAGAATAAGCCGGAATGGTTGGCCGTGACCAACTCGGTTGGTGATAATGGATTTCAACTTTCATTCACAATTGATGCGCAAGTTCCACCTGGAATTTATCGAGTTCCACTAACGATTCAAGCGTCGAAAGGTGAGCGCGTTATTCGTGAAGAGACGACATTGGTTTTTACTAAAAATGACGGGCCATTGGGACGTTGCCTAAACAGCGGTGATGTTTTACGCCCCACGGATTCCAACGTCACCCTATTAGATCGAGATGGCATTCGTTGGATGACTGTTGAAATGTTGATCGAAAACATCGGGAGCCGCGATCTCTATTATTCTGTTTACCAGACCATTGCCAAGGTAGAGACTCCGTCTGTTCGGTTGATTCATCCAGGAGCGCAACACTCGCTGAGAGTCTCGGTTCCACTTGTTGGCGTGCCGCTACCGGCATCGGGGTTAACTGACTTCACCGTTCAATTTTACAGCAATGGCACCTACAGCAATGGATATTTTAATTGTTCAAATACATACGACCCCAAGGAGATGCTTCAGCACCAAACTCCATGGAGGCACCCATTCGTAGGATTGTAATTTTAATTGCATACATCGGCTCCGGGTTTTCTGCTGCAGCGCGGGGCGTTGCATTTGACTGCCATAAGAACGTTATTCCTGAAAGGTCTTTACTGATTACGGATCTGTCGATTGTTAATGGTCCCGCCTCTCATTTACAAGGACCTTTTAGCTTTGAGACCCTTTTAAGACGCGGGCTTGTAAATTCTGATTTTGCTGAGGAAGCTGTCTATGACTGGCTTATGCAGTACAAAAGAGTTACCTCGTTTAATGGGTATAGATTACCCGACAGAAGGCCAAAGCCGTTACTTGATCTATGGCCTTTCAGCTCAAGATCAGATGAGCATCGTTCAGGCGGGACGCTCGATCTTGGTAAGGCTCCTTTTAATCTACTTGGTATTGCATTTCGTCCGGATCTTTCCTCCACCGATAGTTTTGGGGAGGCAAGGTTCATTTTTGGCGTAGTAGATAGAGTTGGATTGCCGAGAGATATGACGGTGATTTTTGAATTTTCACTGCGTCGGTCAAACCTGTTCCCAACTAAAAACGCATGGTTTGAGGCACTAGCAAACCTTTCAGCTACGAATGAGTCTGAGGAATATTTGCGTCAGCTCAAACGGATAGTAGAAGAAGCCACATACCCGCATGCCGGGCATACACGCTTAGCAAAATTAAGGACAAATGAGCAGTTTTTTGGCCAAGGATGGGACATGCGCGAGTTCGTTGTCGACGGAAATAAACAAAGGTTTGCCATAAATTCTGTTGAAAAAACTCCGGATTTTTCTTTGAGTGTGGAAAAACAGTCAGAGCTTGTGGCATGGATTAAGAGTAATGCCTTAGACGTCATGCGTAATAGTTATAGCCTACCCAAGGAGTTTGAATCTGGAAGTGCGTTTTTTTTGGATAACCTTTTTAGATGGTTCGATGACTTCCCAGACATGGATGAGGATTTGAGGCACCAGTTTGCGGAAAACACCTGTAGTGGCTGCCATGGTGCAGAAACGGGGACGGACTTCTTCCATGTGCGTCCGCGACGATCGAATCAACCATCAAATGTTTCCCGTTATTTAACGAATAAATTGCGTGATCGTGCGGATTTGCTAAAGAGTGAGATATGCGATTAATCCTGCTTTTTGTTTCACTAATTTGGACTCTTGAGGTATTTGCTCTTGAATATGAGATGACAAGTATTCGAGGGCTTGAAGCTACAGGGCTGTATAAAGATTTCCGATCCAAGGTAGTCGCCGATGAGGTTCGTGCTTATGAGCCGCGATTTGAATTGTTTTCAGATGGGATACGAAAGCGCCGTTTTATTTTTCTACCGCAGGGTCAGGCCATTGTTGCTATTGACTTAGAGCTTTGGAGCTACCCGAACGGTACAAAAATTTGGAAAGAATTTTCGCTGCAACGTGGTAGTGATTTGATTCCGATTGAAACTCGGTATATGGAAAAGCAAGATGGTATCTGGAGGTTTGGAACATACGTTTGGAGTGCGAGTCAAGATAGTGCGGATCTTTGGGGCAGTGAAAGTGGGACTTTACCGATCAATGTCGAGATTCCGGGTGCGAACGGTGTTTCTCACTCCGTGCCTTCATTTGGCCAATGTGTTTTATGCCATGACCAAGGAAGTAAATCTCCGGCAGTCAAAAGCGGCGAGCCGTTACTGGGTTTTACTAGTTTTCAATTGCCTAGGACGTTCATAGAGGGACTTTATTCAAACCAAACGTTAGTGGGCGCTTTGATTCCTTGGCAGCGACATCGAACCTATGCATTGGATACAGAAGAGCGTGATGTGATTGGTTACTTGCATGCCAATTGCGGCCACTGTCACAATCAGCGCCGGACAAATTTGATTCCTGCCGCACCTGATGATCATTTTCGACTCAACTATAGCATCGAGACCCATTCAAATCGAAATGCGATGCATTTGATTCAACAGATCGGACGGCCTATAGTCAATCGCGATATTGGATTGCCAAATGTTGATGCGTCGACAAGACTGATTTCGCCAGGACATGTTGATAAAAGCATGATTTATCTTAGAATGAAGCATACTGAAGGTATCTACAGAATGCCGTTGCTCGGGATCAGCGGGTCTGATGATGCTTTCATTAACGGTCCCCTTAGGCGGTGGATACAGCGTTTATCTACAGTCGAACCTTTTTCCAATCAGATTTTTTCGAAGTTACCGATTAAAATGACCATCAACAACGCAGGTGAGTAGTATTCGAATGTGTCTGTAACGCGTAAGTCGGACGCGCGATAATGTCCAAACTTCAGTGTATCACTACAATGTGTGTTAGCGGTGAAATCGTGCAGCGCACATCTGTCAAGAGATGTGTTCTTCTCCGATGCCGAGTATAGCACTAATTCTTGTAAGAGCTTCATCTAGCGTAGTCCGCTGAACCACACCCAGCTTTTTTAAGACTCTACTTTCGTTAAGACATCGAATCTGAAAACAGTCGATGCAAGATTCCTTTGACAAGCCAGTATCGTTGTCAGGGTGTGGAATTGCGACAAACAGTTTCTTGCCGCGAGTCCCATTGTTGGTATCTGTTATTGGCACCACAGTCAGAATTTTCCATGGGTGACCTGATCCAACCAGTACCAAACATGGGCGCCTCTTTCCTTTCTCGCCACCCTTTGTTGGGTCAAGATCAGTGAGGACTACATCACCTGGTTTTGTTAATGACAAAATCATCTCCATCTAAGTCACTAAAAGCCAAATCCGGCTTAGATTCCGCGATTTCAGCAAAGGCCTCTCGTCGCCATTGCTCCTTTAGCTGTTGCATCTTTTTCCTACGCAGATTTTTGATTGCTTCGTTTGCTAACTGCGTCTTTGTGGAATACCCCATCTCTTTGTAGTTATTTATGAATTCTTCATTCTCAGGATCTAGATGACCAAGATTCATCGGACGCCTCCTTTTTTAACTGTATATCTAATCGGATTTTTGCGCAAAAAATTAATCAAAAAATTGGTGCGTTAAATTATTTTATAAATTTAGGCGCTTATTACTAGCCAGCGCCTAGAGTCCTTTCACAAGGCCAAGGCAACCAGGGCTACCGCATCTAAACTAACATAATTTTTCGAGGTTATGACTTTCCAGTTCATCTTACATCAGTGAATTTTAATTTATGAACTCCTTTTCCCTATTTCCGCTCTTCCCTTCTTCAGCGTTTGATTCGGTGCTGCGAATCACCCGTCTGATACGAATTTTAGCCGCTGAAAAATTGATAATGAGTCTAACTTGTAAACGAGTTGCCATTTGACCGCGGAATGGGGGACTTCGATTTTCCTAAGCCGAAAACTTTATCCGAATTTTCATTTCGTGAATCTCGGTGTGACTCGGGCGTTTGCGATCATTTTTTCCTATCACTATGATAAAAATCTCCTATTGGCATCGTTGTGCGGGATTTTGTAGAAGTCATCTGGGACGTAACTTAAAACCCATTATAGGAGGTCATTGCCTTGTTAATTAGAAAAGTTGCACTGATAAATTTGTTGGCATTTGCAGGATCAACGTTCGCAGCCGGTGATGGTCTTTCGCCATCAGAGCAGAGGGTTGTCGACGTATCCTTGCTTCTAGATCAAGGTCGTGCAGGACTTGAGGAGGCTTCTTCGCGGGATGGCGTGGAATGTCAAGTTAACTCGAAACCGGTGGTTTTTGATACGGTTCAACACACTCCGGGAATTTCCGAAAAGCAGGCAGAGCTTAAAGATGGCGTCACTTTGATTTGGTCGTATAACATCTTTTATGATATCGGCGGGTCTGTATATCTGACGGACCAAAGAGGGCAAAGTGAAAGCATTCTCAATTGGGACAATGCTTTTAAAGAGGATGTGTTGGTAGGATCTGCCCATTACGACGATTTAATCATCGAATGTAAGGTCATCAAACGCTAGTAGCGTCCCTGCGGTGACCGGAGATCGACGACGTAAACGAGAGCCTCACGGCTAGGGCAAGTCTTCTTTGATGCTATCTTTTCTGCCCAAGCCGAAGACAACGTTAAGTCTTTGAGATATGGTGGCGAAGATCACGTTTTAACGGCATATGACCCCCCCCAGCAATAAAGGCCCATGAGTGAGACTAGATGCCCATCCTCACTCGCAAAAATGAATCAACTTTTCACGTTGTCAATTTTCCCTTACTACTAGTTTCTTTCCATAAGGCAGACTACTTTCTGTCGGCCGGATGATTTATACCATCCATTACGGGTACGTCCTTAAGGTCAAATGGATTGACGCCATCAAGGCAAGCTATGTTAAATCCATACTCCTTTGGATTTGACCGGCGCTGGTGATGAGTATAAATCCCGCACACCGAGCTAAAGTAGTGCTTAGCCGTCATAGTGTTGAATTGATAGAGCTTTAGTTTGTCTTGACCCTTTGTGATTCTAATTCCGTCAAGGTTTACAGATGCGACAATCGCGCCGCGCATCCGGCAAAAAGAACAGTCACACCTGCGTGGGCTAACTAAACCATTTGGCAAGTCGAGCTCAAATTCTACCGCGCGGCAGTGGCAGGCGGCTTTATGGACTTTGTTAATGATCATGTGTTGTCTCCCGACAATGTTGCTCCAATGCTAGGCGACTATCTTTAGAGAAAATGCAATCACCCAGCAATCCTAATCGACCAGGAATAGATCCCATACGCTCGTTAAGCTTCGCTTGACTCTATGAAGCAAAAAGCCCGTCGCAGAGATTATCATGCGTCGGGCTTATGCTAGAAACTTGTTGCCGGTGGTCGTTACCGGCTCTAACTTAACTATTCAACTCGTTTGTTATGCGCTTTAGCTCTGACAAAAGCTCACTAGGCATTCTTGAGCCATATTTGTCAAAATATTCCTTGATACCAGCCATTTCGCACTTCCATGAAGGAGCTTCTATCGACAACAGCTCTCTCATTGTTTCGGTAGTTAGACCAGTACCATCTGTGTTGATCGCGTCAACTGTGGGCAGGTAGCCAATAGGCGTTCGGATGGCATCACCTTTACCTTCGCAACGGTTTAAGATCCATTCAAGAACTCTCATGTTGTCGCCAAATCCTGGCCACATAAATTTTCCAGCTTTATCTTGGCGGAACCAATTGACATGAAAAATTTTCGGCAGTTTGTCATACTTCTTTCCAAGAGAGAGCCAATGCGTCCAATAATCCCCGAAGTTGTAGCCACAAAATGGTTGCATGGCCATCGGGTCGCGCCTGACAACGCCAACAGCTCCTGTTGCCGCCGCGGTCGTTTCAGAGGCGACCGAAGCACCCATGAATACACCGTGAGCCCAAGAAACCGATTCCACGACGAGAGGAGCAAGCTCCTTGCGTCGGCCGCCAAAAACGATCGCCGATAATGGAACGCCCGCTGGTTCTTCGGCGGCTGGGGTGTAGCTTCCGCACTGTTTTGCAGACACTGTGAAACGACTGTTGGGGTGAGCTGATGGTCCTTTGCCTGGTTCCCACGGGCGACCTTGCCAGTCCGTAAGGCCTTCAGGTGCGGATTTTGTGAGGCCTTCCCACCATGGCTGTTTGTCTTTCGTGATCGCCACGTTGGTGAAGATCGCGTCTTTGTTTAACATGTTTAATGCAGTAGGATTTGTATTGGCGGATGTTCCTGGGGCAACGCCAAAATAGCCTGCCTCGGGATTAATGGCGTAAAGTCGGCCATCTTTACCGGGATGTATCCACGCAATATCGTCGCCAACGGTGAATACTTTCCATCCCTTTTCTCTGTAGGCTTGGGGAGGGATCAACATCGCAAGGTTCGTCTTGCCGCAGGCTGAAGGGAATGCAGCGGCCACATAGTGACGATCGCCTTTCGGATTTTCTATACCAACAATCAGCATGTGTTCTGCAAGCCAGCCTTCGGTCCTGGCCTGCCAAGAGCCGAGGCGGAGTGCGTGACACTTTTTGCCAAGGAGTGCATTGCCGCCGTAACCAGAGCCAATCGATTTGATGGTAAGCTCTTCAGGAAAGTGCATGATAAAGCGACGGTCCGGTGAGAGATCTCCCGTAGAGTGTAGGCCTTTTACGAATGTTCCTTCTCGCTCGATCCGAGCCAAGGCTTGCGCACCCATGCGAGTCATAATGCGCATGTTAATAACCACGTACGGGCTATCTGAAACTTCAACCCCGCACCGAGCTAACGGGGAATCAATGGGTCCCATGCAATAAGGGATGACATACATCGTTCTGCCGCGCATAGAGCCGGCAAATAGTCCGTCAATTTTGCTGTGACCTTCCTTTGGGTCAAGCCAGTTGTTATTGGGTCCAGCGTCGTCTTTGTTTTTACTACAGACAAAAGTGAGGTGTTCGGTTCGAGCAACGTCATTAGGATCAGATCGGTGGAGGTAACAGCCGGGATGGCTTTGTTCGTTGAGTGGAATAAGGGATCCTGCTTTTACCATCTCGGCGATAATGGTCTTTTTTTCGGATTCGCTCCCGTCACACCAATGGATGCGATCAGGTTTTGTGAGGGCAGCAACGTCTGCAACCCATGATGCTAAAGCCTTATTTGTGGTCGTCATATTCGGTATCCCGTGAATAGTTTAGGAAACAATGCCTGCTTAGCTTGAAGGACTAAGGCAGCCAAAACTGCTGTCGTTAACACCCTTTACCAACCTGGGTTTTATCACGGCACGTGGGGGGGTTGGCAACTTGCTTATCTTGCGCCTAAGTCTTGAGCGACGGTGCAAGGCCTGTGGTCAAAAACTAGCCTGATGGGGCCGCTGAAACCGACGGTAAGAGACTCTGGGTGATTTAAAAGCCAAACCGTTTCGGTGTTTTAACATCCTAAAATCAATGTAAAAATATGGTCATTCTAACATTTGTCTAAAGATTTTTAGGGGTTCGACGAACACCTTCATGGGCCAAGTGTGTCGATGGGTACAATCAATGTTAGAGGACAACATAGCCATGAAAACATTAATAAGAGGGGGCTGCCTCTCGCTTTGCGTGATCGGGCTTTTTAGCGGTTGCAACGATGGGGCGAACTTCACAAGCTCCTCCAAAAAGGCGTTTGATGCTGTGAATCAGCAGGTTTACAGCTTCAAAGCGTCTGAGATTTCAACGGCTTCAGTTAGTCTCAAAGATGGCGGTCGTTTCCAGACGTTGGCCATCAGGCAGGCCGAAAAGGCGCCCTCTCAGGTGATTCACCGCCAAGTCAAGCGCCAGCGTTTTGAACATGTCTACACTCAAGGACGGCCCGCAAGGTTTACGACCGAGGAGTTTCAACTGAGTGAGGCTGGCTATCTTGATTTGCTTGTTGTTGTAGATGATTCGAAGTCAATGTCAGAGGAACAGGCAATCCTCAGTAAGGGCCTAGCTCCTTTAGTCTCTGCCGTGAAGGATGTTAACTGGCAGATCGCAGTGATCTCAATGTCAAATCCTTGTGTCACATCCACGAATCTTATCAAAAAGGGAGATCTCAATCCTGCTCAAAAGTTTGCGGCAGCCGTCAATAAACCTGTGGATACGAACAATACTGAGCGAGGATTTCCGATGGCCATTCAGGCACTCAAGGGACAGTGCAATGGATTAACAAGACCTTGGATAAGGCCAGGTTCATCGGTGGGTATACTTTTCATCAGTGATGAGGATAACTGTGGATCTAGCGTCACTGATCAGTCGCGGTGTCGGAATATCTTCGGGAAAAACGCGACAGAAATGGTGTCTTTTCTCAGAACGATTCGTGCCCCCGAAGAGTCTCGCATTTACTCGATTGTGGATAAAGACGGCTCATGCCCTGCCGCTGCCGCAAAAGGTGCAATGTACATGGAGGCGAGTTTAGCAACGGGAGGCTCTTCTGGCTCCATTTGTCACGACTACAATCAAACGACTGGTTATGGTGGATACCTCTCAAGGATTTCCACTGACGTAAATCGAATCGTAAAGCGTCAGTTTTCTTTATCTGCTTTGCCTGATATGAATCGCTTTGAAGTATCTGTCGATGGCAGTCCTGTTGCAGCTAACGGTGTGGTTTTTGTCAATGGACAAACTGTGAGTATCGATCCAGCAGCATTCAAAACTGGTTTGAAGATTGCTTTCTCCTACTCCCATGATGCTGTGCCAATGTTTAATGATGTCGCCATCAATACCATGCCGGCGCCTGATACATTGGACGTTCGTGTGAATGGTGTTCAGCAGATCTTTGAACGTGATTTTACAATTGATGCCACACGTCGCGTGATTGTCTTTACGACTATGCCACCGGCTGAAGCTAAGGTTACGGTATCTTATCTCGAACATATCCCGCTAATTCGTCGCTTCCCCGTCAATTTGCTGGGTGTTCGTCCTGATACAATGGAAGTTACTGTGAACCTAGTAAAAGCTGATCAATCAACTTACTTTTATGATGAGTCGGCCATTGAGTTCGCAGCAGCCCCAGCCGACGGATCTGTGATTATACTCAAGTGGCGCACCGACGATCATAAAATTTTGACCTATGAGATGCAACTGCGTGATCCGCGAGAGCCGGTGTCTTGGGTGGTACGGGATAAATTGACAGCAGAGCCAGTCGTTGCAGAATGGGATAGAAGATTTATTCGGTTTAGTCCTGAACAAGTCATAGAGGGAAGAGATGTCGAGGTTCAAATTGATTTTGGTGCCAAATCCCCGCAAAGAACGTTAAATCTTCCCAATGAACGAATTGATGACGACGTTAAAGTTTTAGCTGACGGTGTGGAGGGAGGTTGCTCTCTGTTGCCTCAGTCTACGGCAGAAGATGTAACTGGTGTCGCCTGGAAGTCTCGTTACAAAGGCAGAAGAATAGACGTGGAGTGTAAGGCTGACTTGGACTACAGCGAATTGAACGTTGAGTACCGTCACGAGATAGGACGAACCAATCAATTTCTCATAAAGCTCCCTGGTGGGATTGATCCGAATGAGCCAACTCTTGGCTGGAAGGTTTATGTTGACGGTGTTCGAATCGACAACTTCCAAAGGACTGGGGCTGAGTTTGAAATAGAGGAAGAGCTCTTACCCCCAGAAGCGAGAGTTGATATTGAGATGATAACCTATACACGAGTTGAGCAATAATGAGATAAGCTCTTGAAAATAGGAAATGAGTCCCGGTCTGCTTGAGGCTTAGCGTTACCAAGAACCTCGTGATCGGCCTCATAATATTTGGGCAAACCTCGCTCCGATTAAAATCGTACGAACATGATCATACGCGCTGGCATCCCCGAAACATGCTTGTCGTTTGTGCCAAGGTGTGCTTGATAAAAAATTGGAAAATCAGTTCCATTTGTAAAGTTATTATTATGCGTACGTAGCTGACGTTCGCCTGGCTGAAATTCACCTGCAAATAGTGGTTTGCCTAACGATAAAGTTTCTCTTTCTCTTTACCGCCCTAATTTTACCACCAACGTAGGGGGCTATTCATTCAATAACCGGAAAAAATTTCTCAAGGTTGATACGGCGACCCGCATCTTGGGACTTCACCGCCGCAGCGGAGTCGCCCAGTCAAGTCGGTTGTCTTAAAATAGATATGTCGTTTCAAAACTTTTGCGATGTTCTGACGAGGCCATTTGTCGAGTCTCCCTAGTTTTGGTGGGACGTCACCGCCGCAGCGGAGTGGCGCGGTTGATCCGGCGATCCGCCTGATTAAGACTTTACAGCCGCAGCGGAGTGGCGCGGACGAGTCGGTTGTCTGCCACCAGATATGTTTTTTCGAATTTCTTGGAAAGTCCTGATGGGGCCATTTGTCGAGTCTCCATAGTTTTGGTGGAACTTTACCGCCGCAGCGGAGTGAGCCTGCTCGACACGGCGACCCGCATTCTTGGGACTTCACCGCCGCAGCGGAGTGAGCCCGGTCGAGTCGGTTGTCTGCCACCAAATATGTTTTTTCGAATTTCTTGCAAAGTCCTGACGAGGCCATTTGTCGAGTCTCCATAGTTTTGGTGTGACGTCACCGCCGCGGCGGAGTGAGCCTGCTCGACACGGCGATCCGCTTTCTTGAGACTTCACCGCCGCAGCGGAGTAGCGCGGACGAGTCGGTTGTCTGCCACCAAATATGTTTTTTCGAATTTCTTGCAAATTCCCAACGAGGCCATTTGTCGAGTCTCCCTAGTTTTGGTGTGACGTCACCGCCGCAGCGGAGTGAGCCTGCTCGACACGGCGACCCGCTTTCCTGAGACTTCACCGCCGCAGCGGAGTCGCCCGGTCAAGTCGATTGTCTGCCACCCAAATATGTTTTTTCAAATTTCTTGCGAAGTCCTGACGAGGTCATTTGTCGAGTCTCCATAGTTTTGGTGGAACTTTACCGCCGCAGCGGAGTGAGCCTGCTCGACACGGCGACCCGCTTTCCTGAGACTTCACCGCCGCAGCGGAGTGAGCCCGGTCGAGGCGGTTGTCTGCCACCAAATATGTTTTTTCGAATTTCTTGCAAAGTCCTGACGAGGCCATTTGTCGAGTCTCCCTAGTTTTGGTGGGACGTCACCGCCGCAGCGGAGTCGCCCGAACAAGTCGGTTGTCTGCAACTAGATATGTCGTTTCAAAAATTTTGCGATGTTCAGGTGTGGCTATTCGTGGAGCCCATAGTCAGGCCGAGACTTCACCGCCGCAGCGGAGTGAGCCTGCTCGACACGGCGATCGGCTTTCTTGGGACTTCACCGCCGCAGCGGAGTCGCCCGAACAAGTCGGTTGTCTGCAATTAGCTATGTCATTTCGAATTTTTTGCGATATTCAGAGTAGCTATTCGTGGAGCCCATGGTTAGGGCGAGACTTCACCGCCGCAGCGGAGTGGCGCGGACGAGTTGGTTGTCTTCAACTAGATATGTCGTTTCAAAACTTTTGCGATATTCAGAGTAGCTATTCGTGGAGCCCATGGTTAGGGCGAGACTTTACCGCCGCAGCGGAGTGAGCTTGCTCGACACGGCGCTTCGCATTCTTGAGAATTTACCGCCGCAGCGGAGTCGCGAAGTTACGGTAAGCAGGGCTGGTTTATGTGTGAACTTAACCAACCGGTTACGGTTTTGGGTCTATGTGGTGGCCTGCGTGTACATTCAATTTGGTTTCGGTAGTTGTTTTTTGTTTTCAAAGTTTTTTGTCCTTGAAGGACATTTCCAAGAGGAGGCGTTTTTATGTTGACGAGATTTTTTGTGTGGTGATTTGGTTGAGGGACTTGCGGTTTGATTTAAAGCAATAGAAGCGTTTACGGATAGCTTTGTTTCAGCAAATCAGAAGGAGAGAAAATTTTCTTGCGACGGCCCGCGATCGCGCGGCAGCGTTGGTTTTAACGAGTCAAAAATCTGCATGATAGGATTTTTCCAGAAACCAGATATGGAGGACACACCATGATCACTGATTCTCTGAAAGGCTTGGGCTGCAAGCTCGACGAGCAGTCTCCTGCCGAGCTTAAGGTTAACCTACTAAGGGCTATTGCGGTTGAGCGTCATGCAACGGCGGAAGTGATCGCCTACCTTTCTGCCTATGAGTCACGAGGTCTGTATCTTAGAGAGGGTTATTCATCACTTTATAGTTTTTTGACACAAGGTCATGGCTACTCGGAGGGAGCTGCCGCCCGGC
>JBIKKO010000058.1:0-18024 GCA_044360315.1 Oligoflexales bacterium
CGTCCAGCCAAAGGCCCCTAGAATCATACTGGTGTGGAAAAGCATCTCGTGCATACTCGCTCCTTTTTAGGGACGGATTAAATGGGAGTGGTTGTTTCTGGAGGCGAATTTTAAACAGAATCGAGCTAGGGTCATTTTTTACTGGCTGTTGAGGCAGGTTTTTCCTTGAAAATCGTTCCCCTCTGGATGACGTTTTTTGGAGATTTTGGGACAGCCTTCGTAATTCCTTCAGGACCGCAAACCAGGTAATCAAAAAATCCCTTATAGCGCTCTTTCCCTTCGTCGCGGACCGGTCTTCCAACCACGACAGGATTGCTGTCTGACGTAAGACCTAAGGCTGGCGAGGCAAATGCAAAGAGAGTGCCTGCGTATCGTGAGCGATTCATGCCAAGTTCATGATCGATCCACCGGGCAAGATCTGGCTGATTCCAGTCACCTTCGCTGTAACACCAATCTTTCGGGCGATCAAGCATCGGACAATGCTCGCTGTGAGGGCAGGGGTATAACGCCTGATAACCGATGCCGCAGAGGGTGTCGCGCAGCTCCATGGTTGGTCTGGATAATTGTTCTAGTGCAGGTTCTGCGATGAAGATCAGGCTAGACTCGTTGCGTGTCATATGATTCTTCAAAAGTGTTGTGAGTTTACGACGAGCTGGGTTGTTGCGCGTCAGCTCATTCCAAACATATCCCAGTAAATAAATATGGACGGTGTCCTCACCCGGCAAAGACGAAAACTGTTTTGACTCGAGATCTTCGATGACCCGACGGCTTGTTTTGACGTTGAGGCCAGAGGCCTCGGCTAATGCTTTTGCAGTGTCAAGCAGTGGCCCGCTACCATCGATCAGAAAGTAATCTCCTGAAACGCCCAACGAAAGTGACATCGCCCCCGTTCCACAACCGATGTCATAGATGCGAACCTTTTTCCCCTTCAGAGATTTTCGCCACTGATGGCGCTGATCTGCACGATGGTAAAGCTCTGCTGCTCTGGCCATATTGGCTAAGTGAAACCCGAAAAGATAGGCGACAACAGATTGTTTGTTGGTGATAAGCTTTCGGGATAACTCATCGCGTCGCTGGGTGTAAATCTCCCAGATCTCCTCGACAGCAGGTTTGGCGGCTTTGAAGATGGCCTTAAAGATGGTTTCCGGCCGCTTACCTTTGGGATCAAATCCACGGGGTAGTCGCCCCAGGTCGTTGACGGTTGCAATAAAAGCCTGGAATGGGTCTGATTTCATTGGTAGTTTCCTGTGAACTGGGGGCTTTACGAGATGGCTTTGGAGTGATAAGACATACGGTCACTAGTATAACCTTTTTAATTGCCGTTGCGGAAGACAACACTATGAGCCACAGCGATAATATAACGCCCGAAGAACGACGGTCCCTCCACATCGGTAAACCCTCTTGGCTTAAAACTCCAATACCGACTGGAGAAACGTACTTCAACATTAAGCGAGACCTCCGTGGCCGAAAGCTCTATACGGTGTGTGAGGAAGCTAAATGCCCGAACATTGGCCACTGCTGGAACACCAACACGGCAACGTTCATGGTTTTAGGGGAAGTCTGCACGCGGGCATGTAGATTTTGCAATGTGAAAACCGGGAACCCCAACGGTTGGCTTGATCCCGATGAGCCTCGTCAGGTTGCCGAGAGTGCCGCTTTGATGAAGTTAAAGTATGTGGTGATTACGATGGTGGATCGGGATGATCTTCCTGACGGGGGGGCTAAGCATGTGGCGGATGTGATCCGTCAGGTTCGCGCAGCAAATCCTGGCATCATCATTGAGCTCCTTGCGGGTGACTTTAGGGGAAGTGATGATGCCCTAAAGGTGATTTTGGCTGAGCGTCCTGAAGTGTATGCCCACAATATTGAAACGATTGAGCGGCTGTCACCCCGGGTTCGTGACGCCCGTGCCGGCTATTGGCAGTCAATTAGAGCATTGCAGCGTGTCAAAGAGCTTGCTGATTACCGTGTCTTCACGAAAAGTGCCATCATGCTTGGTCTTGGTGAAGAAGAGGTTGAGGTCAAGCAAAGCTTAAGCGACCTCCGTCAAGCAGGTGTCGAGTTTGTCAACTTAGGCCAGTACATGCGACCGACGAATAAACATCTATCAATCAAACGTTTTGCTCATCCCGATGAGTTTGATCGTCTTGGTGCGTACGCGGAAGAGATCGGATTTATCGCCGTAGCGTCGGCACCGTTGGTTCGATCATCGTACAAAGCCCACGAGTATTATGCCAAGGCGATTGAAAAAGTCAAAGACCTCGCTGGGACTGTTTAATCGTGTGACTATGACTTAAACGGGGTGCTGTCTGAAGTTATTGTATGTCCTCGCTTTGATACCGCCACAGATATTGCCTGGATTTATTTGGATCGTTTATTGGCTCACCTATCCATTTGCAGGACGGGATCGACGCGTGATCCAGGCTAACGTTGAGCGCGTTTATGGTTTAGCACCGCGATCGGTGTTTTCGAGGTCGTTTGTTCGACAAAATCAATACCAGCAAGCAGTATTATTGCTCGAGACAATCAGGTTTTTGTTTAGACCACACACTGTTGCGATCACTGGGATAGAAGAAGCGCGCAAAAAATTGCAGACGGCGGCTCAGGCCTCAGGCATCGTGATCATTACGGCCCACCAGGGCGCTTGGGAGCTGGCGGGTCACTGCGTAACTCTGGCAACGGATCGGCCATTTCATGTTTTGGCGAAGCCGAGTAAGTCACGATGGTTAACGCCGGTACTAAATAACGTGAGAGAAAAACTTGGAATGAAAGTCCTTTGGACCGATTCTAAGTCCATACTTCGCGATATGATGGCGGTTGCACAACGTGGTGAGCATTTGGGTTTTGTGATGGATCAACGTCCGATGGCTAAGCAGGGGGGCTATCCGTCTGTGTTTCTCGGGGTTAAAGATACGCCCATTGTATCGGGGCCGGTTACGATGATCATTCGCAAGAACATGCCGGCCTTTGGCGTCTACCTCGTGCGTGTAGGTCGCGCGAAGTATCATTTTGTTTGCGACGAAATCGTGCCTCCTAATCATCAACTGAAAGAAGAAGCGGTTGTAGCGCAGCGATTGGCCGATAATATGTCTCAAATCATAAGGCGGTATCCTGAGCAGTGGTCATGGAATTACCGCCGTTGGAAGGCTTAGACGTGTGACCGGAAACCATTCCATCATGCTTTAGACAGTTAACAAACAGCAACTCTTATCGTAGTTTACAAGTGCCCGTCTAAACTTGATGCTTAGGGTGGAAACTTCAGGGTGGACGTCCCCGTCGTACAAGCAGGATGGTCCGTGCAAGGCACCCTGTGTAAACTGCATGCACTTTTCCATCGTCCGTCTATCCAATACTCGTCACAAAGACCGTTGCACTCGACTCTTGTGCAACTATGCGGGTCGCAGGGCGCTAGGCCTACCGGATTTGTACACGGACTGTCCGGATCTTTGCACGGTTGATTTCTTTTGTACGTCTCATCGGGCGGTGTTGGCGGTGAGCATAGGCTCGCACTGCAGGTGACCTTTCTGACTTGGCAAGAGGCCAGTGGCTTTACGGTTGGACCACTGTAATCGACATGGCAGTAGCCGGTGTTGTATTCCTGCTTACAGGAGACGAGATCACATTCGCTCACAAAGCCGGTTATGCAATTACGAGGATTGTCGCAGGGAACGCCCTGTCTTAAGTCCTGGACGTTGTGAGACAACCGCGGTTCTTCTTCCCTGGACATGATAGATTCTGTTCTTTCGGAGTTGAGAATGATGGATTCTTCGCTTTCTGAGTGTGGGGCGCTGGAATAAATTGTGTCTTCAGACCCCGAGTCTAACGATAACGCCGATGAGCTGGTTTTTATCTTATCAGCAGAACGACATCCCGAAATACATAGATTTGTAAGAACGATTAAAACAATAACTCTTACGTTGGGAAGAAACACGACTCGCCTCCTAATTTTACAAAAGACGTTCAGCCCTTTATCAATGGGGGAGGAATCGGTGCTTGTTTTCAAAAACTTTAGTAACTAGCAATAAATGATGTGTAGTTCATTAAATTTAGGCTGTTAAGTATTCGACGTAATAAGATTCCCAGGTGTCTTTTGACGAGGTGAGGGTTCAGATAAATCATCTCAATCTCGTCAAACCTCGACTCCTGAATGAATGCAGGGCCGACCGACGGGTTGGCCATAACTCACGTTTGGGCGACCTACTTAGTTACGATGACGTTAAGGAGTCACAGGAACGGGTACGGGCCGAGTAAGAGCTGGTGTGCTCCTTGCGCTGTGTATCGATGTGACGCGGTAGCATAGTTGTGGAATCTCGCCTGGAATGATCTGATGTGCTTTCTCATTTCGTTTAATGTCTGCTTGAATCTCTTGAATCACCGTCATTATCTTTGCTTTTTCCGCATGGATGGCCGCGAGTTCCTCGCGTAGCTTGGGGCTTTGGTCTCGAAGTGCGGCTTGCTGCTGCTGTTCGGAGGCCTTTAATTCTTCCGTGGTGAGTTGATTTGGAATGTAGCGAAGCGTCTCAAGTCGCTCGCGTTCCCTGGTTAGCTTGCTGATGACCATTTTGGCCTCAGAGCGTCCTCGGTCAAGTTTTTCATAAGTTTCCTTGTCAAAAACACCGTCAAACAAGATCGCCTCAAGTCGTTTGTTAACGTCCTGCGCTGCAAAGGTTGCTGCCATGATGTTTTTGTCGAGTCGATCAATGACTTCTCGGTACTTTGCTTTGAGACCCTGGGGGGAGTTGATGCGTAGTAGTGTTTTTGTGGCGTCTAGTTCCGCCATCAATTTTGCTAACTTATCGTACCGCTCATCGGCGTCACTTTCGGCATTCAAAAGTCCGTATCGATACTGGTTTAGTTTTGCCTGAAGTGGAGAGGCATCTGAAGAAACGACATCTAGAGCAGATATTATTTTTTGCCGCGTACTTATCGCCTTCTCGCAGGCGATCGCGGCCTCTCTCAACGCGGCATCAGCAGTCGCCAGATGCTTCTTCAGGTGGCCGTTGGCGCGAATTAGATCACTCATCTGGACAGTGCTCAGGTTGTAGTCGTCATCAGTTGTGTGTCCTGATTGATTGTTGGCTGGGGACTCGGCATTGGGCGAGGATTTTGTTTCTTTGACTTGTCCGCATCCTGCTAATGTGATCGCGCAGATTATGGTTGTGTGTTTCAGCATATGCTCCTCCTATGCCACTGGGGCTTGGAGAGGAGTTCGGATTTCGTAGGGCTGGATTAAAGGAATTTCAAAACTCTAAATGATTCTAGATCTTTATTGGGCAGAGTTGTAACGGCATTCGGGCAGCTAGTCGTGGCCTCACGGGTGCGACTAACGTCTCTTTTGAGCTAAAACCGTAGCTAAGCCGTCTTCACCGGGGGATTTTAACACTGGATTCTGATGGAAGTTTAACAACGTCTCAGAGATTTCGCGTCATGAGCAATATGTCGAACGAGCCGTCGCGTTCTTTGGACGTCTCAACAAAGTGATGGCGCGCGTAGAGTCACATGGGATTGCGACTTGTTCTTGCGTGGGCTTATGAATACGATCATTCCCAAATTCCGCTCTTCCCCCATTCCGCGGTCAAATGATGTGACTAAATTCCACCACGGTGAGCTTACTGATCGATTTATCGCTTGCGCCTGGTTTTCTCGAATCAGTATATAAAAGCAACTCGTCTAAAAGTTGGACTCATTATCAATGTTTCAGCGGCTAAAATCGGTATCAGACGGGTGATTCGCACCACCGAATCAAACGCTGAAGAAGGGAAGAGCGGAAATAGGGAAAAGGAGTTCATAAATTAAAATTCACTGATGTAAGATGAACTGGAAAGTCATAACCTCTCAAAATTATCTTAATTTAGATGCGGTAGTCCTGACCTAGCACTCGAACTTTTACCTATGGCTTTGTCAAAGGTTTTGATGGCCTTGTCCAAATGAACATGAGGACAAGACCCAAGACGATGCAAAGTGTGATTTTGATGGTCCCTGGTATGTCTTTGATTATAAACAACGGAAACGAGGCGTTTACAAGGATCAGGATGGTTGCCAAGATTTTGGCCTTCAGTCGGATCACGCCGTTGACTTGCCAATCAAGTAACGGCTGGCTTAACTTGGGGTGTGTCATAAGCCAGGTGTGAAAACGCGAGGAGCTTCTTGCAAACAATGCAGCTGCAACAAGCAAAAATGGAGTGGCCGGCAGAAGTGGGGTCACGATGCCGATTGCGCCAATGACGACAAAGACCCAGCCAAGAGTGATGTAGACAACGCGAACCATGGGGGAGACGTCCAGGCCGAGTTGCTATTTTTTTGCTGTAGGCTTTTTCGATGTGCTCGATTTGCCTCGGCTCGGGGTATTTTGTTTTTTCGCGGGCTTGCGTGAAGTCTCTTTTTTTGCTGGTGGGCGTGGCGCTGATTTTTTCGCTTTGGTTTTGGCAGGTGTCTTTGGCTTGGTCGGTTCTTCGTCCACAAGGGCGGCAACAAGAGAGCTTTCAATCTCGCGCAGTGCGGTCATTCGTTCTTTGTCTCCCATTCCTGGGACTTCCCCAAACACAATCATCCCGGCATCATCGCAGCCACAGAAGCTCCAGACATTGTCACCCATGGTCATAGCCATGGCCTCCATCAATCCGTTTTGCTCGTATTCGTCGACAGAAGCGCCCATGGTGGTGATGATTTGAATTTTCTTACCAGTAAGAAGTGGCTCGATGCCATTTTTTGCCGAATGTTTGAAGGCAAATCCATTGAGGAGAACCCGGTCGATCCAGCCTTTGAGGATGGCAGGGTACCCTGTCCACCATAAAGGAAAAATAAGACTAATGAGGTCTGCAGATGCAACCCACTTTTGCTCTTCGGCAATGTCGCGCGGCAGCTTTCCACTGTGGAGGGCTTTTAGGTCATCGGCAGAGAGAACCGGGTTGAACTTTAACTGGTATAAGTCTCGCACGATGACGTCATTACCAAGATTGCTCGACAGCTCAGCTAGATGCTGACAGATTGAGGCTGAAAAACTACTGGAATTGGGATGTGCGAGGATGATGATATGGCGCATAGGTGGCGATCCTTAAAGGTGTTTAAACGTGAGAAGAATAAATCGTAACATCAATGAGTCGAATCTGCTACAATGTTAGCTGTTAATTGTGGATGTCCATAAGCCTTCGAGGAGCCTAGACGTGCATTTTTCCAGGATTGTTATTCCTAAGAATCTGCGCCCGTTGCTAGAGTTGATTGAAGTTGTTACGTGCTGTTTGGCTGTGGTGTTTACGGACGCCAACGGCCGTTCCATTCTGTTGGGTGGTGCGATCGCTTTGGGAGGAGCCTCGCTTTTTACTTGGGCGGGCGGCTATCAGCGTATGGAGCGTGAGGGCATATTGACTTTGGGGGGGCCATACCGATTCGTGCGTCACCCCTGGATCCTCGCCAGGTTTCTAATGGTTTTTGGCATTATTTTGATGGCCCGCCTGCCAGTGCTGTTTTTATTTGCTATGATTGGTCTAGCCCCCATCTATAGACGTCTAACGCGCATGGAGGATCAGTATTTATCGGCGCAGCTTGGGCCGATGGCAGCGGAGTATCGGGCGTTTGTGGCGGGATTCATACCACAGTTTTCTCCAGGGAAGTTGCCTATTTACGGTCGTTCTCTCAGCCCTGGCGGGTTTTCTTGGCAGCGGGCCCTGATGCGTAGGCCTGGGCGAGGTGCTTTGGCGCTTTTGGGGGTTGGCCTAACGATCTGCGCCATGGCACTATGGAATGAACATTGGATGTCCACGTGGGTCTTTAGGTTAGGGGCAGGCGTGGTCTCTGTGGCTTCAATTTATGGGCTGATAAAAGATCGCGCTCGGTATAAAAGACAGGCGCACGTTTAGTACGTATCAACACCTTTTTGAATAGGGGTTTAAACTATGGTTCTTCCTCGCACTTCGCCATTCCCAGATTTTTATAACGTTGAGTCCATGTTGACCGAAGAGCAACGCCTGGTGGCAACATCGGTGAGAGAGTTCGTAAGTCGGGAGTTAAACCCCGTGATTGGTCAACACTACATGGAAGAAAAGTTTCCCGTCGAAAAAATTAAATTTTTCGGTGAACTTGGGTTGCTCGGTGGCAATTTGAAGGGCTACGGTCTAGCTGGAATGGATCAGATTAGTTATGGGCTAGTCATGAAAGAGCTCGAGCGCTGTGACTCTGGTGTTCGCAGTTTTGTATCTGTGCAGGGTGCTTTGGTGATGTATCCCATTTATGAGTATGGGAGTGAGGAGCAAAAAAATTACTGGCTGCCAAAACTTGGTCGGGGTGAAGCCATCGGCTGTTTTGGTTTGACGGAATCCTACGGCGGTTCTGATCCAGGCAAAATGAAGACAACTGCAGTATTAGAGGGTGATAAGTGGATCCTCAACGGTTCAAAGATGTGGATTACCAATGGAAACCTTGCTGACGTGGCCGTTGTGTGGGCGAGTACGGTGGACGGTATTCGTGGATTTCTTGTTCCGACGAAATCAAAAGGTTTTACGGTGCGGAAGATGACGGGCAAGCTTTCCCTTCGCGCATCTGTGACGTCGGAGCTTTATTTTGATCATGTGGAGCTTGATAAAGGGGCTATTCTACCAAAGTCGACAGCTGGAATTAAGTGTGCGTTGAGTTGTTTGACCCAAGCGCGCTATGGGATTGCATGGGGGGTTCTTGGTGCTGCAGAAGCGTGTTTTGACGAGGCGGTCAACTATGTTAAAGACCGGATGATTTTTGATAAGCCTCTTGCAGCAAAACAGCTGATTCAAATGAAGCTTGCGAAAATGGCGGCCGCTTTGACTCAGGGCCAGTTACTTGCCCTCAGGCTTGGTCAGTTGAAACAATCGGGTGAGATGCATCATTCCCAGGTGTCGATGGCCAAGCAAAACAACGTTGAGGTGGCTCTGCAAACAGCTCGAACCTGTCGTGATATGCTGGGTGGTAATGGCATCATGATCGAGTATCAAACGATGCGTCACATGTGTAACCTTGAAACAGTTTACACGTATGAAGGTACCAACGACGTGCACTTACTTGTCGTGGGTCAACAAATTACCGGCATCCCTGCCTACTAGGAGTTGATTATGCGCATTGCCCGAGGTCATGCACACGTAGCTGCCGTTAGTCTTCTCCTCGTCATGGCCTCCTGCAAGATGGCCAACGTTGGCAAGGATTACCCGGAGACCAATCAAAGCCCCGGCGCCTCGGATCAAGCAAAGCCAAAGCCCCCAGTGCTGCAGCCTGAGCGTCAGGCGCACATGGGGCCTATTTTATCAGTTACTTTGGATGACACGGGGAAGGTTGCTGAAAAGCTCGTTTTACGCTTAGACTATTTCCCAGCGCCGCGGCCCGACGGGGTTTCGATACCGTCTTGTTATCAGCAGATCACTGCAGATTTAGTGGTGGGGAGGTTGTCCTGTGGTGCTTCCGCCGATATTGCCATCGATGTCAAGGCGGGTCAGGTCACCCAGCAGTGCTATACGTCTGTACCTGTGCGCATTATACCAGCGGCATCGGCCTTGGTGCTTCAAGGTTGCGAGGGTTCTGCCCTGCTACAGTCGTTTCAGTTCAAGCCTGATTTAAAGCTTGAATTGATCAAATAGTCGATAACACAAGTGATGGTGAAAAAAAAGCTTACCTGAGGCGCTTGGTCCTCAGGCATTTTGAGTGATGCTTATGTGGGCGGGAGGTTACTCGCAGGTGGTCTTTAGGGCTGTCTCGATGTGGCCTTTAATTTTGGGCACAGCACCATCCCAGGTTCCTACGTGGTTGCCTACCATCTCTCCTTTGCAGTTGACAACAAATACTTGAGGGACTGCGTTTTGAGTCTTAAGCGCATTGAAAACTTTGCGGCCCGTGTCTTGAATCACAGGATGGTTAGGATTGTGTGCTGCAATCCACTCCGCATAGTCAGCGTCATTCGTATCTAAACCAAGATCGAGGACCTGGACCCGAGGGTTTCCAGCGTAAGCTGTCGCCAATGCATCTACAGCCGGAGCATTGTCGTTACAGTAGCCGCAGGTTAAGCGGTACGCTTCAAAAACAAAGACACCGTTCTTATGGTCAGCCATACGGTATACACTGCGGGCCGCATCGTTTTTTAGAGGAAATTCATACATTGGAATTGTTGAAGCAGATGCGATGGATGATGCTAACACGGATGCCGCGATGAGTGACTTGAACATGACTGTCTCCTTAGTCCTTAATGGCTATTTAAACATGATATGGTTGAAACTCTAGGATCATAGGTTATTCGCCGTGGGGAGTCAAAGTCGAATTATTTATAGGTTGGCCCAATCGAAAAAGTTTAACTAAATCCTAATAAAATTGGCGCATCACCCGGCTTTGGGTGCGATGGGTCAGCGCAGTGCGTTTTAGAAAATTTGCCCGAAGACGATACCCACAAAGTACGAGTGGCAAGCGGATTGTCCGTGGGACTTCGTCGAGATTTGGAAAAGGGTTAAATGGATCAACACTGCCGTGACCAGCTAGAGTTTGCAAACAAGCTGATCTTTGTTAAGCAGTACGAGGAGGCAGACTTGGTCCTCCGAGAGTTGCTTTTGTCCAAAGGAGGATCCCACGAGTCTTTAATTCATTTACGCCGCATCGAGTTGATGAGTCTGATGGGACGATCTCATGAACTGAAGTCTCACTATGCTTCCTTAGCACAGAGTCACGAGAATGAAGAGATTTTTCGCACCTGCTTGGTGCTGTGTGGGATGTATGCAGACCCATCCACGGGCAATGAGTCCATTACGTTGTTAAATGGAATTGGGCAGCAGTACGGTTCATCTGCACTCCTGTATTTTGCCTTGGGATTTGGTGCTGAACAGCAAGGCAATAACGATCGTGCGCGCTACAACTATGAACAATCAGTTGCTCTTGATCCACAGTGGTATCCGAGTCTTTTTGGGTTAAGTCAAGTTTATTTTAATCTTGGTGATGAAACAAAAGGTGATCAGTACTTTCATCAATTTGAATTAATGGCCCCGTACAATCTTTACGGTAACTTCGAGACTCATCGTAGGCTTAGTCAAGAATTTATTGAAATGGGGCGCTATGACGATGCGGAACGTGCGATCCAGGCATTGACCATGTGGTGGTTCGATAATCGGCGTTATGTCCCCCTTCATATCGAAATTTTTGATCGACTGTCGACAGCGAGTATCAGTGAGCTAAAGGGTGACCATGCAACAGCGCAGAAGAGACGTCTTGAAGCGCGCGCACTCACGGACGAAGTTCTTAGTCAGAGTTCCGCAGATGAGGATGCACTTTATTTCGTAGCTCGTGTTTTGGCTGAGTATGGCGAGGAGGCGATTGCGTTCCAAGCCTACAAGCAGGTTTTGAAAGTGGCGGGCAATAACCCGTCCGTTGTTCAGAAGGTGGGGAGTCACTTCCTTGGGACTGGTGAATTTGAAGCTGCAAAAGAGTTGTTTGAGCATGCTTACACGCAGCATCCGGATAATTCAGAAATTCGGTTTTGTTTGCTTGTTGCACGATTGAAAGCAGCTGGTGTGAGTGTTGAGGAGTATTTGATTGGCCGAGAGCGAATTAGGCAGCTGGCGGACGTGGGAGACCGCGTTGAGTTTTTGTCTCTACTCAATGCGCTGTTAGTGCGATTTTCTGGGGATTGGGATGTGCATTTTCACTTGGCAGAGTTATTCATGCGTATGGGGCACGAAAAAAAGGCCGGGCACCACTATGCCAAGATGTATGAACTTGATCCCTTAGGGCAAAATTCGAGACTTCGGTACGCAAATTACTTGATGAATCATGGCCAGCCGGATGAGGCCATGGGGATCTTGAGGATGATTGATGCACCGACTGGTCCTATGTCGGACGTTGATGCCGAGGTGCAATGGTTAAAGTCGAGTTACTATGATCGTAAGTGTGATTGGAAGTCGAGCATGGAGATGCTTGGGCCTCTTTTGGCAAGGGATCCATGGAATATTCCTTACTTGATTCATGAAGTCATCTGCCAAACAGGCCTTCGCGGGGGCGCAAAAGCTGTGCAGTCGGCGCAGGATCATTGGGCTAGAAAGCTCGCAAATAACGAGGAGGCTCGGGTTAATTGGACGGAGTTTGCGAGTGATACAGCCAAGCTTTCTGATGAGCACGCTTACCAATTGGCCTATGCGAGGGCTAAGCTGCAGTTTTTATACCTACGCGGTAACGAGCAGTCACTTCGGGCTGTCGTAAAGCAAGCATGCCGCTATGACGCAGGAAAAGCAGCTAAGGAGTTACTCCGTCTTGTAAATACTAACTTTGATCATCCGAGCGTCTATTGGGGGCTGGGTCTGCTGTATAAAGAGCTATGGCAGCTTGAAGTCGCTTCGATGTGGTTTGAATTGACGCTTGGTTTGTCTAGTATTGATGACCGTCTCAAGTCTCTTGTCTACTTAGATCTTGCTGATTCGTATATTTGGCGGAACGTAAATTTGTCAAAGGCGATTGAATACATCAAGCTGTCTTTGGAGCTGTCGGCTCGCAATGGGCAGCAGGATCGTCGCGCGCTGATGATCATGGGGCATGCGTTGTTGAGGCAAGGACAAGTGCGGCAAGCTCAGGCGTACCTTGACCAAATGAAGGATCTAATGAACGAATTTGAAGTGCAATACTTGCTTGGGTTGGTGCAGTATCGCAATGGGCAGGCCTTGCGCGCCAATGAAATTTGGAAACCATTGCTTAAATTTAAAACAGAGCAGATGCGTGAATACCGCATAAAACAGGAGATTTTACGCTATTACTTTGAAAAAGCGCCCTACATGCCCCGCGACCTTTCAAAGGCAAATTGACCAGACAGCCAAAAATCAGATTGACAGAAATCCAAAGGTGTGGAAAAACCTTTGTCGAGCATAAGTTCACATTTTTTGAATCAACAATGTGTCTCGAGTCACCAGATAGAGTGGCCTGGGACCAGGGAAGCGGCTACTGGAAGGTTGCGCGCGTCTCGTTTGAAAGCCTTAACAACACTGAGCCTCAAGGAACGGGGCTGTCCAAGAGAGGGAGGATTCTTAAATGAAAGCATCTGTATCGAAAGCCCAGGCGTTTAGTGCGTTTTTTACCGACTGCTGTGGAGCGTGTGAGGGGCAGGTCAAAAGCGTACGAAGAGAGTTTAGCGATCAGGCCTGGTCGGCATTGGTAACATGGAAAGAGTTGGAGCGTAAGTCAGTGGATTTGCCTCTTTGCAACGATTGTTATTTCAATTTCCGTGATGTTTTGATTGAGCGTGCCGATGAGCTGAAGCTTTTGGCTACAAATGCCAAAGTTGCTGCCGCCAGGGCTCATGAACAAGCCAATCGGGCGAGAGCATAAGGCAAAACGTTTTTTCCAAAGATTTTTGATTTTAACGATCAAAGTATAATACCCGCAGCTATCACTGAATGTTAGCTGCGGGTATTTTTTTCCATGAATAGACCGTCCTGGGCGCAAGTTCTTCCCATGTAAAGTGCTCCTGCAGCCCTCCGATATACCGTCATGTGCGTGATAGCCGCACCAGTGACTTTTATTTTTTTTGGGGGGGTTTATGTCCTTGGGAGTTCAGCGTCTTTTAGAGAATCAGGCGGTTGGAATTGATTTTAGCGTGGAAGGACTCTCGGCAGAGTATATGTTGGTGCTCAACCACTTCTGGAATGGCCGATTTACCGAGGCAGCCCATCAAGCCTCTGCATTGCTAGCTCAAGATGACGACCATCCAGCTACGGCTCGTCTTTATCGCGCTTGGATCGAGTCACTCGCGGAGCTCGAAGATCAAGACTCGCTCGTTGCCATGTCGGATCATCTGCTGGTGTTAGGACGCACTGATGATTTGATGAAGCAGACTTTTTTGGCGTTGCGCGGTGTTATTCACTTGCACCTTGATCAGGTTCCCGCAGCAAGGCTTGTATTGCGTGCCATCCAGGGTCGAGATACAAATCCCTATTGCCTTGAGTTTGAACAAATGTGTGCCCGTCGTGGGTTTGAGCATGCCAGTGAGTTTTCTCTTCTGCAGTCGCGAGTGCCGATGAATGATTGGTTTCACTGGAATACACTCGTTGGTGATCTCTCGTTGTCAGGCACTCCTGATGATCTGCATGAAGTGCTAAATTACGTCCACCGCTCGTTTCCTGGTTGTCCCACTCTTGATGCGGCGAATTTTCATCGTGCAGTAGACTTCGGCTATTGGCCTGGGGCGTTGGCATCAGCCACGAAGTTGCATGCTAATTTCCCGGAGCACGAGGATTACGGGTTTATGACGGCCTTCAGCGCCTATCGGTCGGGTGATCAAGATTTGGCGTTGAAAACATTGCGAGGACTTGGTGAAACGTTAAATCAGGCCGATCCCGACGTACTGTGTCTGACTGGGGAAATTTTGGCTAACCAGGCAATTGATGCTGACAGTGAGCCGCTTGCGCGGACGGCGTTAGAAAAGCTTCGTCTCAGTGCCAAACTCTACAAGCGTGAGGGCAAACCCGTAGATCACGCCTTGTCTTTAATTCAACGCCTAGAGCGTCAGCTCGTTGGAGATGCAAGTACCACCAACGGTGTCGATGCGTTCCGTGCGCCGCGAAGCTGGATGATTATGTTAAATCCTTCTCAGTACGCAAGCCTAGCAACTTCGGGCGACCAGGATATTGGGGTGCTTCACCGACCGATGGGTAAGGAGGCCATGCCGGGAGATATTGTTCTATTTGTGACGAAATCCGCCCATGTGGCCAAACAACCAGCACCGGCAAGTCAAGAATGGCGTATTGTTGCTGTGTATCGTGTTAGCAGCGCGCCCTATTGGCATCCAACCAATCGCTGGCAAAACAGTCTTGAGTTAGTGGATCGCCCCGACGCTCCGATCCCGATTGATGCCAAAGAGGTCAATAGTGATCTCAATGTACGCGGTAAATCTTATAGTCTACCTCGAGGGCATCATGCTCGGTATGGAGTCTATGAGCTCGATGACAGTGCTATGGATATTGTCGTAGCTGCTGTAAAGCGGCGTAGTGATGGGGTGGCGCACGATGTAGAGCGACGCCAGGCGCAGCAGACAAAGAAAGATTCGGTGTGAATCGGTGATTGTTTGGGCGTCGGAGCTCTTCTGGGGTGATGACGCTGGAGTTGATTAGTCACCATGATTTAGGGTTTATAACGGTTGTGCGATAGGGGATTAATGAATATGCGAGCATACATGTTACTAGTCTTAGGTGTTTGCGGTTGGTTTATGGGGCCAATAGCTCTTGGTGAAGATTCGGGTGTCAGTCAACTCGATGACGATATGGTTATTGATGCGGCGCCGTTGGCCGCTCAGGATAGCGCCGTAGACGACAGTATGCAAAATGACACGCAAATCAGTGCAGACAACGCAAAAGATATCTTGCCGTCCCGTCAGCAAGAGGTAGTAAGAGAGGCTAGTGCTAAGTCATCGTCAAGCCATGAGGCGGCGTTGGCGGAGCTTCCTCCAGGGGCATTTATCAGTAAAGGTGAGCGTGTTGCCCTTGACGATAAGGGGTTTAGTCTGGCGGCTCCCCAGGGATGGATCATCAGGAAGGATCTACCGCGGTCTAGTTTGTTTATTCAAGCGCCGGTTGCTCAGTCGCAATATCCTCGAAACATCACAGTTCTGCGATTTAAGGAACCTAAGTTGATCAATCGAGCTTCCGCTGAGGATTTTGCAAAGTATCTTGTTGCTTCGTATCCTCAGGCATCAAATTCAATCGAAAACTACAGTCTTCGTAGCCACGAGAGGATTACGCTCAATGATGGTCGTGAAGGTTGGTTGTTCTACACCGAGTTAACGGATACTGGTCTAGCGTTAATGCAAGCTCACATACTCGTCAGTAGCCAGTCTCATCATTATCTTGTGACGTTTACAGATAAATCGGAGCACTTTGAGGGGGAGCAAAGTAGTCAGCAGCCGTTTATGGAGGCTTGGTCTGCGATGACCTCTCTTGAGTTGGAGTCTTCTAGTCCCTCGCCAGTGGGGCAGGCGCGGTTGATGGCTATGATTTTGGTTGCCGTTGGTGCCTTGCTCGTCGTCTCTGCCATGGTGAGGCGTGTTTTGGCCAAGCGCCGTTATCGGTATCAAGCCGATGATGACCTCGCCGAAGACGAGGGAGCTTCTGTGCAGCATGATGATGTTGACGACATTCTCGAGGAGTCAAAAGTCCCGGCATCCATGTCGCTAACGAGCGACGAAGCCATGGATATTCATTTTGCCAAGACGGTAGAAATATCAAAAATTAAAGATCACGAGCAAGACTCCTTTACAAGCTTTGTCTCCGAGACGTCTAGGCGAGTCATCAGCCTTAAACCTAAGCGTAAATCTGCGGGTCACAAACTTGATGAGAGCGATTTGTCATCGGAGACTCCCCGAAGCAAATTTAGACGGGGAGCTTGAAGTCTGGTCCTTTGAAAACGCCGTCTTCGGTGACGATGGCGTGAATGAGGCTGCCAGGTGTGACATCAAATGATGGGTTCCACACGGCAGCATCTTGGGGGGCTATCAAAGATCCTTGGATCGCCTTAAGTTCTCCCGGAGGACGCTCCTCGACAGGTATGTGTTGGCCCGTTGTCATCTTTGTGTCGATCGTTGCTTTTGGCGCCGCGACAACAAACGGTATCTTGTGATGATAACAGAGAACCGCGAGGCCATAGGTTCCAATTTTATTTGCCGTGTCGCCATTTAATGCAATTCTGTCTGCACCAACCACGACCATGTCGACTTCGCCGCGTTGCATAAGGTAAGCTGCCATGTTGTCAGTGATGAGGCGGTACGGGATTTTGTCGCGGCCGAGTTCAAAGGCTGTCAGACGGCTACCTTGGAGATAAGGTCTTGTCTCATCAACCCAGACGTTACGGATGTGTCCGTTGCGGTGCAGGGAGCGAATGATGCCTAGAGCCGTCCCGTAGCCAGCGGTGGCGAGACTTCCCGTGTTGCAGTGGGTAAGAACGTTAGCTGGTTGACGCATCAGGCTAGCGCCGTGATCACCAATGGCCTTGCATGTTCTAATGTCGTCGTCAAAAAGCCCCTGGGCACGGTTCGTTAATGCGTTGACGACGTCTTTCATGGGTGTTTGATCTGTGAACATTGCCGAAGTGTGTTGCATCGCGTTTAGGGCGTAAAACAAATTGACAGCCGTGGGGCGTGTGCGTTCCATTCGGCTGAGTGACGTGTGAAAGCGCGTCTTATAATCTTTCCAGGTACCCAATAGCCCGTGGTTCGCAGCATCAATCGCAAGGCCCCAGGCCGCCGCGCAGCCAATGGCTGGAGCGCCTCTGACGACCATGTCTTCTATGGCTTTGGCAACGGGCTCAAGGCTATCGCACGTTACCCACACCTCCTCGGTTGGCAGGCGACGCTGATCAATCAAGCGTAATCGGTAGTTGTCGTATTGCATTGCAGAAAACATGGAGCGTCCCCCGTCAGAAAAGGTCGATGGTGGTGCAGTTTCTTGATGGTGACAGGTTAAGCGCGATTACGCCTTACTTTGTGATTGTTCAGAGTTGGTTTCTGTTTGGGGCTTGGCCGACGTTGATCGTTCAAAGATAAAGTGCAAGACAAACAAACTTATAACACCTGCCATGATCGAGACATCTGCAATATTGAAAATATTAGTGGAAAACCAGCTTCCAGGTAGGCCCATCCAAAGGAAGTCAACAACGTAACCGTGGACGGCGCGATCGATGAGGTTACCCATGCCGCCAGAAATGACGAGGCTATAACAAACCACCATGTAGGGCTTTAACTCATTGGATGTTAGGGTATACCACGTAAGGCCCCCGAGAAACACAAAGGGCAGGACGGTCAATATCCAAAATCGCCATTGATCACTGAGATTTGATCCCATGCTACCCCATGCACCTGTATTTTCCGCATAGGTTAGTAGCACGTGGCCCCCTAGGTAGGAGATGGGAGCTTGGTCTTTCAATGCGCTTATGGACCAGGCCTTCGTCCATTGATCCAAGCCGATGATGATGACAGAAATGACAACAAGAAGAAGGATGCGCCGTTTCAGCATGGGGTATTTGAGCCTCGCTTTAAATCCGAAAAATTAAAATGGT
>JBIKKO010000059.1:0-18017 GCA_044360315.1 Oligoflexales bacterium
AAATCCACTAAATGAACCCGGTCGTCGCTACGCTCCGATGAGTAAATGCGCGCTGTCCGTCTTGCTCCGGAATGGCTGTCCGGCTTCGCCGAAATATGCACTCGAATCAGTATATAAAAGCAACTCGTCTACAAATTGGACTCATTATCAATTTTTCAGCGGCTAAAATTCCTATCAGACGGGTGATTCCCAGCGCCAAATCAAACGCTGAAGAAGGGAAGAGCGGAAATAGGGAAAAGGAGTTAATAAATCAAAATTCACTGATGTAAGATTAACTGGAAAGTCATAACCTCTCAAAATTATGTTAATTTAGATACGGTAGCCATGAGACATCTGAGCCAACGATTGACTGTTTCACAAGAACATGTAAAACTTTCCAAAATGGCAGTCATGACAGAGAATTAGCTCCTTTAACATAGTTTCGGCAAAGGATGCCTCAAATGCGTTACGTCTTGCTCGGGATGATCATGACGATGCTGCAGTCAGGATTGTGCAGGGCTCAAGCCTCTTATGTCCCAACCACCTTGTATGATTCCCTTGGTGTGAGTCCCGCGAGGATTCAAATAAAGTATACCCGGGAGCTGTCAAAGGGATTCAACCTTCAGAAAAAACTTCTAACTTTTGAGCGCCGGTTTGATCCTAAATCAAAATGGCATTTTGGTGTTGAAATTCAGCAGCAACAAGCTCCCAGGCATCAATGGATTGATTCTGGGTTGTTGTTAGGGTACGCAGCCGATCATTCGCTCGTGTCTCTTCAGCTAAGTAAGAGATTTCAACCTAAGCATAAGGACTTCTATCCGGCCGCAAGTGGTTTACTGTCCTACAGTATTTTTCTTCCCAAGCTTAAGTTCGGATTACTGAGGTTATTTGTTTATGATCCTGTAGCTTGGTCAAATGGCTTCGTTTCACAAGGGCTGTTCCGCAACGCATTAGAGGGCTATGTCGAGCTTGAGCCGCTTCGGCAGCGCTCGGAGATCGTAGCCTCGGTCGCAGTTGCGCGGCTCTTTAAGGAAAAATCAACGAGTCTAGGTTTGAAGCGAACGGCGTCTGTGCGGGTTGGATATGGCCCAGAAATCGTGAACCTAAAGCTAGGACTATTTACAGATCAGGAACGATGGTTGCCGACAAACGTACAGTATGCTTCAAGCTTCAGTCGAAGTATCTCTATTTATGGACCCTATTTTAGTACTTTGTTCAATCTATACGCTACACGGCTGAGTATTTATGCACTCAGCCGTTACGGGTGGGGATCTTCTGATTCCTTACTCAAGAAAGCAAATACAAACGAGATTTCTTTAGATGGTAAGGTCGGGGATAGCGCAGTCATTCGCGCGGGGTATAGTAGTTTTCACGGAGTCGGAGAAACGCAAGAAGCGTCAGACAATTATACGGTTTTCATGGCGGCAAGAGTAATCCTATGAGTACAGGAACTGGATACAGTAAATCAATATGTATAGGACTCGCTTCTGTCGGTGCCCAACGAGTGATTGACGTTGTTGTGGCTCAACTTGATTGTGGAACCATGGTTTATGCCGAGGACGCGCAGAAGTTTGATGCGAGCTTGGATCATGCTTTGTCAGATCCATCACCGGGAGTGATCGTATCCGAGTGGTATCATGACCTGGTTTATGCCGGAGTTTCATCGGAGCAATCAGAGATTATTCTTGCTAAACTTGTTAAGCTTTCGCGAGATGAGTCAAAAATTGTTCTTGTGATTTGCCCGTTTGGACCTGGAGCGACTATCATAGAGGCTGCAGACGAATCTGAACATATAAAAATTGTTGATGGTAATATGACTCCTATGCAACTACTGAGGTCTTTCGGTGTCTGAGCAAACTTCAACAAAGCGTTTTTTTTACGTCAATTTTGGTGTTTTAGTCATTGTGATTGCTCTTGCTGTGGTGAAAGTTGGCGATCCGTTTTGGATTAAGTCGTCAGTAAATCCAGTGCTTGCCATTGTTGCACTTACGGGGTGTTTGTTTGGATTTTTAAATTCGATCCCCGTCTTGTTGATTATACCCCTTGCTTTTATGTATTGGGTTCGAGTATTTGAGCGGACGGCAGGCTCAAACATTTTCGCGACTTATTCGAGTTGGTTTTATGATTACGGATTGACCTTTTTAGTCTGCTTATTTTCAGAGTTTAATACATCGATTGTGCGGCAGTTAAAAGACAAGCTCAATGTGGAAAAAAACTGGGCCCATATCCAGCGAGCAGCTACCCAAAAGCTTGAGGCTAATATTCGCTCATTAAAGTGGCGTCTGACTGTCGAAACGCAGCCAATGTCGTACGTTATAAAATATGCTAGAGGACTACTCGGGGCATCGCCCGCTTTTGTTGCGCGATTTACGATTGACCTGATCGTTAAACGGTTTCGTATCGATAGTGTTGCTGTTTATGAGCTCAAAGGCGATAGCTTTGTAAAGCTTGATGCGCGCGGCTCTTGTGAGGCGTCATGGCCAGTGGAGCTGACGGCTGCTAATATTCATGATTACCCTTATGCTCATCATGCAAGTAATAGCCGACAGGTCGCTTCGCCTAGAGAGCAGCCTGGGGATCAACTGCTACCTCAGATTTGTTGTCCGATACTAGACGATACAAATCATTTGCGAGGCTTGCTTGTTTGCGATCGGATACCATTTATGGAGTACACGAATGATCTCGTGGAATATCTAACTGAGATTTCAAACGTGTGTGGTTCGGCGTTGGCGACGTCGGCACCCCAGAGCGAGCCTGTGGAGCGGCGACTTAGAGCGCGCAAATTTAAGTTTGTTAGTGAAGCCGAGTTTAGACTGATTACCATGGAGCTTACTAAGATATACCCAGATTCGCTGTCATTAACGGAACGCCGTATTACGCTGAAAGGTGCAGAGAACCTTCATGGGCGCCAGTCCATCATTATCCATAAGTTTATTGTGACTCAGCTCGAGCGGCGCGACGATGTCGAAGGTTTTTTTACGATTCATGGTGAGACGATTCAAATCATGACTAGCCATCGCTCGGCTCCTATTGATTCAATTAAGGAGAGTATTGTGTCGACCTTGACGCTCCTGCAAGTCTACGACGTGATTCAGTTAATGGAGGGCTAGGATTGATTTTGACGCGAAATAAAAAGTCACTACGCCTCGGTTCAAATATGCTCTTAGCTGTTGCAGTATTTGTGGCTATGCTGATTGAGGTGTCTGCCTTTCGCGATTTTTTGGCTGGTAAAGTTCTTGGTCTGCTGATCGGGCATGTATTGGCGATTACAGTTTTGTGTAGTGCGATATTTGCGAGGAGGTTTGTTCTTCGGCGCAAGCTGGAGACGATCTTGTTTAGTGGTGTTTTGGTCTGGGCCTGCTGCCCAATTGTCGGGCCATTATTGGCATTGGTGGTCGTCATGATCGCGCGCAAATCACAGTCTAAGGTGAGTGATCTTAGGGAGTTATTGTTTGACAATGCCCATCAAGCTGAAGAACGACCCTTGCGAGATCGCTACACCGATGTTGCTAAGAGGTTGCACGCGCTATCGCGTCCAACGCGCAGCGCGGTGTCGATCATGGATGATGATCCGTCAGATCAGAAGATCCGTGTCATGAATCAAATAGAGAGAATTGGTGATGGAGTGACGGGGAGGGTGTTTCAATCGGCTCTTCGCGATCAAAGTTATGAAGTACAAATGTATGCAGCCACGAAGTTATCCTCCAGTGAGGAGTTCTTTTACCAGGAGATCCGAAGTCTTCTGCGTCGAATTAGTCTGGTGCCTGACGATGTTGCGCTCCGTAGCGAGTTTATGCGTCAGTGCCTTATATTTTACAATGCAAATATTTGTAGTCCATTTGTGTCAAGGATTTGGGTCTTGAAGGCTTTTGAATCAGCTCAAGAAGCGCCAGCAGAAGCTTATGATGCCCAAAGTATCATTTTGTTTGGGCGCTGTGCTATGATTCTCGAAAAATTTGACGTGGCCAAGGCAGCATTCTCTCGAGCCTGTAGGTCTGAGTTTGAGCCAGATCAGATTACAGCCTGGTTTTATCGTGCTGAGCTAGCCTATAACCAGCTTGACTTTTCAGAATTGAAACAGGCCATCTCCGCTGTTCGACAACTCAAGGTTGCTGAAGAGTCGCCTATTACCAAAAGGCTGAGGTACTGGATGTGATGCCGCAAGAGGATGTTGTTAATAAAATATTGGAAGGCCTTCAGTCATCGAGTTGGACTGAGCGAGGTCAGGCGGCCCGGCTGTTGCAAGGCACGGTTGATCCGCAAACGTTGTTATCTGTTCTTGTTGGATCGAGCTCCTTACTAGGTGCGCATAAGCGACTAGTTGTGGAGGCGTTATTACCAAAGATCGCAAAGGCTCAGCCCAATTTTTCTGCCTTTGCGCTATTTCATATTTTAACGGAAATATTGCCTGATTTGCGTGATGACCAAATGGAGTGGCACGTAATCAATACGTTGTTTCAAAATAAGAAGTTGACCATTGGTCTTCGGGCTCGAGTTTTATCGGAGTCGCTTCGACGTCTCCATGTTCCTCAT
The DNA here is from genome assembly GCA_044360315.1 of Oligoflexales bacterium. Lineage (GTDB taxonomy): Bacteria > Bdellovibrionota_B > Oligoflexia > Oligoflexales > RGVZ01 > CAMDKS01. Next base: position 4,513 of record JBIKKO010000059.1, read on the forward strand.
CAGAAGCAACGGCGTCTCACCCGGCGTGTTTTAGTTGCGTTGGGATCGTGTCCCACAACCGAAGCCCGAGAGCTTGCCACGGCCTTGCTTCCTCAGTCGGAAGATGAGTTTAAACAACGGCTTGTTCTCTTTTTGTGTTCATTTAAACAAGAGCTCGGGAATTTACTATACTACTTGAATCATTTACCTCTGGATCATGATGCAAAATCGATCATATTGAGTCACCTAATAGGTTTTGAATCAAGATTTAGTCTGTTAAAGTTGAGATTTCTTGAGCGAAGTTATCATCAGATACAAGACAAGAAGTTGTTTGTGAACCAGCTGCTGTCGGCACCTAAGACAAATACAGGTAGCCTGGCTCTTCGGCTGTTCACGCAAGAAAACGACGATGTGATTCGTGGGCGATTGGCTTTCGCGATTGGTCTGGAGCGTCGGAGCGCCAATTTGAAAAGATGGTGGAGCTTATCTTATCGGGAGACTTCTTTTCGTGCCGCAATCGCGATGCGTTCCAAAGTGTTGCAAAATATCTGTCAGTTGAAACAGTCCAGTAGCCGTGCGGTCAGCATTCTAAACGATGATCAGTATACGATGTCTCGTGCAGCCCAGCGAAAGCCTGATCCGTTTCAGTTAACAAACCTCAGCTGGGATTTGGCGAGGCTTTTGGCAAACGTTGATGCTGATAAACTCATTCATATCATTGAGACCCTGCGTCCTGCTTGGCCCAGCCATGCAATAGGCTCCATGGATCAGCAATTGATTAGATCGTGTGGTAGTCGTCCTGGTGTTACTCTGCTGTTTTTTCAATCTGTGGCTGCCTGTAAGGCTATCTTGGAGTTTCGTGACGTGGCGTTGAAGTTGATTCGGAAGATGCGGATCGATGACTATCGTCGCAATTGGATCGAATGGGGTAACGTTTTGGACGTTTGGTTGGGTCAGCTGAATGGAGTTGATGCAAGGGATGCTCTGATTCAGCAATTGCATAAGGTGTTGTTGGTGTGTTTTGAACACGGATTGTCAACACTTTCGACAACAGATCAGAATGTATCAAGCAAAAGGCCTATTGACAGTATCATTCAACTATCCGTGCGGCTAAGAAAAGCGGTTGATGTTAGCGTGTTTGGTGCCTATCTAGAGCAGGTGCGGCATGTGCCCGTTGCGGCTGCCTATCTGAGCCAGAGAAGTGCCGAGGAGCTGCTGGTTGTGCTAGCCGATGACAGGATAGCTGAACAAGATCTCTTGATGGATGCACTATATCATTCAGTTCAGCTCGGGCATCAGGGAGCTAATTTATAGTATGTCTGCAGATATTTGTATCATCGCTGAGGCCACTTATCCTTACGTTACGGGAGGGGTATCCACCTGCGTCCATCAGATCATTGAGCAGTCACCGCAGTTGAGTTTTTCTGTCCTGTATTTGGGCGCAAGTGTTAATCTCCCGAAGTCGTTAAAATATCAGCTACCAACAAATGTAACCGCCGTTGATCATATATGGTTGTTTGACCACCACCCAGCGGAGAAGATGCGTGCGACGGGTTTGTCGCCTGTCGAATTGGAAACACTGAGTCAATTCATTGAGATGTTTTCAGATACCGATCGCGTCGGTTTAAACATTGATCCATCTTATCTTGCAGACTATGAAGCTGTTCTATTTGGGAAGTCAGGAAGGTTGCACAAATCTTTATTGCGGGCATCGGCATCTCAGATCTTCTGGGACTTTGCGCTTGCTAGCTATCAGAAGACTAAGTCAAATCTTCCATTTTTAAAATACGTCTACCAATGGAGGTCTCGTATGTTGCCGTTGTTGCGTATTTTTAGTTCTGATATTCCGCGAGCCAAGATGTATTATTCGATCACCACCGGTCATGCGGGTGTTGCTGGTATAGCTGCGAAACTTCAGCATGGTAAGCCGCTCATGATCACGGAGCATGGTATTTATCCTCGGGAGCGACGTCATGATCTTTGGGAGCTAAATTGGATGCGGATGAGTGGCAAAGATGATTATGACCGTAACGCATTGCTACAGACAAGAGAGGATTGGTTGCGTTATTTTGATCGCTTATCTCTAATGGCCTATCACTATTCTGACATTATAACCACGCTGTTTGGTAAATATGTAGATATTCAAGTTTCGTTAGGTGCAGACCGAACAAAGTGTTACTCAATTGCAAATGGTATGAACACGCGCTTATTAGGTGTCCGCGTAAATCAACCACCTTGGACCGGATTTCAAGACGGAAGGCCGTTTAGGGTGAGTTTCATTGGCCGAATTACTCCGATCAAGGATTTGAAGTGCCTCATTAGTGCGATTGCAATTGCGCGTCATGATGAGCCTAACATAGTTTGTCATGTTTATGGGCCATGGGATGATGATCCTGCCTATTTTGACTCCTGTAAAACACTTGTAAATCATAGTGGGCAGCAGGATCATATTTTATTCATGGGTAAAGTGAAAGTAGAGGATATTCTTCCGAAAACCGATTTGTTGGTTCTTACCTCCCTATCTGAAGGACAGCCAATGGTGATTTTGGAAGCGGCGTTTGCTGGAATTCCTGTCGTGGCAACGGATGTAGGTGGATGTAATGAGCTGGTTAATGGTGAGAGCCAGCGGGATGTCGAGCTCGGTCCAGGCGGATTAATCACCCGGTTTGCTGCCCCTGACGAAACGGCTGCAGCGATTTTAAGAATTGCCAGGAGTCCCAAGCTTTGGAAGTCGTTTAGTGAGGCTGGTATGAGCCGGGCTAAGCAGTTTTATGACGAGAGAAGAACCATAGGCGAATATAATGACTTATTCAAATCTGCATTAGATATGTGACCGTAGGGGGCTACCTTGGCTGGCGTAGGTTTTAAACTGAGGGAGTTGTTAAATTCTACTGATGGAGCATTACGTCTTCAGGGTGCCGCGGCATCATTTTTGATCACTGCGGGGCCGATGATATTTATGGCGCTTGGGTTCTTCTTTTTCGAGCAGAAGTGGCTCCAGCTAGATTTTAAAAGTGAGGATAGCGGAGCATTCATGGGGATGCTAGTTTATGCTTACATGAGCGCCTGGCTCAGTGTTGGGCTGTTTGAACACGCCGTCACACGTTATTTCTCTGACTTGGTATACTTGCATTATCTAAATACTATACCGAGAATCGTTGCCCGCGTAGCCGTAGCCGGTATGCTGCTGTCTGGACTTTTTTGTTTTCTCGTGGTGACAGTTTTGGGGATTGATGCTCCCTATAGTTACTACTCCGTAATGTTGGCGGCTGTGCTCGGGGCTACTTACTCGAGTTCTCTTTTCATAAATGCCACTCGTTCGTACATAGTTATAATTTTATCCTATGTATTAGCCATTATCACAGCGATTGCATTGAAAAATTTGTTTTTCGCCTCAGGATATTTTGGAGCTATTCCTAAAATTTTGGCCTGGATGATTGGACAGGCGGTGATCTTTGCGGTGCAGATTATTGCAATCCATTCGGAGTTTGGGATTTGGAACGAGGCACCTCCAAATATGGTGAAGTATCTCGTTGCAAGAAGAAATTATCTGTATTTGGGTATTGTGTCGGCGCTGGCTCCTTGCGTCGACCGTTTGACATTTTGGTTTTCCCCGGTTACGTCGTCTAAAACATTTGCGGGTTTTTTAAACTATCCCCCCTATGATCTAGGGATGTTTTATGCAAGTGTTGTTGTTCTGCCAGGGCTTGCGATGTTCCTGGTAAAGATCGAAACAGCATTTCATCTCGCGATTCGAGATGAATTTAATGCTGCTGAGCAGGATGCAAGCTACAGTGAAATCGGCATGAAGGCTAGACATGTGAGTGAGATAGCGATTCAGTCGGTTTACGAGGTTTTTTTCTTACAGGTGTCATTCGCAATTATCTTGTTTCTTGTGACGTTGCCTGGCTCAAAACAACTTATGACACCGGAGGTGACGGCTGTCTTTCGTTGGGGTTTACTTGGTTATTCGGTGTTTCTCCCGATGGTTGTATGTAATGTTTTTATGCTTTATTTCTCACGCGTTCGGAATGTCGCTATAGCTCTAACGGTGTTTGTGGTTGTTTGTTTTTTAGGTTCACTAGTCACATCTTACAGTAGTCCCCTCACTCACGGAGCTGGATTCTTTTTTGCCAGCTTAGTAGGGTTTTTGGTGTCATTTGTACAGTTGAATTGGATCTTAAAGCATCACACCGTGATCGTGTTTACGGAATATGATGATGCAGCAGACATTCTCCCGGTTCCGTTTAATTTAGAGAATTTGCGAAGAGGAGAGTTTTGATGAGGGCGCATTCCATAGTTTCTTCGAATTTGATGTTTTCAAGTCTTAGCCAGGAAGAACAAGCTGCTGTTATCAATCGGGCAACTGAGACGAAAGTGCGAGCGGGTGATAAGGTGGTTGCTGTTGACTCGAGTGCAAGCGATTTTTATTTTATTCTCTCCGGTTCCTGTCAAGTGACCGTTTCTGGGGACAGTAAAGATGTAACCGTGGCCATACTTCGATCTGGTGACTTTGTAGGCGAAGCTAGTTTGTTCGATGCCGCAACCCGAAATGCCACCGTGGTGGCACGCACCGAGGTGGAGCTTTTGCACTGGAGGATCCCCGCCCTTCATCAATTATTCGAGGAGCAGCCGAACCTTGGTATTAAGTTTTATCGTGGCATCGCGCATATGTCTTGGGCGAGGCTCAACGAAATGAATAGTCTGATGCGTGATGCATTTCAAGGGATTGTCGAGTTTTAGTTACTAACTAAAACTCGAACGAGATTTTGTGCGCTGTTGCCACATGTGTGCCGACGCTTGTTCGAGTGAGATATCAATTCATATCTCTCTGGTGGTGCAGGTGAACTTATGTAGCAAATAGCTGCGAGCAGACGCCGTCGTCGGCTTCAACACGTACGGCGAATTTTGCGCACTGTTTTCCTATCGTTATGACTGATCACGTTCTAGCAGTTTTTTTGTCAGATCTAGCGAAGTTTCCTGGACCTTTTGCAGGTATGACACAGCTGCTTTGAGCATCGCATCACCGGCTGGCGCAGAGTCGTTTTTGTCGCTGGTTACCCAGTTGGCGATCGCTTCAATGCCATTATCGCCACTAAAATAGTTTTGGATGTCTGTGGCTGTGGGCGTGTCTTTCAATGAGGTTGAAATCTCTTTTGTCAGCTTTTCCCAGTCTCTGCGCGTCATGTTTACGCCGCTGCGATCGCAGGTTCTGTTGGCTTGTGAATAGTGGCTTAATCTGAATTTTCTGGGTGGTTTTCCTTGTGAGTCCTTGGTGACGTAGATAGGGCAGTCGTCAAATGTGTCGTAGGTCTCATTAGTGAATTTTCCCCACCACATCATGCCATTGAAATCCCGATTTTGTCCCGAGTGAAACGATGCCAGCAAAGTCGTCTGCAGGTGGGCGTTATCCCAATCATTGGTTTTTGAGAAGGGCTTTGTAAGGTCTCGAGAGTTGCTGACTAAATTGCGATATTGCTCTGCAATAAATACGGCCATGAAATCTGCATAGGATTTTTTATAAGGATCTGGAAGAGTTTTGACAGCTGTGACATCACAATTAAGTAGTGTTCCTAAAACTGCTTTGTTAAAATTCTTCATGCCTGCGGGGTCATCCCAATAGGCACTTTCCAGCTGTTTAAAATAGTCCAAGTAGGACACGTCGGCCACATAGTCCATATTTGAGGGATTAGTACCGACGCCTCCATAACTTCGACCTCCGCGGTCACTCGCAGGAAAGTCAACGTGATATGTTGTTACGTCATTTGCAAAGCGAACCTCGACGCCGTGACCTGCTTTGACTCCCTCGAGTTTTGATTTTTGTGGAGTTTCCGCTTCACGAACGATAACTGGAAAGATTTTTGTTTTCATAAATCCAAGAAACGTCGTGGAGCATGTGTCAATGTGAATACTGCGATCTCCTTCATATGTACCAACGGGGACATTGCGGTGGATTCGATTTAACTCCGACTGGCCAGATTTGTTTGTGCTTTGGCAGCTGACTATAGAGAAACTGCCCGCGGCGATTGTAAGACATAGCAAGACTCGGCTCATCGACGGCTCCTTTTATAAATTTTAGACTGAAACTAGTAAAAGGTTAGCATGCGCAGGTTTGCTTGTAAAACGTGGTGTAAATTGTTGTAGTCATATCAATGAGTAAGCAAAATTATCTGATGATTAAGCATTTAAAGTTTCAGTAAAGATAGTGTGGGTTCTGCCGCTATAAGGCACCAAATTTCCCTCTTTGACAGTTTGTGTAAGACGGCGTAGCTCTTTACTTCCAAGCCAGAGAGCTAACCTGGCGCTCGCACGAAAGAGGTAAACATGAAAAATGTGATGTCGGTGTTTGGGACGCGTCCGGAGGCCATAAAGATGGCTCCGGTCGTACAGGCCATCAATCATCAACCTGGTCTGATCAGCTCTGTTTGCGTGACAGGGCAGCATCGGCGGTTGTTAGATCAAGTGTTAGACTTGTTTCAAATAAGGCCTGTTCACGACCTGGATCTAATGACGCCAGCGCAGAATATTTGGGATGTCACGACAAGGGCGATCAATGGCTTAGTCCATGTTTTTGAACGATATCGACCAGATTTAGTTCTGGTGCATGGCGATACATCGACGTCATTGGGGGCCGCGTTAGCTGCCTTTTATCGTAAAATTCCCGTGGGACATGTGGAGGCTGGATTAAGAACCCATGACCTTTATGCGCCATTTCCTGAGGAGATGAACCGAAAGTTGATTGCCGACATTGCCTCGATTCATTTTGCTCCTACAGATAATGCAGCCGAAAATCTTATGGCGGAAGGTGTTCCTCCGGATCGGATCCACACAACTGGCAACACAGCCATCGACGCACTGTTTTCTGTTATTGGAATGGAGCATCAGATGCCTGAATTAGAGGGCCTAATTGGTGAACGAAGGATGGTTTTAGTGACGGCTCATCGCCGTGAAAATTTTGGGGATCCAATGCGCGCCATCTTCGAAGCCATCCATGATTTCGCTTTGGATCACCCGCATTACTGCATCATCTACCCGGTGCACCCCAATCCAAGTGTAAAGCAAATGGCAGACGAGGTGTTCGCGGGTGTTCGTAATATCCATATGATTTCGCCCGTTGCCTATGAGGAAATGGTCTACCTTATGAAGCATGCAACGTTTATTCTCACTGACTCTGGTGGTATTCAAGAGGAAGCACCGTCGCTTGGTAAGCCTTTGTTGATTCTTCGTGACATGACCGAGCGCCCAGAGATTGTGGAGGCCGGTGGTGCGTGTCTTGTCGGGAGTGAGCGCCAGCGCATTGTGACATTGATGAATGAGCTGAGCGTCCCCGGCAGTGAGCTCTATCGAAAGATGAGTCGGGTTAAGAACCCTTTTGGCGATGGGAGGGCAGCTGAGCGTATCAGTGGGTTGATTTATGGTCTCCTTCATGGTGCGGCAACTTTTGGTCCGGGGACCATAAGAGGCGCTTTTGATTAATAATTAATCAATTCTAAGCCCTCACTGACTCTCTGTCTTGACGTCCCCCCAATGGTCGGACTAACCTCCGGGTCTTACCTGTATTAAGACACCTAGGAGGTCGGTATGACGCGTCGCTTCAGCATTTCTTCGTTGTTGGTATTGTTAATTTGTTCTTTGATGTCGTTTCAGTTTGTGATGTTTCCTGATCGTGGTTTTGCGGACGAAGATCCAATGAATCCGGGGATTGATGTCGTGGCCTTTGAGGCTGCTCTCAAGTCAACTGGGGTTGAGGGTTGGGTTCACGGTCGCCTCGGAACATTGGCTGTTTTCGTTTACCGGGAAAAGGGTGATTTCTTCCGATACGCGCACTTTCCCGTGGTATCTCATATTCCTGGTGTAAAGGCTGAGCTAGAGAGATTAGCGCGTCACGACAAGATCCGTATAAAGGGGGAGTTCATCGAAAATGGCGCCCCTCAAAAACACATTTATGTCACTGAGCTGCAAACTCTTGAGCGCTGGGATGGAGGTGGTGGAAATCCTGTGCCTCCCTACGAATACGAGGCAAAGATTCCTGAAGAGTTGATGGGGCGTTCTGAGTTTATTGGAAAGGTTCATTTTGCGGCTCAGGACGGCTCAATGGTTGTTTGCGAGTACAAAGATGTCGTGATCCCTGTTGTGGGAATTCCCGGTAGAGCAAATAATCTTTACCGCGGCGATAAGGTTAAGATTCACTTTAAAATCCAGTCGATCCCTCGTCGTCCGTCTCATTTGGTCTTAAATGATGAGGTCGCAAGTCCCGTTGAAGTTTTGGAGCGTCTTGTAGATCTTCATGATAAGTTTGCTTGCGTTGAGGGCACGCTCGTCAAGTTTCCGAAGAGTCCAGATGTTTCTTTCGATGTGTTTGCATTGCAGCGCACCGACAACGATCATGTGACCTTGGACTACACATTGGTTAATTTCGATAATGTGGAGTTATTTAAGGAGATCCGTCAAAAGTCAGCAGCCGCCTGGGACGCGCATCCTGAATCAGTTATAAACGGACGTAACAAGCTTCATAATCCGCGTCTTCACGTCAAAGCCTGTGGCACGCTCAATGTGGTGGCTCCGAGTCAGGCGAACCCTCAGATCTTGATTGATAAGATTGAAGATTTAACGATCGACTTCCGCTGAACCAAAGGCCCGACGTCGATGTCGGGTTTTCAGTTTAAAGAGAGCGCGCTTCAGAGTCTCAAATAAGATTGGAGTCGCGCGTTGTCGTAATCTGTTTTGGACGTCAGCCTCTGGGATAGGTCGGGTTGATATCGGCAACCCGTAAAGAGGCAGGAGACTTTACAAGATTAAAAGAAGCCTAACTTCTTTGGGCTGTAACTGACAAGCACGTTTTTTGTTTGTTGATAATGATCGAGCATCATTTTATGGGTTTCTCGGCCTATACCTGATTGCTTGTAGCCGCTGAAGCACGGCCGCTCTAATTTTGATGAATGCCGAGAAGAGCTTTAATCAAGCGTTCCATGCGGTTAATAGGAACCACAGACTCTCCAGCTCGGGCCACCTGAATCGCGCCTTGGAGCATATCAGGTATCGATTTTATAATGTCAGACGTGACCGCTTGAGGGTCAAATGATCCGTCACGCAGACCATCGCCAATGAGGTCCTCTAAAAACGCGAGTTGTTGCTTGCGCATACTGACTAAAACGTCGCGAACCTTTCCTGCTAAAAGTGGCCATGACACGGCAAATGCGCCACCAGGGCACACCTGGCCGTCTTGAAGCATTTGACGATAGTGGGAGAAGTAGCTGGTGAGGCGCTGGCAGGGAGGCTCATTCGCAACAGTGAGTGACCATTCTTTGAATTGTTGCATATCGTTTTCGATAAGCGCACAGGCCAAGTCATCTTTACTGGCAAAGTAGTGAAAGATGCTAGCTTTGCGGATACCAAGGCCATCTGCCAATTGTTGTAAGCTAAGAGCTTCATAACCGACTGTTTGGGAGAGAGCAGCCGCTTTCATGAGAAGTCTTGAGCGCGTATCGTGCCCACTGGCTGTGAGTGTAACTTTGGAGTTTGTCATGGAGCGACTCCCGGATTAGGTTGGCTTAAGCCTTAAATATATTGAGTTCTAGCCACCATTATCCAACGTAATCACTCTAAAGTGAAGCTTCAAAGCCTACAATATGTTAGATATTCGGTGATAGTAGCGCTTTAAGTCCTAAGATCCGCTCCAAACGCCAGTGAAGGGTTTCCCGTTGCCATAGGGAAATGATCTTAACCTGCACCATATTCTTTGGGTCCTGAGACAGTATGACTACAATCTCGCAGGCTGCTTTAGACGATTGAATGCGGCATTCGCCCATAAAAAAAGATCTTGCCATTATTGCGCTTGTTACACGGTGCCAATGATCAGGTGGAATACCCAGAGCACTTTGAACAGCAGCCGTTGTGATACCACCGGTGGAGCTTATAAATTTTACAAAAATCTCTCTAGCTTTTGACGAGTTTTGGAGGACGGGTAATGCAGAAACGAAGGCGCCGATAAATCCTGATTCAATGCCTTTTAGACTTTCATGTAGCTGTGAAGAGTCGGGCGCATTTTTCTGATGGTTCATACGTATGAATAGGATCTGCTGGGTTACATCAGGAATCAGCTTCCTGTAGTCCACCAGTTGATCGGTCATGGTGTCTAGGCTGTAATGGAGTGACGTGGTCAAAGCGAACCAGGATATTTTCGGGTGTGATCTAGAAAAGGCCGTGGAGACTAGCGTCGCAACGCAAAGAAGAAAAAGTGTGCTTATCAACACGAGTTTAAGGCGACGGCCAGTTTGGGAAAATGGATGTCGCCTTACGTCGTCGGAAGGATCAGACCTGTTTTTTGCCATGACTTATCCGTGATCGTGAGTTTATATCAATCACGGTTAGCACTTAGCTCTGAGTCCTTAACAACGCACTGCCCCATCTCATCAGTTGTTAATTCAATCACTTGAGTGTCGCTTGGCGAGCTTTCTGCGTGTGTCTTTAAAACGATACGGATCCTGTTCCCCGCTACCTTTTCGATTTTGAGGTTGGCTGAAAACTGTGGTGCAGCGTCCGGAAATGCCAAGACAGTCTCCTCCCCGCTGAGCTGCCGAAACTGTGGCACCAGCGTGCCAGAGCCCGCAATTGTAAGTTGAACAGAGGGATTGTCCCCTGACACTAAAAGAATCGATGAGGTGCCGGTTGACTCGCCATTGCGCTGATTCTCGTCTTTCGAAATTAGATTTACGTTGGTGCTGAGGTTTAATTTCAGTGCTTTTTCCGCAGCAATTGCTGCAATCGATAGCTCTCCGCGTGTCGAACCAGCGAAGACCTGACTTTCCATGGCGCTTGAAAAGCCAAGTCCCACCACTGCAACTTGCTCGTTAGCTCCAGCCCCGATGCGAGCAATTCCTCCGGTAGATTTCATCTGCCACGGTCCAGTTAGACCTGGCTGTCTGGTTGCGTTTGTGGGAGACTCCATTGCACTGAGATCAATGGTATATGCTACTGCAAACTGTTCGGACACTGGTTCCCTGATTATTCCTTTGGGGAGATTTTGTGCGTCGAGCTGGGCTAAAGTGGTAGCTGTCTGGTTGAGCGCTAGTGCACTTGACTGATAAACACCGTTTAAAAAACCTAGACTATCCGCGCAATTTCCGCCCGGTTGAGGCAACGCAATGACAGCAAACTTGGCCGAGGTTGCGCCTTGATCGTCTCCAGCAAGAAAGTTATTAACCTCCAGGGAATCTAGGGATGCGATAGTTTGCGTTGTGCTGGACGGCAGTGGTCCCGTCATTTTGGTTCCGCCGCCTGAAGCGAAGTCCGTTCCCTGGAGTGATTCACTCGTCTTTGTTAGCTGACGGCCAACATCAGTTCCATTTTTGGCGGTATTTTTATAGTCAGAAGGGGCTACAAGTCCGATGTTTGGTATGCTCACACCTGGACCGTTGTTGTCGGATGTGTCCTTTTTGCAGGCGTTTAAAGTGACGCCTAGTGTTGTAATGATTAGAACAGATAGCTTCATGGTTATGATCCCTTCTTCAACTGTAAAAACTGACATTAAGTCCTGTCTTTAAATCCTAAATCCGCAATCAAAATGGTTGTTCTGCGTGTGGGCTCGACGCTGGATTTTGCTTTCTTGTGGTTTTAGGTTTAAGAGCGAACGACGCGGTGTCTTAGCATAATTTGGTTTTCTTTGTCCATGCTCAATAGCGCCTAATTTATGTCCATTCGCGCTGAGGTTTATAGGATCATTGGAGAAACGGGTTGGGCTGTCTTCAATTTTGCCTTTCGAGAGGATGTAACTGCCTAAAACAAGTGAGTTTTAGTAGGTTCTGACAGGTGTCCTAAGGATGGTTTTGCTGACGGTCGATAGATTTGAAATCTGCAAGGAGGGCTTCTTGCTTGAACACCAGTGGAAGGACGCAGGGTGTAACAGGTCTATCGAGAATGATCTGAGGGGTTAAAGGGTCACCAAAGGTTTTATGTTTTTAGGAGCGTCAAATGAAGGTGGATAAAATAGAGACCAGGATGGATCCGTTAGAGCCAGCGTTAGCGCGTGCCCTTGATTTAAAGCCCCTAAAAAAAGAGATGGATGTTCGGCCGACCGCGGTTCCCGACTTAAAAACAAAAGAGAGGTTAGAGGGTGTAAAGAGTGAGGTAAATACCCCAAAAGATACGGTTGATAATCCTAACTTTGCAGCGTTGGAAAAGGAGCGTCTTGAGGCGATTATATTTCAATTCTTTTCAAAGAAAACAGCGAAGAGGCAGGCGATTGAGCTGGAAATCATGAAGCGAAATGATTTTCGGGATTATATCAAAAACTTGTATGTTAAAGATGATTCAAAAAGTTACTTCATGAGTCAGATGAATGAACAGCGTCTGAGGATGCTGTTTACCTGGATCGACCGGTTTATTGATGAAAAAAAGTTTCGGCAGCTTCGTGAGTTAGCAAGTATTCAATATAAAGATATTCAGCAGATGAAAAAAGATGCGTTTATGCATCTGGTTAAATTCGAGCAGTTGGTTGCAACCCGAAAAGCAGAGCTTGAACGGACTCGTCCACGCATTAACGTATTGGAGGAGCATCGGAGGGATCGCGAAGAGGACTTAGCGCGATTGAAACTTGATAAGATGAAGGAAAAAATCATCATACAGTTTGACGATCGGCAGCGTTTTGCGGAATACCTCATAGCTTCAACAGCTTTGGAAAAAATTGATCAGCATCGGCGTATTGAGGTGTTTATCAAGGATGAGCTGTTTAAGGGTAAAGATCGACTTAAAGCCTTACGCAAGATCGACTAATTGAATGTGCTTTTAGCCTTCAGATATGTCAGCCGAGCTGTTTCAGGACTGCTTCAGGTATTGTGATGATTGACGCACAGTGAACCGTAATTTGTAGAAATAGCAAAGCCAGCACGGAGCTAGCTTTTTTGTGCTATCTGCGGGTAATCCGGATCTCTTACTTGGTTTTACATTCTGTGCTGACTAGTAGTAGTGAGCTAAGCTCACCGGAGCTAAGTGAAGAAAGAGAGGAGCCGTCGCGGGTCTCAACTAACACGCTGCGTTCAAACAGCTGATTTTCGAGAAAGACTTGTGAAAAATCGTATCGTGGGGCCACACTTGGACGGGTTTCATCCAAGGCCGCTGGCACCTCAACCCATGTAGGATTTTGAATGCTGATCTTCAGACGATTCACAATTTCTTGACTGATGAAGCCCGTGCCCCCAGATGATAACAAGCGAAGGCCGCAAATATTTGCGATACGTCCACCATAGGGGATACGCACTAAGAATGAGGATGTCTTATCCTCCAAGCTAACGGCGGCCGAGTCAGTCAGCTGAACCACTTTCTGTTTGGCTGAAGATCCTACTTGTGCGGAGGCTTCGGTTGACTTCATTCCGGATGTCGGGTGGTCCCCGCGTGAGGTTGACTTATTGCAGGAACTAAGGGCTAGAGATAAGACGATTGCGGAACTAATACGTGTGTTAAGCATGAGTCTCTCCTTTTTTACGGTGATCTGGATACTAAGAGATGGGCCAAGCGGCGTACGGAATGAT
>JBIKKO010000194.1:0-5930 GCA_044360315.1 Oligoflexales bacterium
TACTGACTTCAAGCGTTCCGCGAAGCTTCCCATTAACTTGCACGGAAACCACCTGCATATCGCTGACCACGAGAGCAGGATCAAACGTCGGCCATGTCTCATACGCCAATGTTTGACTATTGCCGAGACGACTCCAAAGCTCTTCGGCCAGATGCGGAGCAAAAGGGCTTAAAATAAGAATGAAAGGCCTCGCAACATCAAGTCCGACCTGGGGCTCTTTGTAAGCTAAATTTACAAACTCCATCATGGCCGATATTGCAGTATTATAGCTCATCGCCTCGATATCATCTGTGACCTTTTTGATGGTCCGATGTATTGCCTTCACCAGCTCTAGCGATGACGGTTGCTGCTTAGCCTTGAACTCACCAGCTTCGCTCACAAACAATCGCCAACATCGCGATAAAAAGCGATGACAACCAACAATGCCAGCCGTTTGCCAAGGTTTAGTCTGTGTCAGTGGTCCCATAAACATCTCATAAAGCCTCAACGCATCGGCGCCGTACTCTTTGACCACAGTATCTGGATTAATCACGTTACCCCGAGATTTTGACATTTTCTCGCCGTTTTCGCCGAGGATCATGCCCTGATTGACCAATTTGTAAAAAGGCTCTTTGGTGCTAACAACACCACAATCATAGAGGACTTTGTGCCAAAACCTTGCATAAAGTAGGTGCAAAACAGCGTGTTCGGCACCACCCACATACAAATCTACAGGCATCCAGTAGTCTTGCTTTTCCTTGCTAAAGGGCTCTTGTTCATTACGAGGGTCAACAAATCGCAGATAATACCAGCATGACCCTGCCCATTGTGGCATGGTGTTGGTTTCTCGCTGATACGGCTTCCCGTCAACGTCGACAGCCAGCCATTGTTTCGCCTTAACAAGGGGTGACTCAGGAGTGCCACTGGGCTTAAAATCACTGAGTTCCGGAAGCTTAACAGGCAAATCTCTTACATCCACAGCTCTAAGGTTTCCATCCTTATCGTGCAGAATTGGAAACGGCTCGCCCCAATAACGTTGACGACTAAACAGCCAATCACGAAGTTTATAGGTGATTTTTTTCCGACCAAGCTGGCGTTCTTCCAGCCATCGGATCATAGACTGAATAGCCTTGTCCTTGCTCATACCGTTTAGAAAGCCAGAATTTACAAGTTCTCCATCGCCAACGTGCGCCTTAACAGTAATATCTGGCTCTTCGCCTCCCACTAGCACACGCTTGATCGGAATCTCAAATTTCTGAGCAAACTCATGATCTCGTTCATCATGACCCGGTACAGCCATAATTGCTCCCAGACCGTAGGACATGAGGACATAGTCAGCCACCCAGATTTGAATGCGCTCGCCGTTAACCGGATTGACGGCAAATGCCCCAGTAAAAACACCTGTCTTCTGTTTGGTTTGGGAGGAACGATCCAAATCACTTCGATTTCTTGCAAGTAACACGTAGTCATGAACCGCCTGCCGCTGTTCGTTCGTGACGATCAGATCAACTAAGGGGTGCTCGGGAGCTAAAACACAAAACGTAACACCAAAAAGCGTATCTGCTCTTGTCGTGAACACCTCAAATGCTTTGTCAGGATGATCAGACACTGCAAATCGAACCTCTGCACCCTCGGATTTTCCAATCCAGTTGCGTTGCATCTCCTTAATTGATTCGGGCCAATCGACAAGCGCTAGATCATCAAGCAATCGATCAGCGTACTCCGTAATTTTCAACACCCATTGCCGAAGCGGCCTACGTTCGACTGGATGACCTCCCCGTTCTGACTTACCATCAATCACCTCTTCGTTGGCAAGCACAGTTCCCAAGGCTGGGCACCAATTTACCGGCTCAAAGCTTTGATAGGCCAAGCCACGCTCGTAGAGCTTAAGGAAAATCCATTGGGTCCATTTATAGTAAGCAGGATCAGTCGTATCAACCTCCCCATCCCAATCATAGCTAAATCCTAACATCTGCAGCTGCTCGCGAAAGCGATTGATGTTTTTTCCAGTTGTCACCGCTGGGTGAGTCCCCGTTTGAATCGCATACTGTTCAGCAGGCAAACCAAATGCATCCCACCCCATGGGGTGCAAAACATTAAAGCCACGCATTCGCTTATACCGAGCCGTAATGTCAGTCGCTGTATAGCCCTCGGGATGACCCACGTGAAGCCCGTCACCGGAGGGGTATGGAAACATATCCAGGGCATAGAACTTCGGCTTCGATTTATCAGGAGCTGGAGTTTTAAATGTTTTTTGCTTTAACCAATACGACTGCCATTTTTTCTCAATTTGACTCGGGCTATACTCGTGTTTGATTTCTGTCATAAAAACAAATCCTTCCTAATATATATCTTTAAACTATTGCGTTTTATAAAACCGGATCATCCCTGAGCAATTTTTATGGAGGGAGCACGTTGAAAAACCACACGATCACCCCACTCGATATTTAAGACGCCGTGATTACCATCCGCTGCAACGACAGCCTGTTCACAGCGGTTTTCGATCACCAAAGGCTTACGATCAGGGTCAAAAAAACCATTTACCAAATAAAAATTCTTACCAGGCGCACGATAAAGCTCTCGCACCGCATATTGAAAATTTGTGTCTGTCCTCGGCATGATCACACCGCCTGCGGCATAAATTCCCGCCGTACTACCTAAGGCTGTGCTAACCCATAAGCCAGAGCTTTTATGCTCCTCAACTCGTTCTCCAAGACTAAGACGATAGCGTGTTGTGGCGGCTGGATTTGCATTTGAATATAAAAAATCATTTAAAGCAGGAGCAGAGACCCTAGGAGCAGAACCGTTGTTTGGATGAATTTCAGCTCGTAACCGACTGGCCTCTTTGACCACAACCGCATTCGATTTAACTTGCGCAACCAAGTCAGACAACCGATCAGCTCCTCCAGCGCAAAGGTAACCAACGCTCGAGCCGGCAGAGCGCACGCCAATCAGAGTGATACGATCACTTTCAACCCGATGACTCGCCGACAGCAACGTCCCATCTCCCCCAAGAGTCAGGACGTAGGACGTATCGGCGTCTGGAGCCCAGTCTTTGCTATCAACATTGACCTGACGAAAGTCTAGGCCAGCTGCATCTAATATGGAGGTGGCTTGCCTTACTGTTTCCTGGTGTTCATCATGGGCCTGCTTGATGCGAGCATAGTCCCATTCTGGCAATACCCCTTTCTGGTACTGGGCTTGATACCAGGCGCCATGCCAATCCCATGCGGAGGTTTTTGTGACGAGCAAAACTTTAGCCATGGCATACTCGCAATAAAGGGGTTCAACGAAGTCCTAACCAACATGCACCCGTTTTGTCTTAAGCTCCTAGATTTTCAATACAAACCGGACTTATAATGTTGTACCCGACTCACATGGTCCTTGCATCAATAAATATGAAGTAACCGTTACATCTTGGATTCAGATGTTTCTCGCAGGCCAAAATCCGTCCGACGCTGACCCGTTGCTAGGTTGCCAGGACCATCATCAAAGAGGAGTATAAAAATCCAGTTTAGACTATAAATTCCCGGATGTTACTCAGATCGGCTCTAGCTCATAGAAGTCACCACTCACCCCCAAAAAAACTACGCCACCGCGGAAAAACCCTATGTAACCTGGTTTTAATCAACTTTAACTACCTATTTCATTCCCAGATCTCTGATCGCGTCAGACTTTTGCCCCCCCACACAGCGCCCTCATGCCCGATGCGATATTTTCCACGCCTCCCCGTCACATGATGCCAATTGCACGATTTTTGAATCGTCTCCATGGAGAGTTTTTCTAGCTTGACCACAATGACGACCTCGAAAAAAATTTTTAAGAGGACTGTTAACTTTTGTATTCCTCCTGCGTATCTATAGTCTGACAGCTCATTAAGCTCATTGAGCACCCCAAACACACAGGCAGGAGAACACCATTCATGAACCAACAGCGGTTGATTGCGTCATTAGGGGTCCTAATAGGAGTAACCTCCAAAGTCTACGCTAAACCAATGACTGAGGCACAACGATTAGCTCAGCCTCACATTCTACCTGCAAAAGCACCTGAACCTGATAATAACCGGACGACCTCGGCTAAAGTGGAGCTCGGACGTCAACTATTCTTTGATCCTCGACTGTCGAAGGACGGAACCGTCTCCTGCAATAGTTGTCATAATGTAATGACATCAGGAAGCGACAACCGTCCGGTCTCCGTTGGAATTGATGGACAGAAGGGAGGACGTAGCGCTCCCACCGTCTTCAATGCAGCATTTTTATCGGTGCAATTTTGGGATGGAAGGGCGGCAACTCTCGAGGATCAAGCCAAAGGGCCCCTTACGAACCCAATTGAAATGGGGATGGAAAGCCATGATGCCGTTGTGACAAGAATCAACCAGATCCCAGGATACGAATCATTGTTTAAGAAAGCATTCACCGAAAGTAATCCAATAACTATCGATAATGTCGCCAAAGCCATTGCAGCATTTGAACGAACTCTCATTACGCCCAACTCACCCTTTGACCGTTGGGCGAAAGGAGAAACCTCTGCGATAAATTTATCCGCCCAACGCGGCTTCTCAAAAATGAATGAATTGGGATGTACAAGCTGCCATGCTGGACCTGCGTTTGCCGGTCCAAAACTACCGATTGGCACTGGTTTTTACCAAAAGTTCCCGACCTACACTGCTAGCAACTATGTAACAAAATATGAGCTCCTCGCCGATCAAGGACTAAAAAACGTATCAAAGAAAGACACTGACGCCCATATGTATCGAGTACCAACTTTACGTAATGTTGCATTGACAGCTCCATACTTTCACAACGGTAAAGTCACTGACTTAAAAGAGGCCATACGAGTCATGGGTAAAACTCAACTGGATAAAGATCTGAAACAAGACGAGGTTAACGACATCTACAACTTTTTGCTCACCTTGAACGGATCCGTTCCAGAGCAAAAACTACCCCGCCTGTCACAGACACCAGGAACTACGTTGATCAATCAATGAACCGCCTAGGATGACGCGTCGGCGTACATGCTCTTTCCGCTATGAACGTGATCAGCGTGATGACATTAGGGATGACACTTAGCAAGCATCCGGCTGCGCTTGACTTGCAGGGTGTACAGTATAATACACTCAAATGTATTAGTTATCTGCAAATCGACAATTCATGACGGTCCATTTGTGTCCATTTTCCTTGCGAAAGTAACCAGACGCCATAACGAGTGCCCGCAAACTTTCACGAGAAATTTTTTCAGCAGTGTTGTCTGTGAGATCGCGCACAAGTTTATCAAACGACAGATCACCGTATGAACAACCTCTTTCGAGCCTGTATTGTGCTGGCGCGGGTAAGCTGACCCCACCAATGTCAGCGACTGAGAATGTGAAAAAAATGTGAGTCTGCTCCGCGTCATACCAAAGTCTGGTGATACGTAAGTAGGGACTCTGGGTGTCACCAAATCTTGGACTAAAGTCTCGATTGGTCCTGAAAATTTTGATATCGGACATCGCAGCTTGGTCTGAGGACTTACAGGCAACCCCAAAAAACAGTAAACCAGGGACAATCCAAGAACTCACCGTCGCAGAACGTTTCATCCGCCACCCCTTTCTACGAGGGTCGGGAAGATCGTCATGAAACTTTAGACTTTCATTTTCTAGGATTGCCCGCAGCGCAAGGCCCTGCAAAGACTCGAAATACTCATATAACCTACGTACAGGAGTCCCCGCCTCAGCCGCTAAGTTTTATATCTTTATAGAAGCCGCAACGTGACTACAATTTACTGATGAGGTCGATCCAAGACTGCGGCATCATCTCAAGTAAAAACGATTCCGCTATTTTGTCAAGCCCCGTGAGCAAAGCGCCACCCGTTAGCAAACAGATGATACCCATAATTGTTTTCCCACTCGTTCCAAGACGCAAAAGATTGGATCGATTTGCTGCAAATATGGTCTTCGAACCATATGCAATAAA
>JBIKKO010000060.1:0-18007 GCA_044360315.1 Oligoflexales bacterium
GTTATAGCCGGCCCAAACAACACTTTTTTTCGTATTCACAAAATCAGATATGAATGCGTCTGAAACAGGCGCATCATAGTACGTCGATAAATAAATCGTTGATCTGCAGGCCTCAACATCGCCCGAGCGATACTTGATGATTGGAGCAACAATCACCTGCAACGATGGGAAATGACCCATAAGGTTCTCAAGAAACATAGCATGGGTACGACCAAATCGCGTCATCTTTGGGTCATTGGATATAGCATCATACAAGATACGAACGCAATCAGACTGCGCAGCATAGGCCGTCACCAAACTAAAGGACTGAGCAACCCAAAAAATGAAGAACAGTTGCCACTTCATGATCGCCCCCGCACAGCCACGGGCGAGGCGTCTGTAGCTGAATACTCGGCTGTCTCAAGACCGAATTGCTGCGGTAACTCGTGGCTGGTTTTAACCCACACGATCGAAGATCGCCCGAGCCTCGATCGCACGGTCTTCCAAAT
Source organism: Oligoflexales bacterium (assembly GCA_044360315.1). Taxonomy (GTDB): domain Bacteria; phylum Bdellovibrionota_B; class Oligoflexia; order Oligoflexales; family RGVZ01; genus CAMDKS01. The sequence continues at coordinate 489 of JBIKKO010000060.1, forward strand.
AGCGTTGATGCTCGCCATGGCATTGATCACATTACCGACAGGGACCCGCAAAGGCACAGCCAGCACTTGGCCGAGTCCGTAAACACGGGCTACACAAATCATCCTTTGTAAGAGTCGATTACCGGCCAGTCCTGTCGTCAAAAAAACCAACGCGACGCTGATCCCAGGATCCGACCGCAAACTAACGTCTGGCGCAAAGACTTTTAAAAGCGTGAACAGCACCAACCAAACGTAGCCAAGTAACATGAAGGGATTTACAACGATCCCTTTCCGATCTCTGTAAAGAAAATATCGCTGCATCATCGAACCACGCCAGCCAACAAACGCCAAACATTGTAACGCGATACCAAGGGTCCACCTCGTTTTTTGACGAATACTGCGATCTAATGCCGCAGGAAAATACTCACGGGTAGCAATATAGTCCCTGGACCCCGTAATGACATCCCGATAGTAAAACGCAGCGAATCGTTGGGAGGTTCCCAACATGCCAGCAGCAACGCCAAACTCATAGTCTTCCGTCAGACAATTATCGTTGAATAAGAATCCATCCCGCTCACGGAGCCTACTCTTAACTAAGGATCGAGACATACATGTACCGACGCCGGCAGATGGGACACAGCCCCCGAGGTAGGACCGGACCAGCATGTCCTTTGTATGATATTCAGCGAACTCGTCTACATAGGTCCCCGCAACCATCGACCACAGATTGCGATGAAGTGAAAATACGGGTATTTGAATAAAATCAGCACTACTGAGCTGGTCGTTCATCAGCTGCAAAGACTTAGGATGAATCACATCCTCACTGTCATGCATCAAAAAAGCATCAAAGACGATGCCGTTCCGCTTTTCCCAGTCAAAAATTGAATCTAACACCCAATTCAAAATTTGCCCCTTCGAAGTCGGTCCATCCTTGAAATTAATAACTGAATGAACCGAAGGTATTCTCGCCTCGACATCCTTTAGTGCGCGGACCGTCGGCTCATCGTTTGGATAGCATCCAACAAAAAAATGGTAATTAAGATACTCGATATGGGATACATTACCAAGGATCATGCGCCCAATAATATCGCCCTCATCCCAGGCCGGCACAATGATCGCAATATGCTTCTGTGCGAGCTTTGCAAGCCTTTCCAACGCTTCAGAAGAAAGCTCCTTTGGCCTTAATCGACGACTACAGGCTACAAGATCAATAAATGCATCATCGATACCAGATAAAACATAGGTGCTCGCGAGGAAGACAAAACTCAGAGACAACGACGCGCGCAAGATTCCCGCGTAACCCATCGCGTTACCAGGCTCAAACGCTTGCGCAAAGTCATCTATGACATCAATCATGCCACGCCCCCCCCGATATACCAAGCAAGATCCTTGCCGTGTCGTGGGATTTTGCACGAGCCTCTCTCAAAAAATCAAAACGCTCCCCCAGATTTCCCCGAAGACTGAGTGTCATAGACTGATAAGCATAGCGGGCGCCGAGTCCAATCCCGACAAACACCCATTGCGCACATCCATCAACGCACTCACCGTAGTAGGCTGTATCAATGGGATCTAGATCAAAATGAAACCCTTTAGAACCAAGGGATACAGCTCTTAGACGAATCCATGCAGAACCAAATAATGTGCTACTTTCGTTTTCCCGCACCCGATATGTAAGATCTCCATAACAAGACAATCGAAGATCATCATGATCGTGACCACCCCAATTATTCTGAACCACGCCCAGAGCCGCAACCTCATTACGAGCCACAGTAACTGAGCTAGTGGACTTGGCTTGCCAAAGCCTGCGACCCTCCACGTACAGGCTAAGGGGTATCTTTTCAAACCTACGCCACACACCAAATCCTCCTGATACCGTTTTTCGCTCATATCCAACAGGAGATCCCGCTGAATCACGTTGTACAGATAAGGAGGCATAGGGGCGAGTCAATGTGCTATTTTGCAGCGCATGGAGGCGAAGTCGCAGAAAACTACTATCCTCGTATGAGGTCTGCCGAGCGTCTTCTGAACGATCGAAAAACCAAGAGGCATGCTCTCCGTAAACTTCCAGATCATATGCATACACTACAAAAGAGTTTAGGTTCAAAAATAAAAACATTAATTGATAAAAAGCACGAAAAAAAACCACGACAAACCTCCCGATAAGATTGTCTCGGCTAGGTTCTACGTTAACTTTGCAAAATTTAAAATTCAGTTTCACTCAGGAGATTGAAAATTTTAAGTAGAGAAAGGCACGATATTATACAAATAGTCGCAATTGAAACTTCCAAGATTAGATCACACACGTTGGTACCATATTTTCCAATTAGACAAAGGTCTTCCCGACACTGAAATCAATTGGCAGACAAGACCGCCAATGGCTGCCGTCCCTGTCGAGGGTTAGCCAGCCTCTATATTGATGTTAACCAATTTAGGACGACAAGAGAAAATCAACGCCCAGAGAATTTACGAACCCACCAATCTCCTTGACTCGTTGGACCGACGAGATTTGAGCCATAGCCAATCATATAGACGTTATTCACATCACTGGCACCACCACTCACGACTACCGCTGTTATCCTATCTCCAGAACTTGACCCATCTAAAACTAAGTTCCATTGGGTCGTATTTTCTACCAATGCGTTATTGAACTGGCGCAACCACAGATCGTCACTAGTGCCTTGTTTATAACCGCCAACATAAACATAGCCGTCACTTGTAACCGCAATTGAATTTGGCTCGTGGGATCCTGAAATGAGGGTGTCAAATGACGACTGCAGAACTAAAGATGGGCTATACTTTTGAATCCACCAATCTTGATCTACAACTGAGGTGACCCCTGCCACAAAAACATTTCCAGAAGAGTCCAATCGGATGGATGAGGCAGAATCAGCCAATCCAAGAGAGTTACCTGTAACCCCCAACTCGACGCTGCAATCAGACAATCGAAGCCGCTTAACCACCAGTTGACGGTCTGATCCCAGCGTCGTCTTATAACCCGCCAAGTAAAGCTTTTGTGTAGCGGTATTGATGGCAATCGCGTTGCCGCGATCAGCCAAATTTACTCCTCCCTCATCAAATTTCCTCTCACAAGCCAATTGCCCATTTGGTGTGAATTTTTTAAGCCATATATCATCTCCTGACGATGGTCCAACGAGATTTCGACCATACCCAACCACATAGACGTTGTTGTTTGCGTCTGTCGCAATCGCCATGGGTTCGTCATCGCCATTGCCAGAGTCAATATGAATATCCCATTCTGTGAAGTCCTCAACACCTGATGAATTGAATTTTTTCACCTGCCAGTCCCAATTACTTCCGTTCCAACGAGATCCGCAAACATAAATATTATCGTTGTTATCAATTGCGATGGCGCGAGCTACCTCATCAACACCCTGATCACCAATATCTTTATTCCATCGCACCACATCCTCAAAGCCTCGTCTAGAGAATTTTTTAATCAGCCAGTTTTTATCGCCAACGGTATGATATCCCACTACGTAAAGATCCCCACGGCTGTCGATGGCACCGGCTAACGGACGATCATCTCCACTACCATAGTCGTAGGTCATGTCTCGATTCCATAGGTTTGATCCTTCACTTACGGACCACGTGAAGGTGCCAGATCCTAGGTTCGACTGCACATGGCCCGCTAGGTCTGCGGCTCGACTTTGGACGGTGTAAGTCACTCCTCTCATAAATTCAGAGTCCTCAAATGATCTCGACCAAGTCGATGCGCCCGATACTGGGATCCATTGGGGACAGCTTGCCGTAAAGTCTCTACCTGCAGGATCATAACAAAATCCAGAACCCTCTCGGATAGAAATACTCACCGTTGTCAGGCCTGATGTTGAATCAGATGCCGAACCAACGATCAGGGTCTCAGCGCCAGGGGAGGATTCAAGGCCCAACACGCCGGTTGTCGTAACAGACGAAACTGGAGCTTCTGTGTCTCGTGTAAAGACGGACGAGGCGAAATAAGCTGGAGGGTTACTTGCCAGATCGGTGGCCCGAACACAGATTTTCCACATGCCATCACTCGTAAAGGTGATCGCATCGGTCTTAGGCCGCATGGTATCATAACTTAAAGCGCCGTTACACATAGCCGTTTGTGCTGCGACTGCGTATCCCAAGGCTCCTTGACCAAGTGCACTTACGGATGTGACCAAATCGACAGATGGCGACGTATCAAAGGATGATAGAAAGCCATCAGTAAGTCGGGCATGCAAAGTCACAGCAGAGATCAGGGGAGCTGTCAAATCAACTGTAAATGTTGCCGAAGCGCCATACGATTCATTGCCAGCTGGATCGGCAATTTTAGCGCAAACACGGTAGGTCAATCCATCCACAAGGGACTCGTGATCAGTATTAGGCATCCCTCCAAACGCTGCATTTGAATCGCATTGAAATGAAGACTGTATTAAAGCATAAGCATTCGTTGTATTTCCAGATGCTGTTAGAAGACCTCCGAGCGACGATGCTGCCGTCCGATCAAGAATATTCAAAAATCCATCCAACACCGTCGGGCCTAGGGCTAACGAGGAGAATACCGGCGCGACTGTATCGACAATAAGATCTGATGACGAACCAAACGTGACATTTTCCGCAGAGTCGACCAGCCTCACGCAAATCTTGTAGGAACCGTCTTCTGAGATGTCTCCTGTATCACTCAAAATATTCTGATCATAGATCAGGGCGTTTGTGCAAGACTGCGCGACAGATACTAATTTATACGATGCTGCTTGAAAACCAGTCGCAGTCAACGCACCGCGTATTGATAAGTTTTGCGCCCGCTCTAGTTGGTTTAAGTAGCCATCCACAGCAGGTCCTGCAAGTGCCAAGGATGTAAAAATTGGACTCGCATCATCCAATGTGAAGGCCTGGGAGGCTCCATAGGCAGCAGGATTTCCGGCAGAGTCAGATCCTCGGGCACAAACCTTGTAACGTCCATTCCCATTGAACTGGTCTGAATTTGACATTGGTATCATAGAACCCCAAGTATTGAGACTGGAACAGGGAGTAAACTCCGAAGCGATTGTATAGGCAATCGAATCATGACCTGTAAACAGTGCACCCGTCGTTAAGTTATTGGCAAGCACTCGCTCTGCAGCGTTTATAAAACCATCAGCAGCATCACCGGTTAGAGACATGGACACAAACTGAGGAACGACTGTATCAACGACCATGGCATCACTACTTCCCAATGCAATGTTACCAGCGGAATCAGCAAGTTTTACGCACACTTTGTAGCCACCACTTAGGCCAGAAAACTCGTTTGCTTTGGGCACTGCTTCCTGGTAGCCAGTTTGAGTTGTACAGTTTAATGAAAGCTGAACCTTGATATAAGCAGTAGAATTAAATCCGGCAGCAATCAATTGACCCACAACATCTGTCGCATCCGCAGTTTCAACGCTATTGATATAGCCATCAGCAGAGGCATTCACTCGACTAATGCTGGAAAAGACTGGAGGGACATTATCAAATTCAAATGACGCAGTGTTTGCAAGTGTTATATTCCCAGCTGTGTCGGATAACTTCACACAAATTTTGTAAAGGCCGACGTCACTCAAGAATCCATCATTAGCCCGCGGAATCTGTGAGATCCAAGCTATTGGCAGAGCACAAACGGTCGCGTCACGAACCAAGGCGTACTGTACATCCGTAAAGTCTGATCCATTGATGGGGCCCGCGATGTCTGACATCGCAGCATGCTCTAATAGATTGATGTATCCATCACCAGCCGCATTCGCTAGCGGCATTGCCGTAAAGCTTGGGCTTGAGCCATCATAGATAAATGTAGCGGACGTGCCATAGGCCTTAGGATTGCCAGCCACATCGGAAAGCTCGACACACACCCGGTAGGATCCACCGTCTAAGGTGATGGCGGCATCATCAGACTTAGGCACAGAGTTACCGTAGGAGACTAAACTATGACACGTCGTCGCACTTGGCACGACGGCGTAGCGGGCTGTATCAAAGTTTGTACCGACAAGATTGGTGACTAGGGCGGATGCAGCTTGTTTCTCTGCTGGATTTAAATATCCATCCGCGACCACCGCCGTGCGATCAATGGCTGTAAAGCTGATGGTCGCCATGACCGATGTGATCTGAGGTGACGTACAGTATCCATACTGGCTGGCCCCGTCACCCACGCGGGCACACACCTTGTAGGCACCACTGACACTAAACATGCCGTGATCGGACCCGGGCTGTGTGGCCACAAAACTTTGTGAGCTATCACACGCAGCCGTCGACGCGATCACTGCATAAGAGCGGCCGGTGACCGTGCTGCTAGCTCCCGCAATAGAGCCAATCATAGGCGTGCTGTTTTGATGCTCCGTACTATTGATGTAGCCATCCGCCGCATCTCCCGATAAAGGCACCCCAGAGCAAGTCGGACTCGTGATCAGGGCCACAAACGTCGGACTTGACCCATAGGCTGGACTATTACCCGCCGCATCAGTTAGTTTTACGCAGGTCTTATAAGATCCCCCGTTTACACTGATGCCCGAGGCTGTACCTAGAGGCATCACCCCGTAGCTAAGACTACCATCACAGACCGCGCCACCACCAACCAATGCATAGGATGCTCCATCATAATGACTCGCTACAAGGCTTTGAGCTATTGGAGTCGCCTGCTGGGCATCCGACATACTGAGATACTGGTCTGCCACGTCTGAGCCAAGAGCTAAAGATGTAAACTCAGGCGCTCGCGTATCCACACGCACCAAAGCCGACGCACCAAATACCCTATTGCCAGCCGTATCAGATAGGCTTACACACACCTTATACTCACCGTTAAGACCTGCAAAGACCCCCCCACTCGGCACACTCCCTGCGTAACCAGTTTGAGACGAGCAGCCTGCACTCTGAAGTGCGACTACATATTGCACTTCATCATGTCCAGAGGCAGATAGCTGATCGACCACCCCATCACTGCCACTGGCTTCACCGGCATTTATGTAGCCATCTGCGGCACCATGCACGAGATCAATTCCCGTGAAGACAGGGATCACGTCATCGTAGATGATCTCAGGAGATGAGCCATAGGTCACATTACCTGCTAGATCCGTAAGTTGCACACAGAGCTTATAGCCTGTATTTGCGACAAACACGGAGTCATTGGCCTTAGCAATACCACTGACCCAAGACAGCGACTGACCGCAGGTCACCGTGCTCGCGACGAGGGCGTAGTTAACGGCGGCATAGCCGGAAGCCTGCAAGGGGCCTGCTAACTCACTTGTGAGTGAATGCTCTGATAAATTTATATAGCCATCACCAGCCGCATTCGCTAGCGGCATTGCCGTAAAGCTTGGGCTTGAGCCATCATAGATAAATGTAGCGGACGTGCCATAGGCCTTAGGATTGCCAGCCACATCGGAAAGCTCGACACACACCCGGTAGGATCCACCGTCTAAGGTGATGGCGGCATCATCAGACTTAGGCACAGAGTTACCGTAGGAGACTAAACTATGACACGTCGTCGCACTTGGCACGACGGCGTAGCGGGCTGTATCAAAGTTTGTACCGACAAGATTGGTGACTAGGGCGGATGCAGCTTGTTTCTCTGCTGGATTTAAATATCCATCCGCGACCACCGCCGTGCGATCAATGGCTGTAAAGCTGATGGTCGCCATGACCGATGTGATCTGAGGTGACGTACAGTATCCATACTGGCTGGCCCCGTCACCCACGCGGGCACACACCTTGTAGGCACCACTGACACTAAACATGCCGTGATCGGACCCGGGCTGTGTGGCCACAAAACTTTGTGAGCTATCACACGCAGCCGTCGACGCGATCACTGCATAAGAGCGGCCGGTGACCGTAGGTCCTTCCCCGTTAATGGCGCCCACGACTGGAGAGGCATTGAGGTGCTCGACCGTATTGAGATAGCCATCCGAAGCATCGTTATCCAATGCTACATCGGCACAGGTTGGAGGCGACAACAAAGCGACAAAGGTCGCCGTCGATCCGTAGGCGGAAGGATTTCCTGCATCGTCGGATAACCTTACACATACTTTATATTGATTTCCATGCGTATCGACGGTCGCAGCGTTCGTCTTTGGCATGATGCCAAAAACGGTTTGTTGTGAACAGTCGAGCGACGCTTCGACAACCACATACTCAGCGCGATCGAAGCCCGAGGCGACTAACTCTCCAGCGAGATCGTGGCTCAGTGTTTTATCTTGAATACTTAAAGCAAGATCAAGAACATCAGAGCCCAACGCTAAACTCGTAAAACTAGGAATAACGGTATCAACATGAATGATCGCAGACGACCCAAGTGTCAAGTTCCCAGCATCATCAGATAACTTTATACAAATCTTATAATCCCCATTTAATCCGCCAAAGCTTAGAGCCGTCGGCATCGCATTTGTGTAGGTATTCGCACCTGTACAAAGGGCTTGGCTGGGAAGAACCATATAACTTACTTGATTATAACCAGATGCGAGCAGGGTTCCAACCACGGGAACTTCATGACCGGTCTCAACCAAATTTATAAATTGATCAGAAGCGTCATTGGCAAGAGCCAGGGATGTAAACTCAGGCTGAATGGTGTCAAGGGCAAACGCTGCCGATGACGTTATGGTCGCATTTCCTGCCAGGTCCACGAGCCTGACACAGACCTTGTAGGTACCGTCAGATCCAAGACTTGGATCATTGGTCTTCGGGACAGCGGTAGACCATTGTTGACCTGCATTACATGCCAATTGTTCGCCCGACAAGGCATAAGAGATCGTCGTCATAGGCTCGACAACGATAACCCGAACTAGGTCTTCTGATGCTGCTTTCTCCACTTGGTTGACAAAACCATCTGAGGCAGCGTTCGCAAGATCAAGTGAGTCGACGCTTGGTGGTTGTTTATCGAGGACGAATGTGGCTGAAGTACCGTATGCCTTAGGGTTTCCTGCGAGATCAGAGAGTTCAACACAAACGCGGTAAGTTGATCCGTCCAGATCAAGGGACAAGTGTTGGGTTCCTGGGATAGCGATCTCGTAGTTCAAAGACTCACGACAATCGTTATCGGTCGTCAATGCATATCTAACCACATCAAAGTTTGAACCCACCAGGTTGGAAACAAGATCTTCGTTCGTTGTTGTCTCTACTTGGTTGAGATAGCCATCACTAACCACTGCAGTTCGATCAATTGAAGTAAACCCAATGGTCACATTTGCAGCTTTAATCAGTTCTGATGAACAGTAACCATGTTGACCCTCTGCATCACTGACTCGTGCACACAAGCGATAAGAGCCGACTGTGGAAAACGTAACGTGGTTAGACTTTGGTTCATCGGAGCCAAAAATCAGGCTTCCATCACACGACAATCCATCTTGCATCACTGCATAGGCTAACGTTTCGACCGTTGAACTTTGATTTGAGACAGACCCTACAATAGACGTCACGTTTTGGTGTTCAAGGCTATTGATATAGCCATCGAGAGCATCTCCCGCTCGGGACATGGCTGAACACGTTGGTGGTGAAATGAGGGCGAAAAAGCCCTCAGAGGCACCAAAGGCTGGAGGATTTCCCACTTGGTCTGACAGCTTGACGCAAACCTTATACTCCGTATCGTTGGCCTGAATGATCGAAGAATCACCTGTTGGCATGAGACCATATGTGTTTACAACATCACATGCTATCGACGCCTCGACTACAGCATACTCAATCCTCGAGTGATGCGAGGCGACAAGGTTCTTAGCAAGGGGGCGAGCATTTGTAACGTCAGCCATACTGAGATAAGTGTCAGCCACGTCATCGCCAAGACTCAATGCGGCAAAAGATGGCAATGTGGTTTTCCTTATCAATACACCACTTGATCCAAACGTCAAGTTACCTGCTGCATCAGCCAGCTTTGCGCACACCTTGTAGGAGCCATCTTGCTGGATCGCTGACGTTAGCGGCTTTGTAGTCACATAGGAACCGGCATCACTGCAGTGTGCCGTGGACGTTGTCACTACATACTCCTCGAGTGAAAAGCCAGATCCCACCGAGCTACCAATCAGTTCGTTACCCGAGGCGTGTTCAGCAAAATTGATGTATCCATCAGAAGCTTCATGGACAAGAGGAAGGTCTGTGAACACCGGAGGCACCAGATCAAGGGTCACAGGTGGGCTTTGTGCATAAGTGACGTTACCAGCCACATCAAACAACTGTAGACAAACTTTGTATATTGCGTTTGTCGGGGTTTGCGGCAGTGTTTGGCTTGAGGGCACTTGTGGCGTATAAGCTAGGGTCCCGTTGCAGTCAACACTGGTATTTACGGTTGCGTAACGAACACCATCATAACCAACGGCATTTAGGTTGCCAATGATGGGATCTACATTTGATTTTTCTTGTACATTCACGGAGCCATCGGTCGCCGTATTGATCAACGCTACACTTTGAAACGTGGGCGGCGTTCGATCAATCACCCAAGACGCCGTTGTAGGAATTAGCTGTAGATTGGTTTCATCCTTGCGTCCTAAAACACAAAGCAGCATGCTGCCGTCAACTGCGACTGGATCAATGATTTTACTCGTTACGTTGATCCAATCTGAATATGACGCCGTGGAGCAGTTCGTAGCGTTTGACAACAATGCATACTTATACTGCGCAACGTTTGTTCCACCAACCGTCACATCAAGACTCGTCACATTGCTCCGACCTGAAGGAGCATTGCCGAGCGTGGCCAAGGCTCTAGCCGGCGTCGCTGCCGTGGTGACTAAACCCTGAGACAAGTCTGGAGGATTTCGTTTTGAGGTGGAGCACACTCGAAACTTGTAGGTACGATGATCTACAAGACTTGAGATTTGCGTCGAAAAGGTGGATGTCGACTCATCAAAGCTAGGCTCCACCACACGATCTAGCGTACACGGTGGCAGTACTGCTCCATCAGGACTATAAGCGAGCGCAAATCCACCGTTCAATGCCGCATCTGATGTCCACTCCAATTTTATCGCAGTCGGCGAAATAGCTTTGGCCTTAAGACCAGTAACTTCAATGGCTGGCCACACAAACTCAGAAAATCCTACCGGCAAACCACCGCCAGAATCTGCCATTGTCACGGCCAGACGCGGTGTGCGGGTCACAAACGACGCCTTGTAGCGTCCGCCGTCGATTGCCTCCAACCGTTTCGAAACAGATGGCATTGAAACGCCAGACTTCAGCGCATCCAGTTCTCCTCCATTTTCGTGGAACAGCAGTGCAAGCCGCTGCGGCACCACGGGTCCTGCCGACTCCACGTCGACCCTAAGATCTCTGTGTATGGATGAGCGCAAAAGGTCCACGCCACCCATATCAAAGATCCGCAACAAAACCGGCTCGCTCTGCAGATTCACCGCATTAGAATTAATAAAAACACCACCATAAGAGCTTAACGAGGCCGTCGCATCAACCGTCACCGCGCCTACTGGGATTGTCACAGTTGTTGTACCAAGGGAGATGACCGTATCCTCGGTCAAGGAGACGGCGACAGCGATACTCTTCGTCGGAGCTGATTGAACCGAAGTCACCGCACCAGGCTTTGATGGGTGTTCGTAAGCAGATCCCTCGTCAGAAGACTGATCTGACTTCTGGCAACCTAAAGCCCAAAAAAGGGCCAAGAAAATTTTAAAATCAAACTTCACGCTTAAGCCCCCGGTTCTACAACCTATTCGGCCTATTTGGAGCCAGACTTAGGGGAGGCTTTAAAATCAAAATAAAATTCAATAAATACAGATATTTACACTCTAGGCAGACCTTGCCCAATAGGTGAAAACTAAATCCCCCACCCCCCTGGCCCGATGCACCCCTAGGTTTAATGCTTCTTTTGGAGGATTTTAGATGAATCCAGTCATAAGCCTCACGGGACGAATCTTACTGGTCGCAGGCATCAGCGGATGCGGGCTCACCACGGCGTCAAACTCGTCGTTTAAAGTACGAATGCACGGAATCTACGCGCCTCCACTCGGAGCTGAGGGGGATAGCACACCGCGCAGCCAAACCTATCTTCTGAAGGGTGTTTTGCTAACCAAGGCCGATAACACAGAGGTTGACCTACTTGCTGGAGAGACGAAAACCGTCAAGATTATCGACCGCGGCCAGGTTATTTTCCATGAAACCGATATGAGTGATCATGACGGCTCAGCATTTACGTCAGCTAAAATCGAGTTTGACCCTACCGTTGTCGTCACATCCAAAAATGGAGTCGACTCCACCCTCACACTCTCCTCCGGAGACCTCCAACTCGACGAAAGCTTTTCTATCGAAGAAAACAAGGAGCGGGTGCTCACCATCAAAATTGCCTGGGGTGACACGATTTCTATGAATGACGACGGCACCCAGACGATTTCGCCACCGTCGTTTTCGCTCGAGTACGGGGATTAAAACGCATATCTTTTGCTATTACTGTTTCATCACTTATAAACAGAGCCTGAATATAGGAGAACCACGCAATGAATCGCCTCGAGCAAATGGTCGAGACCATGAAGGTGAGAGCTTTTGGCATGACAAAAATCCCCCTAATCTGGTGGGTGACACCATCGGTTAAAGAGGTGAGCGTGAGTCGCACGGAAATCGTCATTCCGCTAAATCGCAGAACTCGCAACCACCTCAACAGCATGTATTTCGGTGCATTAGCTATCGGCGCAGACCTTGCTGGGGGCTTACTGTTTATGAACCTCATGTCTAAATCTGGGCTAAAAGCATCATTTGTTTTCAAAGATATGACAGCAAAATTCCTCAAACGCGCCGACGGTGACGTGCATTTCGTCTCAGAAAGTGGCCGAGATGTGGAAGAACTCGTGCGCCGCGTACGCGAGTCTCCAGAGCGGCAAGAAGCGTTGCTAGAGATCAAGGCACTGGTACCCAAGAAGTACGGGACCGAGCCGGTCGCAGTTTTCACCCTGACGCTTAGCGTGAAACGCAAGAGCTGAGAAACTTTGACAGCGGGCTGTCAATAGCGGTTAGGATAAAATGTATTAAAAGTAATCTGACTCATTTTTAAACAATCGGTGGTATCCCCCCGCCATGATGAACGGTATTTCTGGACTTTTGTCTTTTCCTCCTGTTAGTATTTTTATCTGAGGTTCTAAACCAAACCTTTTTCGGAGGAATTTTCATGATCGTTAAGAATCTATTAGTCGTTGGTGCTGTTGCTACTATGGCTTCTGCTGCAGCTGCCCAAGAATCCAAAGCTAACATTAAAGTTGGCGCAAAAATCCGCGTGGACAATGTCCAAACCACAGAGGAATCAAAGCCAAATGGCGCAGACAAATCCACAACAAAAACCTCAGGCATCAATCTTAAGAGAGCTGAGATCAACGTGACTGGCGAGCACGGCAGTGATTCGCTCAGCATCAAGTACTACCTCGAAGGCGATCAACCTCACCTTCGCCAAGCCACGATCACACACAAGTTTAGTGATATGGTCTCTGCGACTTTTGGTCGCATGCCTCTAATGGCTGGTAGCATTGAGAATAGCTACGACTCCATCGATCGCTATTTTGACTCCATGGCTCTTGGTCACATGGCCGGTGAGCATAATGGTGCGACTGTGAAGTTGAGCTTCGGTGACAATCATGTGTCGCTTCAAGCAGTCGAGGGTGTAAGGAACATAAGTGAAGAGACGTCAAATGTGGAATTTGAACAAAAAGGAGGCCTCACGACAGGTCTCCAGTACAAAGGTGATTTTGGCATGGCTCGCCCCATCCTTACCTACACGATGGTAAAAACAGCGAGTAGCAAAAGTAAGGTTCAAGATGGTGCAAACGCTACTTCTACCAATTACGGCAACGGCTACAAAACCATCCTCGGAGCCGGTGTTCAAGTTGATGCCGGTGCTGTGATTGATGTAGAATTTGATTCAGTCAAGGAGCACAAACCAAAAGATGTCGATGGTGCAAAAGACAAGAACACTCAGTCGATCATTGCCCAGGCAAAGTATGCGATTGGTGACACGACACCATTCCTAAAGATCATGCATGAGACAATGAAGCAAGGCGCGGCCAAGGACTCCGGCGACATCTCAAGCCTAACCTACGGTTTCGGCGCTGAGCACAAGCTTGATGCTGCATGCCGCCTCCACGCTCTTGTGAAGATGGCAAACAAGACCACAAAAAATAATGAAGGAAAAGACGACAAAACGAACTCAACTGAGTTCAACCTTGGCGTGACTGCGTCGATGTAATCATGAGGCTACCCTTGTAGGGTAAAAACCCAGGGTCTTTGGATCCTGGGTTTTTTTCTGTCTCATGCTGGGATTAACCTGCATCAAAGTTTGGAGGCCGTCCAAAATGAAAACTCGCCTTGTTGCTACCATCCTCTTGAGCGTCATCGGCGGACTTAGTCTGAGCCAATCCTTTGATGCAACCCAGCCCATCATCACGTTAACGCAGGCTGCAATCCTTGGGTTAGTGGAAGGTGTGACTGAGTATCTTCCTGTTTCCTCAACGGGTCATCTGATATTAGTAGACCGCTGGCTTGGACTTCGCGGAAATGGCTCCTTTAGTCGCGAGCAGATGGATGCCATTGAGGCTTTTGAAATCGTGATCCAAAGTGGCGCCATTATCGCCGTTCTTTATGCATACATCGGCAAAGTTAAATTGATGCTTGCAGGGCTCCTTGGACGATCGCCTGAGGGCCGAAAACTTTTAATCAACGTCACTGCGGCCTTCATACCGGCCGTTGTCATTGGGTTTATACTACACAAGATCATTAAGACCTATTTGCAACAAGAATGGCCCACGGTGTTTGCCCTAGCTCTTGGTGGCATCGTTATGATTGTATGGGACCGCTCAGAGCTGGCTCGCCGTCGTCGTCACCACGGCATCTCGGTTGAGAATCTAACCACCATCGATGCAGTCAAAATTGGCCTTCTCCAGTGTATCGCCATGTGGCCTGGCACCTCCCGCTCAATGATGACCATCCTTGGTGGCCAATGGGTTGGTCTGTCGCCGGTGGCTTCCGCTGAGTTTTCATTTCTACTGGGGCTTCCCACATTACTTGCTGCTACCGCATTTAAGTCGATTAAGGATGGGCATCATTTGGTGAATCACATTGGATTTGACGCCATGGGTGTTGGGCTTGCCGTTGCTGCGGTTTCTGCGTTTATCTGTGTCAAAGGACTGATTGCTTGGCTTAGCCGTCATGGCCTTCAGCCATTTGGTTGGTATCGTTTAGTCCTAGCTGTTTTGGTCGCATGGCAGTTAAGCCAGTAGCATCGGCTGCTGCCAAGACCGCTATTGCAAGCAGTATTCGAACCACTCTGCAAACCTCTTTTCCCCCGATGCCTTCCAGCTGTTAACTACCAGCCAAAAGTGAAGTTTTCGTAACTATTGCCATAATTTGATCATTAATTAAGCGGTTCATCCTTGCCATTGGCACCACTTATTGAATGCAAGGCTGTCTAGAAAAGATTTGGGCCCAGAGATTATCGGTCTCAAGGCCCACTTGGTTGCTTGCAACCGCCAAAACCAAAAAGTCGCTAAGTTGATTGAAGGCTGCTAGGCATTAGCTGCCTAGAGCATGAAAGAAAAAAACCTTCCATTATTAAAGGGTATTAAAAAACTCAACAATGGAAGGAGTATTTATGATCTCGTATCTTGGCAAGGAAGTCTATGTCGGTATTGACGTGCACAAAGCTACTTATTCGATAACAGCGATCTGTGAGAAAAAATTGTGAAAACAGCAACTGTCAAAGCTAACCCTGATGCATTGGCTCGAAGCCTTTCGAACTGGTTTTCTGGCTCCAAGCGTCTGTCTACCGTTTATGAAGCGGGTTTTTCTGGTTTTGTACTACATCGTAAACTGGTGGCAGCTAATATCGAAAATATTGTTGTCAATCCGGCATCAATTGCTGTCGCCGCTAACGATAAAGTCAAAACAGATTTGCGGGATTCAAAAAAAATGGCTGCGGAACTCAGCGATCAGCGGTTGCGAGGCATCTACATTCCAGATCTTGATCAAGAGCTTGATCGTCTCCTTCCTCGGACAAGAGAACAGATTGTGGAATATCGAACGACAATTTCTCGTCAAATTAAGGCAAAACTATCACCAATTTGGCATGATAGAGCCTGACAATAACCAGTTGATCAGCAACCGCTATCTCAAATTCATAGAGGCTCAAGATATTTTCCCAGAGCTAAAGACAGCGCTAGGATTTTTATTTTCCCAGTGGCGCTTTGCTACCCTTCAGCTTATTGAAATTCCCACTCAAATGAGGGTTCAGGCTGCCAAGCAAAGTAAACTTGAAAAAATTTACCGTAGTGTACCTGGGGTCGGGGAAGTCACTGCACGAGTTCTTGCCACAGAACTGGGTGACATGAGTCGTTTTAAAAATGAACGAGCGTTGGCAAGCTATACAGGTCTAACACCTTGTGAATATTCATCAGGTGGCCATGTTCGTAAAGGTTCAATTTCTCGGCAAGGCTCCGCCCGGATTCGGCATTTACTCGTAGAGGTTGCATGGCGAGGTGTCGCCATGCATATAGGTTTGAGAAACGCTGTCAAGATTGGCCACTTTAAAAATCCGCAGCTTTTTACGTGCCGCTTGCGACGTTTGTCCTTCTTTAGGCCACTTTTAGAATTATATCATGAGCCATTACACTTGACTAAATGCAATAAGGGCCCGTAATTCAGATTCTCGAACCTAGATCATGCTTTTTTCCTCGTTCAACATCGTGCTATGATAGGATTGGGAGGATTTAATTTGAGTCCGACAATCTACAGAGAAGGAAATAGGCGTTACTTCTTCTTTTCACGAGAAGAGCCTAGGATACACGTACATGTTTCGTCACCAGAGGGCGAAGCCAAGTTTTGGTTGGAACCCACTGTGGCTCTTGCAGATTACGCAGGCTTCAATAGCAAAGATCTTATTGAGATACAAAAAACTGTGGAGGACCATGCAGATGACTTCAAGCGTCGCTGGCAAGAATATTTCGGAAATTGAAATACAAAACATTTCCGGGTTCGGAATTTGGATTCTCATTCGCGGTAAAGAATATTTCATGTCATATGAAAAATTCCCTTGGTTTAAAAACACAAATATAAATCAGATTTTAAATGTGAGCCTAAGCCCGACCGGCAAATTATACTGGCCGGATTTAGACATCGACCTTTCTGTTGAAATTCTTGAAGCGCCTGAACGATTTCCATTGATTGCAAAGTAATACGGATTACAAAAAGTTCGTGAACAAAAACATACCTTCCTGTTAACATTGGTTTTTTTCTCGGATAAGAGAAATCACTGCTAACAAAGAAGGTACTAAATGAACAATGACAGAAGAGGTTCAATTAAGAAACTGAAAAAGTTGGCGCGGCTCAAGGAGTACGCACCAATCGCAGATCGGCTAATGGCCGTCGTTTACGACAAAAAAAGTGGTCGTCACTAATGATCATGCAGCAGTTGAAGCGGTCACGGGATTGGGTCTTAAAATGGCTGGACAGATACAGACGGCTTGGTGTTGAAGGACTATATGATTTACTGCGCACTGGTCGTCCGACAATTTTAGAGAAGAACTTGGAATCTAAATTTATTAGCCGCGTCCTAGACGGAGCTAGCGAGCAAGATGGTGTTAGTGCTC